>NZ_CP022657.1:2735000-3080000 GCF_002243515.1 Tumebacillus algifaecis
TCGTCGAGCAATTTGCTCACATGAGTTAGTTCTTCAGTACGCACTTCCCGCAACAGCTTGGTCAACTTTGTGACATCTGTCGATTGCATTTCATCGAACAGTCTGACCATGGAAGACACATCTGTAGCCGACTCGTTCTCCACGGCATCGGTAGCAGAGGTCAACTTGGTCGCATACACGATGTCCGTTGCCTCAATCTCATCGACAGCATAGGCTCTGGTGATCGTGTTGATCATTTCAGATACGCTGGTGAGTTCTGCTTTGGACAGCGTGTTGATCACCTTCGTCGCGCTGGTGATATCAGTTGTGCGAAACGTGTTGATCAGTCTGCTCGCCTGACCAAGATCGGTCGTGCGCAATGTTTCGACAAGACGGATCGCGTACGACAGGTCAACGGAGCTTAGATGATCGATCAGTTCGTGTACGTGAGGAAGATTGGTACTGCGTACAGCTTCGAAAAACGATCCCATCAAGGCTGCTTCCGTGGGATCTAGCTGTTGGATCTGTTGGTTGACATGGATCATATCCAACTCGCTCAGCGCTTGTGTTACATCTTGCAACTTGGCAAGATCGGTGGTGCTCAATGTGTTGATCAGGTGATTCACACTGGTCAGGTTCGTTGTGCGAAGACTGTCGATCAACTGATTGAGCTGTGTTACTTCCGTTGTCGCAAGTTTCTGCAACATCTCCTCGACGCCGAGCAGATCGACAGATTGAAGCTGGGCAACAAATTGATTGATCGTTGTGAAGTCGGTCGTGCTAAATTCATGAACCAGTTGGTTCACATGTGATAGATCTGTACTGCTCAGCTCATCGACTTGCTGTATCGCATAGCCAAGATTGGTTGTCCCAAATCGCTGCACCAACTGACTTACGAGTGAAAGGTTTGCATCGCCCATCTTCTCGATCAACTGCGTCAATTGGGTTTGCTCAACGGCACCCGCTTCGTGAAGCAACTGGCTTACGCGTTCAAATTTGGTCACACCAAGCTCATGCACCAACTCACTCACTCGAGTGAGGTTTCGTGTACCAAATTCATGGACCAGCTCGCTCACTTGAACGAGGTTGGTGGCACCATATTCGCTGACCAGCCCACTCACTCGCATGAAGTTCGTCGCACCAAATTCATTGACCAATTTGCTCACTAATACGAGGTTGCTTGCACCCAATTCGTTGACCAAATCGCCCACTTGCACCAAGTTGGTGGTACCAAACTCGTCGATCACCCGACGCACTTGCGCGAGCTCGGTGGTGGTGATCCGATTCTGCAGATCGTTTACTTCACCAGATTCAGCACCAGCAGGATTTTGTAGCCGTCGGCTGTCTTGGGCAAGATCAGATGTGCCAAGCTCCGGCGACACTTGTGTTGCCTGCACCGCTTTGAGCAGCGGGCTCTGTAAATGGTGCTGGATGCTGGCCGACATGGTGCTCTCTGTCGTGACCAGTGATTGTATGGCTCGCGGCAACGTCCGCAACGGCCATGGAAACTCAGCGTCATCGAGCACAACTCGCTTACTCGCTGCCGCTTGCGCAGGTAGGTGCCTGCTTTTGTCCGCCAGTTTGCGCGGTACAGGCATCGGCATCCCGAGCAGGTCAGTGATCATGAGATGTCCCGCCAATTGGCGGTTCAACCGATGTTGGTTGCTAAAATAGGTTGCAAAGGGCCGCACATCCAGCAGATCAGGATGGGACTGCGACACAATCCGCAGCGCCTCCCGCACCGGATGGGCCTGGTACATGTAAGTTGTATCATGAAGCAAGCCAGCGCTTGCCTCATGGTTGCTCTCCTCTTTCATAACCGCTCGGTACTTGACCATCTGCTGACTTAGCTCAACATACGGCTGCAACACTTGCACGTGACGGCTCAGGTGCGTAGAAAAGCTTCGCAACACCTGATCGCCTCGCGAAGGTTCTAACTGCGTGCGGTCAAGTCGCGTTTGAAGCGTCTGATGATGCTCCAAAAGCGTCCGTAGCATCTCTCTCACCGTGCGCACAGTTCCATCCTCGAAAGCACTGCGCTCTGCTTGATCGAGGGCTACGGTCAACTGCCCTGTCTGAGACAGTGCGGTCATGCGTTGTGCCGCTTGGACAGGCGCTTGTGCCAACAGGGTTTTCAGTCGCTGGCGCACTGATAATAAAGGGAATGCATTGTCTTTCTTGTCTGTGTAAAAAATTTGAATCGGCGTCCGAATCCCCCCGGTCACCATGTTGGTAACCGAGTGTTTCAACACCTTCATTTCGTTTCGAACTTGCGTGGCAAATGCTCCCTTGCCCAGGGTCTCAACCGTATGCGTCGTCGCCTTGCTTTCGCGCTGCAGCATTTCGATCTGCCCGCGCAGCTGTGCCAGCAGTTCGGCCATTTCCGGACTGCCCTCTTCCGCTTCCAACAGCTCAAGTTCCCGAAACACCAGTCGTAAAAAGCCCAAGTAATCATCATGGGAAAATCCATATTTCCCAAGAATCCCTTGTGCAAAATCAGCGTTCAACAAGCTGCTAGAAGTGGTTTGCAGTTCAAACGGTTGAAGCACGTTCATCGCTGTCACTTTCCTTTGATAAACTTGATTCCCTGATGCACAAGTTCGATCGTCTCGATCGCCAAATTGCTCTGTGTTGCATTCAGATCAGGCCCCGACCATTTGACCGGGTACGCATTGACAAACGTCCAGCGGCATAACTCGTGATCCTTTTTGTCATACATGATCACCGCACCGCTTTTTTTCTGAATCTTGCCGTCTCTCGTGTTGAGAAACCATTTCCAAAGCTCGTCCCCGTTACTCACCCCGCGCTTCAATACGAGCGCCGGGTACTTCGTATGTTTCGGAAAACGGTGGACAAAAATGTTCACGCCGCCTTCCTGGTACTCTTCATACTCAATCTCTGCCTGCAAGCCGGTCACTTCGCTGAACCCGGCCACCTGGATCCCGTCCAGTTCCACTTTGAACCGAAAGCCGGCGACAACATTGCGCGGTTTGATCTGGGCCATTCGAAGTCACCTCATGTCCTTAAAACTCGCCAAATATATCAAACGGGTTATCGCTTGGCTTCTCCCCGTTCAGATTGCGGTTGATCCGCGAGATTTCATCACACCATCTGCGGCGCTCCTTGTGCTCCATCGACATGATCTCGTCATGCGACCAGTGGAAATAGTAAGCGATAAATCCTACTTCCTCATAAATCTTGTCGACGGGATATAAGGTTATGCTCCGCTCGTTCCCGGAAGAAAAGCCATGTCAACGTCAAACTCATGATCGCATTTGGGGCAAGCTGTCTTCACCTGTACACCATCTCCTTCATTAATCTGACGGTAGAAGTTTTGCAAAAACGCCAGATCGGCCGTAAAAAACCGCTCAACTGTGCGCGTGTCGATCATGTTCAAATCACCAAGACGCGTGATCACCCGCGACAGCAAAATGATCGAGAGATAACCCGGATTCGACTGAACTCGCGGATCGCGCATCGGGAGAATCTCATCGGCTGCCGTCGCCAAACGCATGACACCGCGCTTGTGCAACGTGCCTTCTTCGTCTACATACCCTTTAGGAAGAATAAATTCATATTCGGTCTGAAATGCCATTGCAAGTTCCTCCTCCATCATGCGGATAAATAGTAGGGAAAACAAGAGGACAAAAACGCCCTCTTGTTTTCCAAAAAATTACTTCGTACGTTTCATGCCTTCATGCGCGATTTCAAGCGATTCGATCGTCACTTCGGACGCGGTCGCGTTGAGATCCGGGCCGCTGTACTTCATCGGCCAAGCATTGATGATTTGGAATGCAGCTGCCTCGGCGCCTGTCTCATCCATCACGGTAATCGTGATCGACTTGCGCACGATCTCGCCTTTTTCGATGTACTGGAAGATCCAGTTGAACAGTTCCATGTTATCGGTCATACCGCGTTTGAGCGTGATGTTGCCATACTTGGTCAGGCCCGGCAATTTGCGCGGGGTCGTGACTTCGGTGCCTTCACGGTACTCGACAACATCGACAGATGCATCGTAGCCGGACACTTCGCTGAAGCCCGCCGAAACGATGCCGTCATATTCCACTTTAAATCTAAACTTGCGGTATGGATCTTTACGGTCAGACATACCTTTACCCCTTTCCTATGAAAATCGCGAATTAATTGTCGCTCGTTTTTTGCGTGAAGCGGAAGATGACAAATTCGGCAGGTTTGACCGGCGCGATACCGATCTCACAGATCAAACGGCCATTGTCGATGTCATCTTGTGTCATCGTCGTGCGCCCAATGTTGATATAGAAACCTTCGCCCGGGCTTGCCCCGACCAGAGCGCCGGTGCGCCATACGCCGGTCAAGAACACGTCCATCGTGCGTTGAACGCGTGCCCAGAGCGGCTCATCGTTCGGTTCGAATACCACCCAGTTTGTGCCGCGCAGCGTCGATTGCTCAACAAAGATGAACAGACGGCGCACGTTGACATATTTCCACAGGCCGTTGCTGGACAGGGTGCGTGCACCCCAAACGCGGATCCCTTGGCCGGTGAAAGAGCGGATCAGGTTGACGCCGATCGGGTTGAGCGACGCTTGCTCCGCGTTGTTGTACTGGCAGTACAAGCCGGTGCAGTTGCGCACCACTTCGTTCGCCGGTGCTTTGTGCACACCGCGGGTCGTGTCGGAGCGGGAGTAGATGCCCACGATCGAACCGGACGGCGGGATGTAGTTGCTGCGTTTCTCCAGCGGGTCGAATACTTGCAGCCACGGACCGTACAGCGCCGCGTAGGAGCTGTCGAAGTAGTTGCGGTGCTCGGCAACTTTGTCCACTTTGGTCGTCTCTTTCGGAAGATCGAGGACGGCGAAGCGGCTCTTCAGGTTTTCACAGTGCGCAACCAGGTTCAATTGCACGTTCGGATCGGTCACGCCAGGAATTGCCAAAATCGCAACTTCGTCGTTATCCACAAACGCTTCCAAACCGGTACGTCTGCCCGGGCCATCGTCCACGCCATTAAAGTCGGATGCGATCATCGCACGCGGATTGCCGTCAGTGCCTTGAGTCAGCACGATGTCGAACGTCTTACCGTCATCCACACGACCTGCGATGATCTGGAACGGAGTTTGTACTTCCTCCGCTTCCGAATGGGTGCGATACAAGTCGGTCACCGAGATGATGTTCGACTTGCCGAGCACGTTGACGACATAGTACGGGCTTTCGATGTTGAAGGAGAGGTTTTCAAACTTCTCCGCCTCATCGCCGTAGGACGCTTCCAACGAGAACTCGCAGGTTTGGATCGTCTTTTTCGGGATCAGGTCGTTATCGACCACTGCGCCATCCAGGGGATTAGCAAGTGTGATCACGCCGTCTTTTGCAAAGACGATTTTGTTGTACTGCTTGTTGCCTTCTGCGTCGGTGAACACCACCACATCACCTGCGAAGAAACCGTCAGCACTTTTCAGTTTGTACTTCGGCTCTGCATCTTCAACGATCGCGGTGATTTGGGTTTTCGCCTTGTTGTTGTTGCCGATGACCACGCGGACTTGGTTGCCCCATGCCCCTTGGTTCTTCGCATCGACTTGCAGGTTCAAGGTATCCTTGTTCTCCTCGGTGAGGTTGCTTGCAGCCACAGCATCGGACGGCACAACGCGCGTCACGAAGCAACGGCCACCGCCGTTCAGGAAAAAGTGCTCGACTGCGTACGCCAAGTAACGGTATTCACCGTATTGGTTTTCGGACAGGTAGCTCCCGTAGATGCGGCGGAAATCGTTAAAGCTGGTGACCAGTTGCGGCACCCCTACAGTCGGTCCGCGTTGTGCGCAACCGATGAATCCTGCGGTGCTGGTGCTGACGCCTTCCATCGGCACTGAGCCGCTGTCAAACTCTTCTACATATACTCCAGGCGTTTTGTACTCTGGCATCTATGCCCTTCCTCTCTGTTTGGATTTGATCTATCGTCAACTTGCGAAATCGTCAAGATTGACTGCGCGTAGATTGAGCAATTTACTTTCTTCGACCCTCACCTCCTTGCAGAATTCACGTTCCGCGACCCAGATGCTAAGCCGCACATCAAACGATGCGCTCTTGCAATTGCCAAAAGCGAGTGCGACTTCGCCCCGCGCATCTGTCCATGTGTCCACACATGGCAAAAGCGAGGCGCCCCGCGCATGGTTGCCCACAAGCGGCGTTGTCAGTAAGTAGGTGCGGCTCGCTTCCTTGACATCGGCGATCGACAACGTCTGCTCGCCGAGCGAGTAGCGTTCTCCGACCCGCACCCGCCCGCTCAAGCGGGACAGGAAAAGCTCGTGGGAACCACCTGTCGCTTCTTCCAAAAGTTTGGCCTTGGTCGAAGATTCCGACACCGCAACGCCACGCACCCGCACCCCTGCCATCGCAATCCCACGCTCATCCCTCAAGGCGGCGCGAATCAAGGTCGTCTCTGCTGCAAAGGGATAGGATGGCTTGGGCGTCAGCGGCACGATCACGACCGGGTACAGCGGGTCGAGTTCCTCAAGCGAGACGGTGACCGTTTCGGAAAAATAGAACTCGGCCTGCACATGAGCGGTATAGGTTCCCGTCTCCAAATTCTGAAACACATACATCCCATTTGTTTTCTGCAGCGGCGGCCGCAACAGCCCGTCCGCTTGTACAGCACACTTTCCAAGTGGAATACCTGCGTTAAAACTGTCGATCAAATGGAGCACAAGTAAGCGTTTTCCTTCTGTCATCACGCTTCTCCAAACGTATCGCCGCGCTCGACGATGCGTCCGACCGGTTTGTCCTTACCGGAATCGATGAAGATCGGACCGGCCACGAGGTTAAAGGACAGCTTGTACGGCTGATTCGGAAACAAGGTGATCGCCGTGTGCAAATTGATCGGCTCACGCATGACCACTTTAAACTCCTCATTGGCATCGGCGAGCGCTCCTTGTAGCACCGACCCTTTGACCCACGAGTTATCGTTCAACACCTGCAAGGCCCGACCCATGATTCTCTGCTCGTCGATCGATCGGGTCTGGAGGTCGGCGTTCGAGTGTGCTGTCAGCAGATAGTGCAGATCGACCGCCATCGGCGGGTCTTTCACCGAAGAGCCGTTGTCGATCAGATAGGACTGCTGAGCCATCCCATTCTGCTCAATCTGATAAAGAAAGAGGGAAAGAACAAAATCTCCCTTATCTGCAGGCGAGGCCAGACCGATCATTTCCGGCTGCGGAATCGGATCGGGCGTCATGTTCGTTCGCAACAGTTGCACGAGCGTTCTTCCGACATCAGCAACTACAGTAAAATCTGCCATGGGCCTACTCCCCCTACACGCCTAAATATTCTTGGAATTCATCAAGCTCGTGCTTGAGCAAAAGTTTTCCCGTTTTTCCAAGTTCATGCTTGATCGCTCGGATGATGTGTTTCATTCCGACGGGACTTCCCGTCTCTACCGCCAGAAACGCGGCCGAGATTACGATGTTTTTGATATTCCCACCTGCAAATTGGAACTTGTCGGCGAGATAGCGGAAATCGAGGTCGTCATCCAGCGGCGTTTCCTTGGGAAACGTGCCGCGCCAGATCATCTCCCGATGTTCAGCGTCAGGGAAGGGGAACTTGATCACATAATTGATGCGCCGCATGAACGCTTCGTCCATGTTCTGCTGAAAGTTGGAAGCCAAGATGGTAATACCTTCGTACTCTTCCATTTTTTGCAACAGATAGGCCGTTTCGACATTGGCGTATTTGTCATGCGAATCTTTCACTTCTGAGCGCTTGCCAAACAGTGCATCCGCTTCATCGAAAAACAGAATCGCGCTCGAAAGCTGCGCTTCGGCAAAGATCGCTTGCAGATTTTTTTCCGTTTCCCCAATATATTTTGAAATGACTTGTGATAGGTCAATTTTGTAGATCTCAAGGTGTAGTTCGTTGGCGATCACCTCTGCCGACATGGTCTTCCCCGTGCCCGGCGGTCCGGCGAACAGCATGGACAACCCTTTACCATATGACAATTTGCGGTCAAATCCCCACTCTCCGTAGACGATCGAGCGGAATTTCATCTGGTTGCAAGCATTTTTCAGGTTGTCCTTTTGCTCATCAGGCAGAATCAGTTGATCGAACGTGTAGCGCGGTGAGATCCGCACCGCTTTCTTCTCCAAATTATGCTGAACTTGCGCGTAACAGGCTTGGTACAAAGAAGCGAGGTCAATCGGGGCATCGGAGTCGACCTTCCAGTGTGCGTTCGCTTGGGCAGCACGCAGCGACTGCTCGATCTGGCCAATCGTAAAGCGAAACTTGCCTGCTACCGCCCGCCAATCGAGGTCGGCTGCCACCGGGTAGGTCGCACTGGCTTCCTCCCAAACCTTCTTGCGCACCAAGTCGGGAGGAGTTTGCAATGCCAAGTCGATAAAGACGTGCCCCTGCCGAAGTTCTGCCGCTTTCCAAGGCGTTTCAGACAGGAGAAACACTAACCCCTGAAAGCGGTCTAACGCACCCTTCAGCCAAAAGATATGTTTGCGCTGCAGGGCTTCCTCACCTTCGAGCAGCACGTGGACGTTCGAAAAACCGAGCGCCGCTTGCTGCAATTTTGCTTCCCGAACAGCTCGTAGCAAGATGTCGATCAAAGGTCGCTCTTGCTGCAACGCTTCGCGCAGGTTGACCAGCACCAATTTTCTACCAAGGTGCTGTGCCAAATGGCAAACTTGAAGCCTCTTCCCAGATCCAGGGTTGCCAGAGATTAGAAAAAGCAGCGCTGACTCATACCGACTGGTGTCTACAAAGCGGCGCAACCGCTCCTGTACTTCGCCTTCCCAACGCAAAGGTGGAAGTGCCGTATCAGGATCGAAACACACCGCACAGCCCGCCAATTCCTCATCGTAATCCCCGTTTTGCAACAAAAAGCGGATCATGCGCGGATCGAGGCGTAATTTGTTGGACAAGAGTGTATCTTGCGCCCCATCGTCCGCTTTCAGAAAATAGGAAACGAGCGTCCCATTCGGTGACAACTGCTCGATGACAGCCATCATCTCCTCTGGGGTCGTACACAATAGTTTGAGGATCAGATCGACCGTCGGGCTCTTGGCGGTCACATCGTCTTGCAGATAGGCATAGAGCTTTTCATATTTGCGATGCACTTCGACGGCGAGGCAGACCAACAAGATCTGCTGCTCCAATCCGGAGAGTTGAAACACGTCCGCCACATACGGCAGCGGCAAAAAGACGCCCTCCGCTTCGCTTTGCCCGAGCCGCTCCACGATCCCAGCTTCCAGATCGTACAACGCAGCCGCGCTGAGCAACGCTTCCCCCTGAAAGGAAAAGACGGGCTCTTCCAGCAAGCGGTAGACTTCCTGTTCGGAGACGACAAGCCCTTTGAACGGGTCCATCGGGTCGTCTGCAGGCAAACCTCCCGCCTGTTGTCGCTCCAAGAGCAAGCCGATTTTCACATCCAGCCATTCAAGCAGATCGGCCAGATGTTCAAGTCCGTTTTCGTATCCCCTCTGTTGTCTCATGGTGCCTCCCAATAAATTGACAAAAACCGACATAAATCTTGTTCGATTCTATTTTATACCATCTGAGCGGCTATATCTAGCTAGATTTTTCAAGTTTATGATAACTTCTTACAGAAAGATTTATATACAAGAAAAAGGAAATAAACAGATAAATGACTTGAGTTGTTTACACACCGCTCAGGATATACATGACGAATCGCAATTTGTAAGTTGGGCGCAGGCAAATGACACCCCTCACAGCTGTCCGTAATATGTTGTAGTGCTGAAGAAATAAGATTTTCTAATGATGATTATTAGATTTTCTTATGAATAAACGCACGAGGAGGACCGCTGTGAACCAATCTTGGTTGAAAAAAAGTTGGCAAGGCACGGTGCTGATCTACTTTCTGCTGCTCGTCGCCTTACCGATCATACGCGTGTATGGGGAAGGATTTTCTCTCGGTTGGGATCGCTTTTGGGAAGCGGTCGCACACCCAGTGGCCTGGCAGGCTGTGATGCTGACCGTAAAGCTGTCTGTGCTCGCCATGTTGTGCAACGTGATCATCGGCAGCCTTGTCGCTTGGGTGTTGGTTCGATACCGCTTTCCAGGGCGACGCCTCTTACATTCTTTAGTCGATTTGCCGTTTGCCCTGCCGACAGCTGTTGGCGGGTTGATGATTTTACTGCTGCTCGGTCCGTCCAGCCCACTCGGCCAATTTTTTGAAAAGAACGGCTGGGAGATCGTCTATCACCAGCCTGCGATCGTATTGGCCATGGTCTTTGTCACCTTTCCGTTCGTGGTGCGCTCGATCCAGCCCTTGCTTGAAGAACTCGACCCAGCCGAGGAAGAAGCGTCCTATACGCTCGGGGCGACACCAACGCGAACGTTCTGGCAGGTCATCCTCCCTGCGATCCGCCCAGGTGTGATCGGTGGCGCCTTGCTGGCTTTTTCCAGAGCGCTCGCCGAATTTGGGGCTGTGGTTCTCGTCGCTGGCAACCTGCCAGGCAAGACGCTGGTCGCATCGGTCTATCTCTATGGACAGATCGAGAGCTACAACCCACAAGGCGCCGCGGCGATATCGGTCGTGCTCCTCACCTTGTCCTTTCTGATCCTCTGGGGCGCCAATCTCCTTCAAGACAGGAGGTCTCGGGGATGAGAAAAGGGTTGATCCTGCTCACCTATTTCTTCTTTGTGGCCCTGTTGATCCTCCCGCTCGGAAAAATGATCGCATCGGCATGGGAAACGGGTCTGACCGGGGTGCTGGAGGTGCTCACGCGAAAAGAAGTGCTCCATGCGCTAGTGCTTTCCGGGCTCATCACCGTCATCGTCACCCTGTTGAACACGCTGTTTGGCGTCAGTTTAGCCTTGTTTTTGGTGCGCGGCAGGAGATGGAACCGACGCATCAAGCAGGTGCTGAACTCGATGGTCGACCTGCCCTTTGCAGTCTCTCCTGTGATCGGCGGTCTGATGATCTTGCTGTTGTTTGGACCCCAGACGGTGCTTGGCACGTTCTTCGAAGGAATCGGGATGCCAATTGTGTTTGCGCTGCCTGGCATGGTGATCGCGACGCTGTTTGTGACCTTCCCGCTGATGGTGCGCGAAGTGATGCCCGTGCTGCAAGAAACGGGCACCGAGCAGGAAGCAGCAGCCTATACGCTGGGGGCGAACGCCTGGCTGACCTTCTGGCGGGTGACATGGCCATCGATCCGCTTTGGTGTGCTGTATGGGTTCGTGCTGACAGCAGCCCGCTCACTCGGTGAATTTGGCGCGGTGCTGGTCGTGTCGGGAAACATCATCAATCGGACGCAGACCGCAACGACGCTGGTCTATCAGGAAGTGGAAGATTTTCATTTTGTCGCCGCCAACACGGTAGCCACCGTACTCGTGATGCTGTCGATCCTGATCTTGCTGCTGCTCGAATGGTCGAAACAGAGAAAGGACGGTATCCTTCATGCAGATTCAAACACATAACCTCAGCAAAAAGTTTGGCGCGTTTCATGCGGTGAACGATGTCTCCTTTACGATCGATTCTGGAAAACTGATCGGACTGCTTGGCCCGAGCGGCGGTGGCAAGACCACCATTTTGCGCATGCTGGCCGGACTTGAGAAACCGACCTCAGGTGAAATTCACTTCGAAGGCGCCCTCGTCAACCACTTGCCACCGCAGGAGCGCGGCATCGGCTTTGTTTTTCAAAATTACGCCTTGTTCAAACACATGAACATTTTCGAAAATATCGCATTCGGCCTCACCGTTCAAAAGAGAAACAAACGGGAGATCAAGGCGCGCGTCGATGAGTTGCTGGAGTTGACAGAGCTGGCTGGACTTGAGCAACGCTTCCCCCATCAGCTCTCCGGCGGTCAGCGTCAACGTGTCGCCTTTGCCCGTGCGCTCGCTCCTGCACCGCAGTTGTTGCTGCTCGATGAGCCGTTCGCGGCAATCGATGCGAAAGTGCGCAAAGAGTTACGTCAGTGGTTGAAAGCGATGATCGCACAGCTTGGCGTGACTTCAATCTTTGTGACGCACGATCAGGAAGAGGCGGTCGAAGTCGCCGATGAGATCATGATCATCAACCAAGGGCGCTTGGAACAAAAAGGGAGCCCTTGGGAGGTCTACAAACGCCCGGCCACTCCGTTTGTCGCCAGCTTTATCGGTGATTCGGTAGCCGTGCACGATCTGCGGGCCTTGAAAGGATTTGAAAGCGCGGTCGGCAAACTCCGTCACAACCATCAGATCTTCATCCGTCCGGAATCGATTGAAGTCGGACGAGAGCGTGAAGTTCCCTTTCCCCATGCGGCCGCTACCGGTGAGGTCAAACAGGTCCAGTTCCGCGGCCATGTCTGGCAAGTGGAAGTCGAAGTTGGCCAACAGCGTCTGCTCGCTCATCATTCGTTGGAAAAAGCACCACTGCAGATCGGAGAGGAAGTTGCCGTATTGGTGCATCAGATCCAGCTCTTCGATGCTGATGAAACTTTGCTTGTGGACAACGAACTGAAAGGGAGTGATGCGAGATGGCAGCAAAGAATTTTTGGGTAAGCGCACTGGTCGCGGTAAGTCTGGCCATTCTGCCCGCCTGTTCGGAAAAAACGGATCAGGCGGAGCTCACTCTGACACTCGGCGCCTACACCGTCCCCAAAGAAGCGTTCGGCAAAATCATTCCGAAATTTCAGGAAGCGTGGAAGGCCAAAACGGGCCAGCACGTCCTGTTTCAAGAATCCTACGAAGCGTCCGGCACGCAAGCGCGGGCCATCGTCGGCGGTTTCGAAGCGGATCTTGCCGCTCTGTCCTTAGAAGCAGACATCGATGCGATCAGCCAAGCAGGGCTGATCACCCATGACTGGAAAGCAAAGCAGCACGGCGGCATGGTCACCAACTCTGTCGTCGCACTCGGGGTTCGCGATGGCAACCCGAAAGCGATCAAGGACTGGGAAGACCTCGCAGGTCGCGGTGTGTCCGTCCTCTATCCCAATCCGAAAACGTCGGGCGGTGCGCAATGGGACATCAATGCGATCTACGGCGCAGGGCTTAAAAAATCGGAAGAGACGGGCGCAAAAAACCCCGCATTTGCCAAAGATTTGCTGCGTCGCATCCATGCGAACGTCAAATCGCTCGACAAAAGCGGACGCGCCTCGATGACCACCTTTGAATCGGGAACTGGCGATGTGGTCGTCACCTATGAAAATGAGTTGCTGGCTCGTGTCAAAGAGGGAGCGAAATACACCATCGTGGTACCCACTCATACGATCAAGATTGAAAACCCCGTTGCCATCATTGACAAAAATGTTGACAAACACGGCACTCGCGAAGTAGCCGAAGCATTTGTCAGCTTCCTCTACACCAAGGAAGCGCAGACAATTTTTGCCGAAAGTGGGTTTCGCCCGGTCGATCCTGATGTTGCACAATCGTTTTCCAACCAGTATCAAACCCCACCCGGCCTGTTCGAGATCGCCTACTTGGGCGGCTGGTCGAAAGTTCGCCATGATCTGTACGGAGAGGGAGCTTTGTGGGACCAAATTTTAGCGGGCAACTAAACGGTACCGCCGTACAAGACGAGTTCAGCATCTCGCCTTTGCTAAACCATTTTCACAGAAAAAAGCGCCTGGGGAGTGCCCCCAAGCGCTTTTGCTCGCTATTCCCACTTCTCATATTGTTTCCGGATCTTTTCCGGAAAAATTCGCGTCTTTTGCATCGGAAACGGACAGCTCATGTTATATTTCTTGATCTTCTCATTGATCGGGATGACGGCCACTTCCAGATCGACCTGCTTCCCGCTATCGAGCGCGTCGAGCACCGCCTTGATCTCATCGCGAATTTTATGCTGCAACTCAAGCCAAGGAGGCAGGACATTCGCATTTTTTAAGATCGAGTGCAACGCATAGTTCTCACTGTGATGCGCATCATCAACGGCCAACGGTTTGCCTTTGTGCTTGTTCCCTTCCAACCCACCGTTTTTCTCAAAATCATGAAATGCTTCATCGATCCAGGAGCTGACTTGTATTTCGGAGTAACGGGATTCTTCGGAACTTTCGCGCACTTCACTCGGCACAAATTGGTTTTTTTCCTTCGACATCTTCCCTGCCTCCTTTAACTTTTGCTCTCTACATCTCCATTATATGTGAATCAGTGTTGTCAGACCGGACGACCCGATCCACAAATGTGACGCTTTCCTGTCACTTCCTCGCCAGTACCATCCACTCTTCAATCTCCAGCGACTTGACTCGGCCACCCTCCACAACGATGTTGAAATACTGTTTCCAGGTCTCGTCGCCAGCGAGGATGAATGCCTCCGTCTGCCGCACCTGCTCATCGGTACAGGACATGCGCTCCATCCACGGGAGAAACTGGGACGTCTTGCGCCGCACTCTGCTCTGCACTTCGGACAGGCCCGCTTTTGCAAACAGTGCCTGCCATTCTTCCACGCTCAAGCAGCGCACGTGGCTTGGATCGCGCAGTTTCTCAATCTGGTCGCGCCACACCCCAAGCTCCGGCACAGGCGGCACCACGTTGTCGATCATCACAAATTGTCCGCCCGCTTTCAACACTCGTGCGACTTCATTCACAAATGCTTCTGGATTCGGAAAATGGTGTGGCGCAATCCGGCAGGTCACCACATCAAATGCACCGTCCACAAAAGGCAAATCCTCCGCATCTCCTCGCACAAAACACACATTTTCACAACCTGCTTCCGACAGATGATTCGACGCGGCCATAAGCATCTCACGTGTCAAATCACAAGCCACCACCTGCCCCACGTGCGGTGCTAATGCCTTGCTCACATGACCTCCACCCGTTGCGATATCTAGCGCTTTCATCCGCTTTTGCGGCTGTAGCCATTCGATCAATAGCCCGAGATCATCGCCTTTCGCATGCGCTTCACTTTGCACATAATGCGCCGCATTCTTCCCAAACTGCGTTTGCACCAGCGCCTTTGCTTCCTCCTGTTGTTTCATCGTCACAACACCTCCTGCTTCCATTCTATCCACTCATCGCCGATCTCGGTTATTGAAACTCGATATCTTGTTATCGAAAATTCGAATAAGAATATTCCTTGATAAGAATATTCTCTTTAGGGTATATTACTGATATGCATTCGACTCTGACTGCTCTCGCCGAGCCTAATCGCCTACGCATTGTCGAGCTTTTACGCGATCGCCCGCTCACCGTAGGCGAGATCGCGGATCGTCTTGGACTTCACCAGCCACAGGTATCGAAACATCTGCGCGTACTGAGCGAAGCCGGACTTGTCGAAGTACACCCGATCGCGAACCGGCGAATCTACAAACTTCGTCCCCAGCCGTTCCAAGTGTTAGACGACTGGCTGGCGACTTTTCACCGCGTCTGGGAAGATCGTTTCAACCAATTGGACGATTATCTGAACAAACTGCAAGGTAAGGATCAGGAACCTGACGACGACAAATAGTCTTGCTCGCAGTACGACCACACATTTTGCAAGGAGGGTCGTTCCGTTTTCTTTTTTTGTACACAACTATAGACAACACTTATTTGGAGGGATCACGATGTCTGAAAACATGGAATCAAACAATGAACTGGTGCTCACGCGCACCTTTGATGCACCGCGGGAGCTCGTATTTAAAGTGTGGAGCGAAGCGGAACATCTGATGCATTGGTGGGGGCCGAAAGGTTTCAAAATGGAAGTCGCCGCGTTCGATTTCCGTCCCGGTGGTGTCTTCCACTACAGCCAGCAAACCCCTGACGGCCAAAAAATGTGGGGCAAGTTTGTTTTTCAAGAGATGGTTGCACCTGAGAAACTCGTCTTCATCAATTCTTTTTCCGATGCGGAAGGCAATCTGGTACGCGCTCCCTTTAACGCGACTTGGCCGCTGGAAATCCTGAATACGCTGACGTTCGAAGAGCACGATGGCAAAACGACGTTAACGATGCGGGGATACCCGGTCAACGCCACAGAGGAAGAACGTCAAACGTTCGAGTCGATGCGCGGCGGGATTCAACAAGGTTTTGCCGGGACGTTCAACCAACTCACCGAATACCTTGCGAGTGTGCAAACCAAGTAGTCCAAAGCGGCTGATCGATTTGCCTGCATGAAAAAGAGAACCGAGTAGCTGATCCACTCATTGAGTCGGTCAGACGCTCGGTTCTCTTGTTTTGCTCGCCTTTGCTGTTGTTGCGCACACCTTACAGTTCAATCACTGTCGCAGCGCTGCGAATCTCTGTTGCAAAATCATCGGTCACCCACTCTTTGACATAGCCGAGCGGGTTGCAAATGATCTTCTTGCCGTTATGCACTTCCATCCCGTGGCGCCAATGTTTGTGTCCGAAGATGACATACTCGACATGCGCGTACTGATCGAGCAGTTCGCCAAGTTTCGTCGAGCCCATAAACGGTCGGATCAAGTTCCACACCTTGCCCATCGGATGCTCTGGTCGCTTGGAGAGCGGCACGTAGCTGGCATACGGAATGAAGTGATTCACAAACATGACCTTTCGATCCTGAAACTGCTCAAACTGCCCACGCAGCTTTTCCAGTATCAGTTCGGTCAACTCCTCATCTTCCATGCCCCAACGCGCCATCACGCTGTCTTTCCACATCATATTTTTATCCTTCACGATCTCAGCCCGCGTCTTGTGTTCCAGACCGTGTGTGTAATCGTACCAACCCATGTCGCCAACCAGCACCCACTCTTCGTTCAAGAGGAGCGGTTTATCGATCAGAGACGACTCATGGTCGCGCAATAGATTGTACTGCTTCCACGAATCGCCGTTGTCGCGCGTCGCCCAGATCGAGTGGTTGCCTGGCACATAGGAGAGCGGTACGCCCGACTTTTCCTGAATCTCTTCAATGTATCGAATGCAACGCTCTGCACCACCGGCCATATCACCGGCCACGATCACTCGGTCGGGGGCATGTTCCTTGATGCAGTCGGCAATCTCTTGTGTCAATTCGCGATTCAATTCGGTACTGTTATAATCTACATGCAAGTCAGAAAATGATAAGATCTTCAAAGCACTACCTCCCAGCCATTCAGCCTCATTCAACTATTATACCATTTCTTATCAAACTAACCTGCCTAGATTTAGACTTTGAGTTGAACCGACTGGAAACACAACAAAACCCCGATCCCTTTTTCACTCTCGCTACCTTCGAAAATTGTGGCATTGCGTAGCCCAAAATTCAAACGGAGTTTCGATCAGAACAACACTTTGAGAAATCATTATTCCTCAATTGTTTACAAAAATATTTCTCAATAGTATAATCAAAGTGTTGCTACGGCAATCTATTTTATCTCACTTAGAGGATTGGAACTTGATGGCTTCGGCTGACGAGTTCCTTTTCTCTTTTCTGCAATCATCACGATCCTGCACCATCTGCTGGTGGAAAAGGGCAGTTTCCCCCTTCTTCTGCTCATGGGGATCGGTCTGTTTGTTACGTTAGTTTTCAACAAACGGATGATCGATTCTGGCCTGATCGTAAAAGATACGGCGCTGGTCACCATTTTGGCAATCAGTTGCTATTCTTTAGGAATCGGAGCCGCTTGGATCTCGGAGCGTTATTCAAAATAACGGAAAGCGACCCGTCATGGTGAGACTGGGTCGCTTTTTCTGCTCAGGAATTGAAATGGTCACCATACTTCTCGCGTACTTCCAGAATCTCATCCAAACTCTCGAAAAACACGTCCACAAGCTGTGGATCAAAATGCTCCCCGCGCTCTTGGCGGAACAGTCCGAGAATCCGGTCAAGCTCCCAAGCTTTTTTATAGGGACGGTCGCTTGCCAAGGCGTCGAACACATCGGCGATGGCGGTAATGCGACCATACAGGTGGATCTGCTCCTCTTGCAATCCTTTGGGATAGCCTGTCCCATTCCATTTTTCATGATGTTCGATCGCAATCGTCGCCGCAGCGTTCAAAATACGGCCCTTCGAATTTTTTAATAGATGATAGCCGATCGTCGTATGTGTTTTCATCAGTTCATATTCATCTGCCGTCAACTTGCCGGGCTTGTTGAGGATCGAGTCTGGAATGGCGACCTTGCCAATATCGTGCATCGGAGACGCCGTCTTGATCAGTTCCGCCTCTTCCTCGCTCAGACCGTAGTGCAACGCTAAAATCTTCGAATATTCTGCAACCCGTTTGACATGGTTCCCCGTCTCTTTCGATCTCGACTCTCCAACTTCGCCCATCGTAAAAATGATTTCTTTTTGCGCCTCTTCGATCTCCTGTGCCAACATCGCCGACTCCAACGATTTGCCCGAATAGTACGCCGCCAGCGTCAGATGTTCTAAATCCTTTTGTGTAAACTTCCCAGCAGGCGTCATCTTATTGATCGCTTGGTATGCTCCCATCACCTTGCCCTCTTTATCCCGAATCGGGATCACCAAAATCGATCTCGTGCGATATCCAGTCTGGCGATCGACCACCGCGTTAAAGCGCTCGTCCTGATAGGCGTCATCAATGATGATCGGCTGGCCGGTGCGAATCGTGTGTCCAACGATGCCCGAGTCGACCGGAATGCGAATTTCCCCCACCTCATGCGCCACCGTTGTCCGCAATTCTTGGCGCTCTTCATCATGCAGCCACAAGGTACAGCGGTCGGCGATGATCATCTCGCGCCCCATGTCGGCCATCAGCATCAAAATGTGACTCAACCGCTTCTCCGCTGTGATCTTCGCAATATAATCAAAGATAATCTTGAGCATTTCCTCTGGATTTAAATCTACTCGTACTGTCAGCAAAGGGCCTCCCATGTTCCACCACACCTTATCGTTCCCATCAACTGAAATAATCGGAAATTACTCCTTCCTTAGTTTACCATGTCCCCCTTCAATCTGAATAGTTTTATTTAACGAATGATTCACATTTTCCTTAAAGGATAAAGTTATACATACTTATCCAGCACATACAAAGTCAAAAGATGCAACACGTTATCTGTCATGATATACAGCCACGGCAGGGGCTTCCCCCGATTGATTCGATTCACATACCAATGTACAAGACCGGTGCGATCCAACAGGTAGTGAGTTCCGTACACCCACAGAAAATGCGGCCAATCCCACCAGCCGGTAAAGACCAAGACGCTCAGTGTCCAGATCAGACAATGCAGATTGCAGGCGATCTCACCTTTTAGCGTCTTCTGCTTTTTGTTGTACGCCATCCAGTCGTTTTGCAAGAGGTAGTCCCCGACCAGATGACCGATGAACCATTCCATCCGCCTACGCCCCTGCTGCTCGCAGCGCGAGGTAGGTCCAGCATGCGGTCACAATATCAAAAACACCGACGAAGGCCGCGATGGACGGAAAGGCGCCGCTCAGCACAAACACCGTGCAAAAGGCAAACACCAGCGGACGTGTATACACGGTCCACCACATGAACTCCCTATGCTCCCTGCGCGCTGCCATAAAATAATACAAGGCTAAAAACAAAGCCATCATCCCAGAGAAGCGAATGAACACCGACGCTTCGCCCGGCACTCCGATTCCGATCAATTCAATCACCGTATTTGGCCAAATGAGGCAACTCATGCTGAGAATTAACAGGTAAATGCCAAATACGAACATGCTTTTCGCTGCACTGGTCATGTTTTCGCTCCCTCGTTGCTCCAATATTCGTCGTATCCAAATTCCAGACAATGCACACAGCGCTCGACATAGACCTGGGCCGATTGGTCATGTGGATTATGACGCAAACACTCGTCAAAGAGCGCTTTGGCCCCGACGAACTCCTGCTCCTGATACAACCGAACACCTTGTTCAAAAATCGGCTTGGTGCTTTGCTTCCCATCCCTGACGACCTGTGGATCGGCATCAAACACCTCATAGACGGAAACCGCTTCCGTCTTGCCCTTCACTTTCACACGGTCGATGATGCGAATCTGATAACGGTCTGGGTCTTGCAGGCGCGACAACGTCTGTTCTGAAATCAACAGCTGTACGCGGTACCGCTTGGTCAGTCCTTCCACGCGTGAAGCCAAGTTGACCGCATCGGAGATGACAGTCGAATCCATCCGGTTGTCGCCACCCAGCGTTCCAAGCATCAACAGCCCGCTGTTGATCCCGATGCCAAGCCCGATCTCCTGTTGCCCCGCCCGCCTGCGCGCTGCGTTGAACAAGGAGAGGCGCTTGAGCATGGACAAAGCGGCACGCACCGCATCATCCGCTCCTTGATCAAAAAGCGACATGATCGAATCCCCGATAAACTTATCAATAAATCCGTGATTTTCGGTGATCGCAGGCTCCATCTGGCTCAAAAATTCGTTGAGAAACTTAAAGTTCTCCTCTGGCGACATCTGCTCCGACAGCGTGGTAAAGGAACGGATGTCAGAAAACAGCACCGACATCTCCGTTTGCACGTAGTCGCCGAGCCGCACGTCGATGATGCTCTTTTTCTCCAAAAAGCGCAGAAACTGGTGTGGAACGAACTTCCCGTAGGCCCGATTCAGTTCGACCTGTTGGTTGTACAGTTTGGCATTCTCGATGGAGACGGCGATCTGGGATGACAGCAGGCCCATCACTTCCAGACGCGAGGAGGTGAACGCGTGGGTGGTCAGGTTGTTTTCCAGATAGAGCACGCCGACGAGCTTGCCCTGATTCAAAATCGGCATGCCGAGGATCGACTTCGGTTTGTTTTGCAGGATGTACGGATCTTTGGCAAACATGTCGGCCTCCATCGCATCATGCAGCACGACCGCTTCGCGCATCCGTCTGACATATTGGACCACAGAAGTTGCCAGATTTGGACTATCGCGGTATGGCGTGCCTTGCAAAACGCGCACCGTGTTGTCACCTGTTGTCCGTTCCGCTTCGATCAACAGACCGCCTTCCGCCTCGATCAGCAGAATGCCCTTTTCCGCCCCCGCGTTTTCGACGACGATGTGCATCATGTTTTCGAGCAATTTGTCTAACACGATCTCTCCCGAGATCGCGCCGGCTGCCTTCATCACGGTAATCAGATCGATCTTCTGCACCGAATTACCACCTGTTGTGCTGAAGCTCCCCACGCTTGTCGCCGCCACTTCGAGCGACGCTTCATGCTCAAAACGGGTCGCCAAAAGATGCGGATACGCTTGATCAAGCTGCTTGACTTTCGCCACCGCGCCCCATTTGAGGTAGCCGTACACGGCCTCCGTCATATACATCTTTGCGATCTTATGCTTGGTGCGTGATAGGTAGAACTTGGCCGCGCATTCATTGGCGAGCGCGACATTGTTCTGGAATTCATGCCGTTCTGCCGATTCGATCGCTTGGTCGTACAGCGTCATCGCCCGCTGGTCGTTGTTCGCGATTCGCGCCATCTCTGCTTTGACGAGCAAATATTTGTGCTCGGTGTTATGCGGTGCAAATCGGGCCCATTTTTTCAACTTGCGACAGTTTTTCTTGAGCTGTTTCCAATAGGCGCGCCGCTCTATTGGGGACACGTTCCCGTAGTCGGCTGCCATCGCCAGCGAATAGATGAAATAATGCTCGGGTACGTGCGGCTGAGCCATCGAGGCGGCAATAATCTTCTCCCCCTCACAGGACAGTCGCACCGCCTCAGATGGACGATCGTACAGCACACACAGCTTCGCTTTGACAAAATAGTACCAGTTGAGCTGATGCAGCCCTGCCTCCGTTTTCAACCGCTCCAGATAGGCTTCTTCCTGAAAATCATCGTCTGACAGACTGAGCAGACTGTCGGTGCGTCCGCGCAGATTTTGTACGAACGCTTTTAAGATCAGGTAATTGCTGACATGGTCATGAATCTTAGACCGCTTGGCAAAATCGAGATAGGTGCGGACTTCGCGATCGAGGGCGTCCAGTTGCGCACCGTGCATCACCATGCAGTTAATCATCTGCAAGGCCGAGAAAAAAGCTTGAATCAGATCGCCCGACTCCAGCGAGCGCTGGTGGGTTTGACGAAACATCTCGGCACAGGCTTGCAGGTGTTCTTTCCAATGCATCGTGAACAGTGCAAAAGAAAAGTCGCTCTTGTGCTTGAGCGGTGCAAAGTATTTGTCGTTGAGCTCCGTCGCCAACTTCCCATATCGATAGCCATTTTCGACATCGCCAAGCATCGTGCCGAGCAGTACACCATAGCCGCCATAGGCGATGCTGGACGCGATCGAATTGCCATGCCTGACCGTCATGTTCAGCACTTTTAGATTGAGCATGGCGAAATGCTCCGGATTCACAAAATAAAACGCGGTCGCGATGTTGAATATCTGCTTCATCGCCTCGTCCCAATACGGATCTTTCAAGAGCGGCAGGTTGAGCAATTCCTCGTGGCTGCGCTTGCGCAGGTTCCATTTCGCTTTGATCACTTCAAGCAGGAACGAGATCGGTCCTGCCTCATCTGAAAGTTTGACGCCGAGCATGCGAATGCTCTGCAGTCCTTGCTTGATCGCCTCTTCGTATTCGCCCAGGTTGATCAGCAACAGGGTTTTGATGTTGTAGACCCTGACCTGCTCCAGCCTCGTCTTGGCGTTGGCGAGGATCAGGTCGAAAAGCTGTTCGGCCCGCTCCAAGTTGCCACACAGGTACTCAACTTCCGAACACTCCAAATACAGTTGCATCGTCAACTCATACTGCTGCCCCCAAGCATCAGCGGGCAGCAGATCGATTCCTTGCGAGAGGTATTTCAGGGCTGGATCATAGGCGATGGAAGCTTTGGCGCGCTGTCCAGCCGTCAGATTGAGGGCGATCAGCTCTAAAGTCTCCTCCCCGATCTGGATCAGCTCCACCCCTTCGTTCAGGTGGTTGACCATATCGAACAGGCGCTCTTCCAGTTCCACTTTTCCCGTGCGGGCGAGCAGCAGACGTCCGATTTGCAAGTGCACCGCTTGGCGTCGCTCCTCCGTCAGCATGGCATAGGCCGCTTGCTGGACGCGATCGTGGAGAAATTTGAAGGAGACAGATAAGTCCTCACCTTCGGCGCGACCAAAGCTGTAGAGAAATTTGTAGTCGGTGCCAATCGGTTCAAGGAAGCCTTCTTGCAGGGCAGGCCAGAGTTCGTCGGCCGCTTGGTGACTCGAAAGCCCGACTGTCTGTGCTAACGTATGCAGATCAAAGGAACTGCCGATACAGGCGGCGACTTGCAGCATCTGCTGGGTATTCTCCCGCAATCCTTTGATCTTTTGCAGCATGAACTCGACCACATTGTCGGTGATGTCCGCATTTTCGATGCGCGGTGCATCCCAGGTCCATCGTCCGAGCGCCGAATCGAAGGCGATCATCTTTTGGGCATACAGCGCCTGCAAGAATTGCCGGGCGAAAAACGGGTTGCCGTTCGTCTTTTGCAAAACGAGCCGAGTGAGCGGAGCCGCCTGCTCCGCTGTACTACCGAGCGTGTCGGCGAGCAGATCGCCCATATGCTCGGGGCTCAGTGGGCGCAGCGTGATCTGTCGGTAAGGGCGCTGCTTTTGGCGCAGTCCATCCAGCATCCGCATCAGACGGTGGCCAGAGGTGACTTCGTTGTCGCGATAAGCGCCGATAAACAGAAGATACGCGGTCGCCGGGTCGCTCAGCAAATAGTCGATCATCGTGAACGAGGCCGGGTCGGCCCACTGCAGGTCGTCTAAAAAGAGCACCACAGGATGCTCGCGCTTGCAAAAAACGCTGAGCAGCTTCTGCATGGTCAGTTGGAAACGGTTTTGCGTTTCTTCGGGCGGCAGTTTTTGCACGTCAGGCTGTTTGGAGATGATCAGTTCCAGCTCGGGGACGACGTCGGTCATCACCTGACCGTTGTTGCCAAGCGCAAGCAAAATTTTGTCGCGCCACTGGGTGATCTCCTCTTCACTTTGGGTGAGCAGTTGGTTCATCAAGTTTTTCATCGCGAGAATCAGCGCGTGGTACGGAATGTGGCGCTTGAACTGGTCAAATTTTCCGCTGATGAAAAAACCGTTCTCCGCGACGACCGAAGCGTGGATTTCATGGACAAAAAAGGACTTGCCGATGCCGGAAAAACCGGACACGAGCAACAATTCGCTCGTGCCCTGCGCGGCACGGTCAAAGGAGGTACGCATCGCTGCGATATCCTGACCGCGCCCGTACAATTTTTCCGGGATGCGGAAGATTTCCGATTGATCTTGCTCACCGATTGAAAACTCACCGATCACACCATACTTCTGCAAACGTTGGCGGCAGATTTCTAAGTCTGCTTTCAGACCATATGCACTTTGGTAGCGGTCTTCCGCGTTTTTGGCAAGACAGCGCATGATGATGTCAGAAATGGCCTTTGGAATGCCGATGTTCCACTCATAGGGCTCTTGTGGCCGCTTGGCGATCTGGCAGTGGATCAGTTCCACCGGGTCTTGCGCCACATGCGGCAACTGCCCGGTGAGCATCTCATAAAAGGTCACGCCAAGCGAATAAAAGTCGGTCCGATAGTCGGTGACGCGGTTCATTCGCCCAGTCTGCTCCGGTGACATGTAGGCGGGCGTGCCTTCGAGCAGCGTGGGGTTGATCATCTCCGTCTTCTCGCTGATCAAAAGGGAGGCGATTGAAAAATCGGTCAGTTTCACGATGCCCTTTTCCAGCGCGACGATAATATTATGCGGCTTGATGTCTTTATGGACGATCTGCTGCTGATGCAAAAAGCGTAGCGTTTCGGTAAGCGATATGGCGATGTCGAGAAATTGGTGCAAGTTCAGCCGCTTCTGCTGCATGAGCTCGCTCAACGACTCACCGCCAAAATCCTCCAGCACCAGCACGACGCCGTTACCCCGCGTCTCCAGCGCCAAGGGCCGAACGATTCCGTCGCAATCGAGACTGCTGGCAATTTCATACTCGCGCTTCCAACGGACGACTTCCTGCAAAGGGGGGTATTCCGTTTTCATCGCCTTTATGATTGCGGTCTGCCCAGACTGCACGTTGCGACCGCGATAGACCAACGATTTACTGCCCTCGGCAATCTGCCCAAGAATGCGGTACCCTGCGATCGAAAACATAGCACTCCCCCCTTATGTATGTCTGACACGAAATTAAAAGATGTGCAAAATTGTTTTGCCGTCCCACGGCAGTCCTTTATCGAAGCGCTCTTGGTCATGTTTTTGCCAGATCTTGAACAGTTTGTGTTCATACATCTCAAAGATTTCACAGCGCTTGGCCTTTGATTCTGCCGTGTCGAGAATGGCGTTGACAGCGCGGCGAGCCGCCTCATTCGCCCCTTCCATCGTCGCGAGATCGGTGTTGGTGCGGACATAGTCGGAGGCGAGGAACAGGTTGGAGATCGTGGTGCTCGCTTCCGGGCGTTGCGTCCAAGTGCCTACTTTGTTGATCAACAACGGTTCGAGGTTAATCTTGTCGCGCGGGTTGATGAAGGCGATGTTTGGATCGAGGAATGTGGTATGAATCATGTCGTCACGCAGATGGATTTCATCTCCGTGGTTCAAGCTCTGTTTCAACTGGGCCCACACTTCATTGCGCAGTTGCAAGTAGTCGCATTCCATCGCAGTCAACCCGTTTAGACCTGGCATGTTCCAGTCGGAGATATCGACGGAGAGAATATCGACCACTCTGCCGTCGCCAAATTGACGCATGTCGATGTGCGGCCAGAATTGGGCCTGCGAGACGGAGGTGAGCGCCCATTGCGAGTCCATGTACAACACGTGGCCTTCGATGATCGGTGCAGGCTCTGTCAAGAAGAACTGCATGCCGGTCATCCAGTCCACCGACAGCGACAATTGTTTGAGGAAAAATAAGGTCGGGTCGGCCAAGAGCATCTCATCGGTCAGCAGGCTGGCCAACACTTCGACCGGAAGCGCAGAAATGTAGTAGTCGGCCGTCACTTCGTGTTTGACACCGTTTTCGACGATTGTCGCACCCGTGATCACGCCATCTGTACAGTGGATGCTGGTCACATCTGCATTTAGGCGGTACTCGACCCCTTGTTCGCGCAAGAAGGAAAGCCACGGATCGATCCAGACATCGTTGGTCGGACCGTTTAACACGCGGTCGTTTTTCATGCCCGGCGTGATCATGTCGAGAATCAGTTCAGCACCGACGTTGCCAACCGTTTTCGTGCTCGCTTCATGCGCTTTGGCGGCGACGAGCGTGCGGGTAAGCGCCGTGAACAGCTTCTGATAAGCTTCAGAATGCTGTTCCGCCTCAATGAAGCCCCACCACGGGATCTGCTCATACTCCTGTACTTTGCGGTCGTGGCAAGAGGTGATAATTTGCCAGAGTTTCGAAGCGGCCAGTTCCATCTCGTCGATCGACAGACCGAGGTCCGCGTCAAACATCGATTTGATGATGTCGATCACATCGTCAAGCGAAGTCGGAAAGTTGGCGACAAACTCGGTCAGCGGCAAATCATACCGAGCCAGTCCCATGCGCGGGGCGTGGACGAGGTTGTCAAAGACCGTTTTTTCTTTGCCGTTTCGGTCGATATAAGGGATGCGCTGCATCGTATCGGTCACATGTTTGTAGAATCCAGGGAAAAAACGGAACCCATGCTCGCCGGGAAGGTCTTTTCTGCCCTCTTTACCCGACCCGTACACCGGGATGCTGCGCGCTTTTCCACCAGCAATGTGTTTGTATTCATAGACGACAACATCAAATCCGCGCTGGATCAGTTCATGCGCGGCCGTCATCCCGGCGACTCCGCCGCCAAAGATCACAACTTTTTTATTGGTCGAACTCTTCTGATTCATAAAGTGGAATGATCTCCCTTCATTAGTTCTTCTTGGAGAAGAAACCTAATAACCCCACTCTATTTATATCATCAAACGGCTAGATGCTAAATAATAAATTTGTCAGGTTAAGTGGATTTTTGTAGAAAGTAGTCATCACGACAGAAAAAAGCTCCCCGCAAGGAGGAGCTGAAGCGACTAGTCGGAACCGTTGAGGTACGTTTGGATGTCGGCGTGGGTAAACGCTTTCCCGACCGCAGTGCCTGGGTTGAGCACAATTTTGACGTCTGGCGTTGCCGATGCGAAAATGTTGGTGGCTCGGAGAAGGATACAGGTGGGCTCTGCGTCAAACAGACTGCGCAGGTGGTCAGAAGCTGAGAAGACAGGAAGAACCGTCTCGCCGCCGACCTCAAAATGTGTGAGGTAGATCGTCGAATTGTCACTTGGGCAGACGGTGCCGTCTTCCTCGATGCGCGCGCTTTCTATGTGCCCGAGCACGTAGAGGTTGGATTGAAACAGTTGACGGTAGAAGTGCGGCTCCAGCTTGGGGTCTTGTTGGGCTTGCAGCAGAGCTTGATCCAATGGGACAACAACATGTTCATGGCTCTCGTCCAAGCGACAGCCTCCTTCGATCCTTTGCGTTACTCAACAACCTGCCCGCTTTGCACAAGCTGCAAGAGCGTCTGGCTATCGTTGCTCGACGGATCTTGCAGCACCGCTTGGGCGAGTCGTTTGAGCCACTGGCCGACGTGCGGGCCTTCCTCGATGCCGCAAGCGATCAGATCAAGTCCGGTGAGGGCAAGATCTGAGGTTCCCCAGATCGGCTGGCGTTTGCGGTGTTCTTCGGCGAGGGCGGTCCAGTAATCGAGCCGCTGTGCGTCGTGCATGACAGCGTAGAGCAAGCATTTACGCCAGATCGCACCATAGCCATGCGTGAACAAGAGCTGGCGCCAGCGCAGGTCGTTCCAATCGACGGGCGACTCCGCTTGCAAGGCGTACTGTTCACGAATCTCGCGTTTCAGCGCGGTGGACAGTTTGAGTCCTTGCAGATTTTTTTCCATGCGCGGCTCGTCCGTTTCGATGGCGAAAAAAATCAAGCAGTAACGAAGCGCGAGGTCGGGTGGAGACAGCGCCGTCCATGCTGCGGCGCGTTCCCATCGCGCGACCGCTAACGTGGGGCGGGAGAAAATAGAGCGCAAGGTGTCTGTCTGCCGGAGCAGGTCGAGCGCCGTGTCCGGGTGGGACAGCAACATTTTGTGCCACTCCTCGCGGATGCGCTCGCGAGAGATCTGCCGCAAGCGGTACGATTCCTCGCGAATCGCCTGCAAGGTCTCCTCTTCGATCACAAATTGCAGTTGCACAGCAAACCGAATGGCGCGAAGCATGCGCAACGCGTCCTCTTCAAAGCGCAGCAACGGGTCGCCAACCGCTCGAATCCGCTTCTCCAACAGGTCTAACTGCCCGTCAAACGGATCGTGCAACGTCCCGTCCCGCCCCAATGCCAGCGCGTTGATCGTCAAATCACGGCGTGCCAAATCGTCCAACAGCGAACGGACAAACACCACTTCGCTCGGTCTCCGCCCATCCTTATACTCACCATCCGTTCGAAAGGTCGTCACTTCGAATTGAAGATCAGCTTCGCACACCGTGACAGTTCCGTGCTTCATACCGATCGGAAGCGTGTGCGGAAACAAAGCCAACACCTCTTCCGGTCGGGCCGAGGTCGTGATGTCATAGTCGTAAATCGGCCGTTGTAACAGTTTGTCCCGCACGCAGCCGCCGACGAGATACGCCTCATGCCCGGCCTGCTCGAGCGCCTCCACCACCTGCCAAGCCACAGCTTCCGTCCGATCCACAACATCACCCCCCTGTCCCATTCGTCGCGCTCCCCGCTCGCTTAGCTTTGCTGACGACTTTCACGCCATGCCAAGTCGCCGCGGTCGAGCGCTTTGACAAGAATTTCTGCAGTGCCCATGTTGGTGGCGACCGGGATGTCATGTACGTCGCAGAGGCGGAGCAAAGCGAGGATGTCCGGCTCATGCGGCTGGGCCATCAACGGGTCGCGGAAGAACAGCACGAGGTCCATGCGGTCCTCAGCGATCAATGCCCCGATCTGCTGGTCTCCGCCTAGCGGTCCGGACAGGAATCGATTGATCGTAAGTCCTGTCGCCTCATGAATGCGCAGCCCTGTCGTGCCGGTCGCATACAGGGTCGCTTTGGCAAAGATATGCTGATAGGCGATCACAAAATTGATCAAGGTCTCTTTCTTGCGGTCATGTGCGATTAGTGCGATGTTCATCGGGACCCCTCCGTCCGTTAAAAGAGCAAGTTTTCCAGACCGTAGACCATGCCCTCATATTTCATGACTTCTTTGCAGGACAGAACAACGCCCGGCATGAACGACTCGCGGTTGATCGAGTCATGGCGAATCGTCAGCGTCTGCCCGAGGCCGCCGAAGATCACCTGTTGGTGCGCCACATAGCCTGGCAATCTCACACTATGCACGCGCATGCCTTCGATTTCACCACCGCGCGCGCCTGCGATGCTCTCATGCTCGTTCGGATGGCCCTGTCCCATCTGTTCCCGCGCTTGGCTGATCAACTCCAACGTCTTGATCGCCGTGCCAGAGGGCGCGTCCAACTTCTGATCGTGGTGCATCTCAATGATCTCCACATGCGGCAAAAAGCGGGCCGCCTCGGCCGCAAAGCGCATCATCAAAAGGGCTCCGATCGCGAAGTTCGGAGCGATCACCCCGCCGATTCCTCGCTCTTTACAAGCCTGATCCCAAGCTGCGATCTCCTCGGGTGTCATCCCCGTCGTGCCGACGACAGGTCTTACGCCGAACTGAATCGCCTTGTCGATATTCCCTTTCATCACCGCAGGCGTCGTGAAGTCAACCATCACGTCCGGCTTCGTCTCGACGAGAGTCTTCTCCACATCGTTGGAAAATTGCACGCTGCCCGCATCGACGCCGAGCACGTCCGAGACCGACACGCCGTCCAGCGTCCGATCGACAGCTCCGACCAATTCCAACTCCTCATCTTTCAAAATTGCCTGTACCGTTTCGCGGCCCATCCGGCCTTTGGCACCGATGACGACCACGCGAATTTTTTCTGCCATCTCAATCTCGTTCCCCTTTCCTTACTCCGCGTCCTTGCGCGTCCAGCGATTCGCATCGCGCGTGTTGAACTTGTGCATCACTGCGCGGTGCGCCTCCTCCAAATCGATACCAAGCGAATTGGCCATACAGGTGATCACAAAGATCATATCTGCCAGTTCCAACGCGATCGAACCGTCCGCCTCTTCCGCTCTCTTCGGTTTCTGACCGTGCGTGTGATTGACCTCGCGCGCGAGCTCGCCCAGTTCTTCTGTCAACCGCACGACCAAAGTCATCGGATGAAAATAACCTTCTTTAAATTGTGAGATGTAGTCATCTACATCTTTTTGCATCTCTTTGATTGTCAGGTCTGCCATACGCCTTGCCTCCTCAACTTGATCTTTTTTATAGAGTACCATAACTTTCCCCGATGGACGAATCCGTTCATAATGCAGGCGGGTCGTCCATATGAATGGGTAAGGGTAGTCCGTATTTTGACATGAAAAAGGAGATGAGGCTCACAATGTCCACTGCGCCGAAGCGTTCGTCAACAACGATCTTGGCCACCGTGGTCGTCTTTCTGACCTTGTCCTTGGTGTTGTACCCGCAAGAAGGGTTCAAAGCCGGGGTTGATGGGTTAAAGCTCTTCTGGGACGTTGTCTTCCCGTCCCTCTTGCCGTTCTTCATCCTCTCCGAACTGCTGCTCGGCGTAGGCATCGTGCATGCGCTCGGAGTGTTGCTCGAACCGCTGATGCGCCCGCTGTTCTCCGTACCAGGAGTCGGTGCGTTCGCCCTTTCGATGGGCCTGGCCGCCGGCTACCCGATGGATGCGGTCATCACGTCCAAATTTCGAAAGAACAAACTGTGTACCCGGATTGAAGGGGAACGGTTGCTCGCCTTTACCAATACGGCCGATCCGCTCTTTATGTTTGGCGCCGTGGCAGTCGGGATGTTTCACTCGCCGCAGCTCGGGATGCTGCTTGCTATCGCCCATTACATATCGGCTTTGCTGGTGGGCATCACCTTTAAATTCTACGGAGTGCGCTCCGAACATCGCCACATCGAAGCGGATATCGTCCGCGCCGACAAAGTGAAGGGTAACATTTTCAAACGCTCGTTCGGTGAAATGATGCGCGCTCGCGAAGAAGACGGGCGCACGCTTGGCAAACTGCTTGGCGATGCGGTCAATGACTCGGTGAAAACTCTGCTGATGATTTGTGGCTTTATCATCTTTTTCGCCGTGCTGTTCAAAGTGCTGTCCCTCTCCGGTATCGTTCCGATTCTGGCCCTGCCGATCGAGATGATCTTCCGCATGATCGGTCTCGATCTCGGTCTCGTGCAATCGTTTGTCGCCGGCATTTTCGAAATTGACATCGGTTCAGCGATGGCCGCACAAACGAGCGCGCCGCTGATCGAACAGTTGATCATCGTCTCCTTCATCATCGCTTGGTCCGGTCTGTCCGTGCATGCACAGGTCGCTTCTGTGCTCACCGGTACCGACATCCGCATGACTCCCTACGTGGTGGCCCGCCTCCTACACGCGGTGCTGGCAGGTGCGCTCACCTTGATTTTCTACAACATGGGTTGGGGTCAGACTGCCACCGAAGTGTTCGCACCGATCATGCCGATGTTGGCAGCGGTCGCCGACCCGAGCATGCAACATTGGGGACTTTCCTTAATCGTACTGAAAAACTGGTTCCTGATCTTTGGCGCTGTCATCTTGCTCGCATTGACCATTCATTTCTTTAAAAGCGCGCGCTTCGTGGCGTGGAGTTCCCGCTCTGAGCGGCGCTAAGCTTGACACGACAAAACCCCTTTCGTCCGAAAGGGGTTTTGTCGTGCCGTTAAAACTTGAACAAGAACTGTGTGAACAGTTGGTCGAGCAAGATCAAGCCACCGAGCAGCCACACATACCAGGCGAACATGCGCATTCCGCGTTTGACGATCAACGAAATCATGTACTTGATGGCAAAATAGCCGGCCACCGCTGCGGTCAACGTGCCGATGATCTCCGTCGCGCCGATCGTCATCCCCTGCTCGATCGCATCGCTCAGGTCGAACACTCCAGCACCAATGATGACGGGGATTGACATCAGAAATGAAAATTTGGCCGCAAACTCCCGGTCGAGGCCGCGCATCAAGGCCCCCATGATCGTCAGTCCCGAGCGTGACAGCGCTGGCATGATCGCAGCGCCTTGCAGCGTCCCGATGAGCAACGCGTCCACATAGCCCATCTCGCGCTCTTTTTTGAAGCCTTTGCGCACCGTGTCGGCCCACCAGATCACACATCCGGTGATGATAAATTCCATGCCGATCGTGCTCCCCGACGCGAAGACCGCATCAAAATAGTCTTTGAACAGGAAGCCGATCAAAGCGGTTGGGACCGAACCTGCGAGAATCAGGCGACCCATCTTGCCAAACGGGTTCTTGATCAACTCACGAATGTCACGCCAAAAGACGGCAAAGACGGCGAGCAAGGTGCCCAAGTGCAGCAGAATATCAAAGGTTAAGGCTCCTTCCTCAAGACCGAACAGCCGTTGAAACAAGACCAGATGACCCGAGCTTGAGATCGGCAAAAATTCGGTCAGGCCTTGTACCACTCCGAGGAATATCGCCTCCCAAAGAGACAACTGCCTCCCCTCCTCACACAAACCAGTATTTTGTCCTGTATATCTCCTATGCTCGTACAATCAAAAGCATGATTTCAGGTTTTTCATAATATGGTTGCTAGTAAGGGGGGAATCCGCTATGAATGGAACCGAGTTGAGACTTTCTCTGCAAATCGCCTTTACCTACATCGGAACGGTCGTCGGTGCCGGGTTTGCTTCCGGACAGGAGATTTTGCAGTTTTTTACTTTGCTAGGTCCGATGGCCTACCCTGCCATCCTCCTCGCTGTGGCCTTGTTTGCTTGGGTGGGTGTGCAAATGCTGATGCTTGGGCATAAACTGCGCGCCCGCTCCTATCGCGAAATGACCGCCTATCTGTTCGGCAGGAAGCTCGCCACCCTGATCGATGTCGCGATGATGGTGATGCTGTTCTTCGTCACGGTGGCAATGCTGGCAGGTGTTGGCGCGCTGTTCGAAGAGCAATTGCACCTTTCGTTTCAGATCGGCGTCCTCTTGACGATGGTACTGACTTACCTGACAATCCTGCGCGGCATGAAAGGCATCATGGCCGCCAACACGATCATCGTGCCGCTGATGCTGTTTGTGGTGATCATGATCTTCATACAGAGCTTCATGCAAACGGAGTACAAGCCGACCTTCGCACCCACCACCACGATTCACAACTATTCGTGGATCTTGTCTGCCGTCTCTTACGCGGCGCTCAATTTGGGACTTGCCGTGTCGGTGCTCGTGCCGATGGGCGGCGAGATGAAAAACACCAAGGTGCTCCAACTGGGCGGACTGCTCGGCGCGCTCGGACTCGGTATCATGCTTCTCGGCGCCCAGTACGCGATGTCAACACGAATGCCATTGATCGCCGAATATGAAGTGCCGATGGGGTTTCTATCCTCCACCTTTTCACCGCTGATGCAAGGAGTGTTTATCGTGGCGCTGTGGGGGGAAATCTACTCGACCTTGATCGCCAACGTGTTTGGTCTTCGCTCCCAACTCACCAATTCGCGCAACAGCACGCAAAGCTCGCTGATCACCATCGTCATTCTCACCGCCGCATTCTTCGTCGCCCAGATCGGATTTTCCAACATCGTGCACTACCTGTATCCCGTCTTTGGCTACGTCAGTCTGCTGTTATTGCTGCTGTTGCTGTGGCCACGGCGCATCGCGTTCAAAAAATGATAGGGGCTCGGCAGGTATGACCTCATTCGATACTCCCAGGTAGCGGCCGCGAACATACAGCCGATCTATATCCCAAAAGTCCAAACCGGCACTGCCCATCCGTTTCTCATGCTGCGTGCTCAAAGCACCGCCAGCAACATCCGATTCATGACGTACACGGACCACCCAAAGCTCGTGAGCTAGAAATCAAACTGGATTCATAAGTCCCCGCCGTTTAGTTGGCGGGGACTTATGAATGGCTCCGCAACTTTGCTGAACCGTATAAAACTTACAGAACCGTTCAATAAGCTGGTCACGACAACATCGAGCAATCATACAGTTGTTCTGAAAATGTTCTCGGTCTATAATGGGAAATACGGACACTCATAGAGTTTCTTGGACAGATTAACATGATATGACATTCTTAACAGGTATGTTGTCAAGAGAAGGGTGGTGCCTTTGGCCATCTCATGATCAAGGAAACCGTTTTAGAGCTCGTGACTACCTATGGATACCTCGGTCTATTTGTCTCGTTGGTTTTAGGTATCGTCGGCCTGCCGATCCCCGATGAGATCTTGATGACCTATTGCGGTTACTTAGTCTCTCAAGGCACGATGAACTATGTTGCCACGTTGGCTACGGCAATTTCTGGAAGCATCGTGGGCATTTCCACATCCTATTGGTTAGGCTTTCGCTTTGGCCTGCCCCTCGTCGAAAAGTACGGACGCCGCGTCGGAATCAACGAAAAGCGCTTGAACATCGTCAATCGCTGGTACAACCGCTTTGGAAAATTTGTCCTGGTGATCGGATACTTCATTCCTGGCATCCGACATGTGACCGCGTTTACAGCCGGCATGTCGCGCATGCCTTTTGCTTCCTTTGCCGTGTATGCCTACACAGGCGGCTTGATCTGGTCGCTGACCTTCATCACGCTTGGCAACCTGCTTGGCGTACATTGGACAAAGGTGGCGGAGTTAACCCACCAGTTGATGTTTTGGATCGTGGCAGTGGTGGTCGGCTGCGCAATCCTCTACGGAATTTGGTTCTATTTGCGCAAAAAGCGCAACAAAGTCGAGTAAAAGCCTTCCCAGCAGTTCGGGAAGGCTTTTTGCTGTCCTCAAGCCCTCACAACAGGTCATTGAGACTGGCGATGAAGTTGTTGACCGCATGCAGCCAGATCGGGGCCCAGAGAGAGCCTGTGATCCGGTAGAGGACACTGAATAACACGCCCATCAGGAAGATTGGGAGAAACAAGACCGGATCGGCGTGGATGAGTGAAAATGCGAGCGCCGAACCAAATACGCCGGTGTAGACACCCCACCGGGCGGTAAGTACCGATTGCAACACTCCACGAAACAGCAGTTCCTCCCCGATCGGCGCAATCACCGCCGTCGCCAAGAGCGGCAACATGGCCATCAACATGCCGAGCGCTTTCGCATCGTTCAATTCCTGCGAGATGTTTTTCTCGCGGTACGAGTTGGTATCGATGCCCACCCACTCCGAAAGGGTGGTTGTGGCAAGCGACATCGCGTACACGAAAATGAAAAACATCAGGACATAGCCGATCATTTTCCACGAGATCACCGGACGTTGCAACCCGACCTCATGAGACGACTTGCGAAAATACAACGGAATGACCAGCATCGCTGCGACCTGCATCGACACCCCACCTAAAGCGCTGGCTCCAGGTGACGTCCGAAACCAATCGGGAATCAAGTCAGCAACAGCAAAATAGTACAGAAACACGCCCCCGTAAAACATCAACCCGACCCAGCCAAACGAAAGTGACAGATCGCGCAGGGTCAGTCTGCTACGACCCGCTTTTTGTGGTTTTGTGATGCGCGTTTTGATCGCATAACCGCCGATGAACACCAACAGGCCGAGCAACACGAACAGCAGAGCCAACAGGGACCAGATCGGCGCGATCTTTTCCGCTTGGAGGAGCACTTGCCATTTGCCCTGCTCGTCACGGACGAAAGTCATCGTTGACAGCGTGAGCAAGACATCTTGTAAAAATGCCCAGACCAGCAGGATGGCCCCGGTCAGCTGTACGTTCCGCGCGAATTTTCGATTCATCCCCCGCCCTCCTTGATTTATTTTCAAAACTCAAGATTGCGTCTATTCCCAGCCACCTTGTTAGAAATTTCAGTGCTAGGTACACTAGTACCATCCTCATTGAACTATCATCCGGAGAAAGGCGGTACCAAATTGCAACGTTACCTGATCGAATCGCTCGGTATCCTCGTCGGTGCCTTTATATTCACGTTTGGCTTGAACAACTTTATCATCCAGAACGGCCTCGCAGAGGGTGGCTTTGTCGGCATCTCCATTCTTGGTTTGTATCTGTTTGATATCCCGCTCGGTCTGACCTTCCTGGTCTTGAACATCCCGTTGTTTCTGATCGGCTGGAAGCGCTTTGGCCGCGAATTTTTGTTGAAAACGATCCTCGGCGTTGTCGCCGTTTCCGTATTTGCAGAACTGACAGTCGGCTGGTTCTCGATGGGCGTGGAAGACAAACTGCTCGCCTCTCTCTACGGCGGTGTCGTAGGCGGGATCGGCTTGGGCATCATCTTCCGCTTTGGCGGCACCACCGGCGGTGCTGACATCATCGCCCGCCTCGTCAACCACTACTTTGGCTGGAGCATCGGCCGCTCCTTGTTCATGATGGACGTCGTGGTCATCACACTCGTCGCCTTCGTCATCGGCAAGGATGTGGCGATGTACTCGCTCGTCGCCCTGTTTGTCGCAGCTCGCGTCATCGATATGGTCATCGAAGGCGTTTCCACCTCCCGCGCCATGTTTATCATCTCCGACAAGAGCACCGAGATCGCCGCAGAGATTCACAATCAACTTGAGCGCGGCACCACGATGTTAAACGGCATCGGAGGCTACACGGGCCGTGACAAACAAGTCCTCTATGTGGTCGTCTCACGCGAAGAGATCAAACGTATCAATGACATCTGCCGCCAGATCGACCCACTGTCCTTCATCGTCGTCAATGATGTCCACGACGTGCTCGGCGAAGGCTTCCATCCACTCAAACACACGAAAAACTAGGAGTCCCAGGGATTCCTAGTTTTTCTTTTTGCGAAACATCCGCCAACCGAAGAAAGTTAGGAAGAGAACCCCTGCCGTTCCGTACATCATCGGGTCGAGCGTCAGTTGCAGCACCGGCAAAAACGGCGGTTCTTCAACCGTTTGAATTTGTGTGGTCATGCTACCAAGTGATGCCTTATACGCACCGAGCGCGTCTAGCAAGCCTTGCTTGTCGCTCACCTGCTCAGGGATCAACTGCGACTCGACATAGCGATGAGCCGATTGTTGCGTGTTCAGATCAGCGGGGTTACCGTGCAATTGCAGAGCCAACCCAATCTGATCCCGTTCCTGCCGCAACTTGGTCATGATCAACCGCGCAGTCTTCTGATCCCCTTTGGCGACCGCTTCGATCAGCTTCTCGAGATTGTTCTCCATCGAACGCGCCACTGGCAGCCAAGCGGACGAAGCTGGGTAGGCCAGCGAGTCAAAGGCGACAGTCACCCGATGGATGCGGTATTCTGCCACCGCCTGTTCCGGCCCTTTCACAGCGGCAAACATCGCCTTGAGCGCTATCAATTCGGTGGTAATCGCCTGTTGTCCTTCGATGCGCTGATGGATGTTGCGCGGATCAAGGCGCGTATACATGTCGGACAATGTTTCCAAAGCGGTCAGCACTTTCGCCGGACTCTCCCCTTGCTTGATCATGTTTTCAACCTCGACAGACTCTTGGTACAAGGTGATTGGATTCACCAGCTCTGCTGCAGCCTGCACAGGTGCGACTCCAAAGATCAAAAGAAAGAGGACGAGCAGCCAAGTCAGACGCCTATACATAAAAATCGCCTCCCACCACATCTATATGGAGAGAGGCGATCAATTAGACATGCCAATTTGTCCGAGCTTTCGGACGAAGCATGGCAACCAAAAGCAACGTAGCCACGCTCAAGACAGGTGTCCAGAACGTCACGTCAGCCAAGAAGCGTCCATCTTGCAAATAAGGATGAATACCATATACATAATCCACAAAATCATTAAAGAGCAGCCAGACCGCACCGACCCAGAGCCAGCGCCAGTCAAATTTATAAGCGAAGTTGTAGAGCAGCACTTCCACCGCCATCGCCCCATGCGATAGGACGAGCATCCAGTTCTGTGCTTCGATTGCGCCGTCTGCTGCGCCGTATGTAAAAATAACTCCACATGCCCAGATCCCATACTTGATGTTGGTTACCATCGACAGCATCTCCAACAGCGGAGACGATTTTTTCAGCAGCCAAAGCAGGATGAGCAGAGTAAAAAGCCCAGAGGACGTCGGACTGTCTGGAACAAAGAAGTTCCAATACCACTCCGTTGCTTCCATTTGATTGCGGTACCAATAAAAGCCGTAGATTGTGCCAAGCAGGTTGCAGATGAAGAGCAACCACAAAAAGGGACGGCTCATCAATTGCGTTCGAATCACATGTAGCACAGCGGCTACCCCCTACTAAAAAACCGACCCAGTCGCCCGGGTCGGTTTATGTTGTTATTGTTGTTTTTGTTTCGCCAGCCAATCTGCAACTTCTTTGATCTTGGCTTGGTCGGTGATACCGCCGCCCGGAGGCATGCCACCAGCTGGGAAGCCTTTGGTGATCACTTCTGCGAGCTGAGCAGCATCGTATTTGTTACCGACTCCGAGCAGGTACGGACCCATTCCGCCTTTCAAGTCGGCGCCGTGGCAGCCTGCGCAAGACTGTTTGAACACAGCAGCGCCAGCATCGCCTTCGTCTACAAGAGCGGTGTCAACCGGCATCTCTGACTTGTCCACCGGCTTCGGAGCGTGAGCAAGTGCATCTTCATGTTGTACTTCAGCTTCGTAGGTCAGCCAGATGCACAGCAGAACTGCCAGCGTCATCGCAGTCGTTGCGACCGGACGTTTAAACGGATGACGAGCTTTGCTGTTGTCGAGCCACGGAGCGATGATCAGCAAGGTGGATGCAACGCCCGGAACGACTACCGTACCCATCCAAACCATATCGCCCGGGAAGTACTTGAGCAATTGGTACAGGAAAAGGAAGTACCAGTCCGGCATCGGGATAAAGCCCGACGGGTTCGGATCGGCCGGATCGGTCAGGTGAACCGGGTTGAAAATAATCCAAAGTACAAATGCGACGAGGAAGAGCGAACCTACAATCCATTCTTTCAGAAGAAAGTTTGGAAAGAACGGTTCTGTTCCAAGCGGCTTCTTCTTATCTTTTTCTTTAAAGCGCGGTGTGCCAGGAATGCGGTCGCGAAAATGATCGTGAGCCATTCTTTTTAACCTCCTTCTCAGTTAACAGTTGAGCTAAACAACCCGCATTGATCTTAGAGAGGACCAGCGATACCTTGTTTGCGGATCATGATGAAGTGCAAGCCCAACAGCCCGAGAAGAGCAGCCGGCAGGAAGAATACGTGAATCGCAAAGAAGCGAGTCAAAGTCAGCGCACCAAGGATGTCGCCGCCGATCAGCAGAGTCTTGATGTAAGGTCCGACAAAAGGTACGGTTTCAGCAATCTGTGCACCAACGGCCGTCGCCCAGTACGCTTTTTGGTCCCACGGCAAGAGATAGCCGGTGAAGCCAAAGCCGATAACGACGAAGAAGATCAATACGCCGACAACCCAGTTCAGCTCGCGCGGAGCTTTGTAGGAACCGGTGAAGAACACGCGGAGCATGTGCAGGAACATCATAATTATTACTAATGATGCGCCCCAGAAATGCATCCCCCGAACAATGTTGCCAAGCAATACTTCATCCGTGATGTATTGTACAGAACGATAAGCGTTAACGATATCAGGTACATAATACATAGCAAGGAACATACCGGACAAAATCTGGGTAACGATGATCAGGAACGTCAGACCGCCGAAACAGTAAACGAACGCAGACATCTTGTTCGCCGGGTTGACGTGTGCCGGGACATCATGATCGGCGATGTCACGCCAAATCGGAGTCACGCCCAAGCGTTCGTCAATCCAGTCATATGTTTTTTTCAACATCTGTCTTACTCACCTACTTTCAACGTCAATTACGCTTTACGCTGGTTCAGCTTAGAGCTGATCATTACTTTGCCGCCGTCAACCTTAACCTCGAACAGGTCGAGCGGACGCGTCGGCGGTTTGGTCGGGTCTTGCACACCGTGGATGGTGTAACGACCGCCGTGGCAAGGGCAGTGGAACCACCATTTGCCGTCTGCTGCCGGTTGTGCGTTGCCGCTAGGATCAACTGTTCCTGTTACTTGGCAACCCAAGTGGGTGCAGACTGGGGACATCGCAAGGATTTGGCCTTGCTCATCCTTGATCAACCATGCGGTGTACTTCGCGTTCTCTTCAATCCAACCGTCCTTGCGGTGAACCTTGAACTCAATCAGCTGCGGCAAATCGGACTTTACATCAGACTCTTTCAAGCCTGAGTCAACAAAAGTACCACCGCCAGAGCGAGTGAGAGGATCAAGGGTGAACGGAATCAACGGCGCTGCAATCGTAGCTGCCATAAACGCGCCAGTGCCTCCCAGTGCGTAGGTGAGGAACTGCCGGCGGGAGAGTCCATCTTTCCCCTGGTTCTTTTGGTCACTCATTGTTCTAACCTCCCTACCGTTGACAAAAAATCGTGCCAGTCATCTTGCAGTCATACCGAACATGTGTGGTATGGGAAAAATGACCCGTACTATCTTCGCTTCAATCTTACATTCTGCTCTATACAGTGTCAAGCAAGCATGTGCAACTTTTCTCAAGGCTTACGTACTGGGATTTTCCCTTATCTTTCCCCCGTGTCATGCGGAGTCAAACCATAAGATCCCGGCGCTCGCCATGGAAAATGTCACAAAAAGTTACGAGTTCAGCTCCCACATGTTCGTGATCTCCTGTAGGATGCGATCACCGATCACCCCTAGCAGGCGCTCACCTTTCTCAACGCTGGCTGCAGCCGCGTTGCCCGAGTAGCCGTCAGGATACAGACGTCTGCCCATCTCGGGGAAACGGGCCTTGGTCGTCACATCGATCTCATGATTGCCTGCCAGCGATAGGTCAACCGTCCCCTGGGCCGCATGCATCACCAGCGAGGTCTCATCTTCCCCACCATGGCCCGTGCCAGGCGTGACCTGCTTGATCTCGCTTTGGTAATCGAGCCAGTAGTTGCTGACCAACACCTGCAACCCAAGCTCAGTCAGGCGCATCGCCGTTTCATTCAACGCCGTGATGTTGCCGCCGTGGCCGTTGAGGAGCACCACATGCTTGATGCCAAATCTCGAGAACGACGCGACGACCGCGTGGACATAGTCGGCGAGGATGCGATTTGGCACATCGATCGTGCCTGGGAAATCCGCAAGCACCGCACAATGTCCATATGGGATTGCAGGTGCTGTCCAGATGCGCCCAGACAGTTTGCCTTCGATGTAATCGGCGATGTGCTGCGGGATCAGGAGATCGGTGCCAAGCGGCGCGTGCGGCCCGTGCGCCTCAATAGCTCCGACCGGCAGAATCAACGTATCGATGTAGGGCTTGTACTCTTCGAAGTTTTTCATATGTACATCTGTGAGTTTCATGGTAACCTCTCCCTCCTTTCCAGTATGGAATTTCCCTCCCTTTATTATGTACAAAAAAAAGAACTGGGCTCAAGTGCCCAGTTCCATCTCTTCGCGAAGTTTGTTTGACAATTCCTCGAACGCTTTCTTGTCGCCGAGGTCGAGCGCCCTGTCGATCTTGAGCTTCAAAGCGTCGATTCGGTACGTTTTCAACGCGTAGTCGAGCACCAGTTCAGCTTGCAAGGAGACGAGTGCATCGATCGTTTCTTTCGTATCATCCATCGGGTTTTGCTCAAGGACGGAGGCATATTCGGGTGATGTCGTGCGCTCCTTGAAGAACAGGCCGATATAAATGTCTTCGCGCGGATTATGGTGAATGTCGAGAAACGCCTTTTCCACATCGGACGTTACACGCTTGTTTTTGTAAAATTTGAAAGGTGTCATCTGCACACACTTGGTAGAGATCAAAATCGTCTTGGGTAGGTTGCGGAAGTTATCAATGAAGTGAACGCGCTCGAGCAACTGATCGGATGAGGCAATATATTGCAGCAGCCACTCCGCTTCACGGTTTTGCAGATCGTACTTCTCGATAAACCACTTGATAAAGGTTTTCTTTTCAGCAATCGTAATGACTTCTCCCATCGCCGTTCCCTCCTTCATTGTCTCTTCACAACCGAATTCGATTGTCAGCCCATTTCGGAATGTTGTGAATTTTCTTAATGTATTATATTCGTTAGGGCGCTGATGTTTTCCTTTTTTCTGCAAGAAATTTGAACTTGTGCGACTACCCAATTTAGAGCGAGATCATCCCTATGCTTACATTCTATCGGTTTTTAGGTTTGTCTGTGAAGGGGGAATTGGAGGAAATAAAAGACGGGCCTGTCAAGGCCCGTCTGGGTTGTCTGATGATTCTTCGATCAGATCGGAGGGGTAACCGAGCTTCGTCAACTCCGCCTGAACGAGGGGCACTCCGCTTTCTCCGATCAGAAAATGGGTCGAGGTCAGCTCCAAACGAATGTGGCGCTTTAGTTCCGGCATGGTGCGCAAATCGCGGGCGATGCTTTCTTCGCCGCATTCGACGAGGACGGCTCGGTATAGTTTGACGCGGCCAAACTCGGCCGCCCACTGCTCGACCATCCGCTCGATGTTACCCGGCACCAGGCCGTCCGACTCTTCACGCAGGAAATCGAGCACCGTCTCGCAAGTCCAGCCGAATTCGAAGGCGCGCAGGACGCTTTTTTTGGTCAAGCGGTGGATTCGCAGCGTATCGACGCGGATCAGATCGGTCAGCTCCTCCAATTCCCAGGCGAGTCGCTCAAACGATTCTACAGGCACCAGCAGATCGAAGTTGGGCTGCACGATCACAGGCGTAGTTACCGCTTCTAAAACATCTTCTGGCTCCTCTTGGATCGACACGTTTTCGTCGAGCAGAAATTCTCGTCCGAACGAGGTCAGCTTGATCACCGCCGTGCCATCCGCCAGTTGCCCGTGTGCAAGCAATCCTTGGTGCACAAGCATTTGATAAATGCGCTGCTCCATCACCTGCTCTGCTTTGTCATAATAATAGTCTCCGACATAGGGGGACAACAGGTCGTTCATCGAAGCGACGTGCACCCAGTCCGCTTTGGTCGCTTGTGCGAGCGTGGCGATGCAGACTTTTAACTGCGGAATCGGTCTGCGATAGAGCAGTCGCCAAAAGCGAAAGAGGTCTGCCGCCCGCTCTTTTTCACTTTGCAACTGCCACTCACCCGCTTTCGACGTCACGCGGAGCTCCCCTTCGGCCGTTTCCTCAATCAGCCCGCGCGTATAGCCATAATCATAGAGCAAGGCAAATCGGTCAGGATAGTCGTGAAAGCGACGTCCGTACCCGAAGCGCCACGATACTTTGCCAAGCGGCTCTTCTTTGATCTCAAACAGAGCGAACAATTGCTGTTGGGCGCGCTTGACGATCGTTCCGTCTTTGGTGATACGAACCTCCTGTTTGCCGACAAAGTTGAGAAACAGCACCAAGTCGCGCTGAAGCGCCATATTTTCGTCGCGATAGACGATCGGCGCACACTCAGAGATTCTGACACGCGCTTTGAGACTTGCGGCCAGATGGTCGCGCATCGTGCGGCGCAAGTCGTCCGGTATGTAATAGATCTGGCGGCCGCCTTTCGTGTTCAAGCGATACAGCCAGCCGTTTTGCAGCAGGCGATAGATCTGCTCTTGTTCGTCCAACTCGTCGTGCAGTCCGGCTCGGCGCAGCATCGCCAGCACATCTTCGCGGGAAAAAGATTCACGGCGGTCGAGCATCAGCTGAGAGACCGCCTCTTTATAGGCGCTTTCCTCCAACCCAAGATAGGCGCCTTCAATAAATTTTCGGTTGTTGAAATGGGTCAAAATTTCCTGCATCAGCGCATTCTTCGAACTTAACGAGCAATCGAATCGATAGCATTCTGCAATTATTCGCAATGTGTCGATGCTAGATGAATTTAAACATTCGCTAAGCCTCATCAAAAGCTTCCCCCGATCTCTTCAGCATGTAGCACCTGATAGGTGTAGCCTTGCTCAGTCAAAAACAGCTGGCGGTGATTGGCCATTTCCCGATCGACCGTATCACGGGTGACGACCGTGTAAAAATGCGAGCTGCTACCATCACGGTTGGGACGTAAGATCCGCCCGATGCGCTGTGCCTCTTCCTGACGGGAACCAAACGTCCCGGAGATCTGAACTGCCACGTTGGCATCTGGCAGATCGATCGCCACATTGGCAACTTTGGAGACGATCAGCACAGAGATCTCTCCCGCCCGAAACTGACGAAACAGCTCTTCACGCTCGGCCAGCTTGGTTTTGCCGGTCAACACAGGAACTCCGAGCAGTTCCCCCGCTGCGTCGAGCTGCTCTATATACTGCCCGATGATCAGTACCCGATCTTCGCTGTGTTTGCGCAGCAAAGCGGCGATCACCTCATATTTTCTCGGGTTGAGCGACGCGATGCGATATTTTTGACGAGGCGCGGCCGAAGCGTAACGGATGCGCCAGTCCTGCGGTAACGGAACATCGATCTCATAGCAACAGGTCGGGGCGATAAATCCGCCAGACTCCATCACCTTCCACGGCACCTCATATTTTTTCGGGCCGATCATCGCAAACACATCAGGCTCGGCCCCGTCTTCGCGCACCAGCGTCGCGGTCAGCCCTAAGCGTCTGGTGCTCTGCACATCGGCCGTCAGACGAAAGATCGGGGCGGGCAGCAGATGTACCTCGTCATACACGATCAGACCCCAACGCCTGCTGTTTAAGCGCTCGAAGTGCGGGTAAGTTTGGCCACTGCGATAGGTCAGCATCTGGTAGGTCGTGACGGTGATCGGACGAATGTCCTTTCGCTCCGCCGAATACTCGCCGACCGCATCGGCAGGGAGGTCCGTCTTGTCGAGCAGTTCGTCGATCCACTGACGGGCTGCGAGGATATTTGGAGTCAACACCAGCGTATTGGTCTGCATTTTGGCGATCGCCGCAATGCCGACCACCGTCTTTCCCGCCCCGCAAGGTAGCACGACCACTCCGCTGCCCCCATCCACATCGCCCGCAGCAAACGCTCGCACCGCTTCCTGCTGATAGGGGCGGAGCAAAAAGGCATCGCCGCTTTCCGTCTCGGTGCACAGAGCAAGTGGCAGCGCGTCGCCATCGACATAGCCGACACGGTCTTGAACCGGGTAACCGTGCTGGGCGAGCAGACGCTTGAGCGGTCCGCGTGCGTTTTCTTTGACCTGCAACACGTTTCGTTTGCGCCCAGTCAAATACGCTTTTAACTCCGGCAACAGACGGATTTCCTCAAGCAGGTCGCGCTCGCCTTGCAGGAGGTGACAGCCCTCACCGGGAACGAGCACAAGCGATCCGTATTTGTTCATCTCCGTCAGCACCATCTGCTGCAACGTCAATGGCAACGGATAGCGGCTTTGCTCGTGCAAAACGCCAAGCACCGTCTGTACCGTCTGTCCAGCCGCGGCAGCATGCCATAGCGAAATTTTGCTGATCCGATATGTATGAAAATGCTCAGGGCTTTTCAAAAGCTCTGCAAAGCGCAACAATTGGTCGCGCACCGTCGCAAAGTCCGGATGCGCCGTCTCCACAAGGAGCGTCCCGTCCGATTGGACGATCAGCGGCTTGGCGAGCTGTTGTGAAGAGGACATACATGTCATCTCCTTCCATTCTCACCTTTGTTTTTCCCGTTTTGGGCACAAAAAAAACCCCGCGATCCTGACCGATGCGGAGTCTCAATGGTTGTTCGAGTTGTAAGAAGTGAGCGATTACATTTCCTAGTATAGCACAGTCTGTCCCGATCTGATGCAGGGAGTTCTTGGCGTAACTCCTGAAAAGTATAAATTTTCGAATTATTACCCCAATTCTCTATACATCATGATCATTCTATCATATAATTTCCATAGATTAAGAATTTGCACAGGGAGTGAAAATGTGAATGCTTCAATACCGCCTCGATGTTGACACCAATCGGATTTATGGCGAACGAGCAGAAGAAATCCTCTCGAGCCAGCATACACACAGTCTGGAACGGTTGTTGCCACTGACCAAGCCGGGCTTTACCGTCCTGATCGACCTGTCGAAGCTTAATCCTGAGCACTTGACCTTGCTGACCGACAATCACCCGATCCTGCTCGACTATGGCGTGAAACGCTGTGCCTACCTCTCTTCCGATTATGGGACGCTCGGCGTTCTGATGAAAGAGTTGCGCAAGCGGGTCGCCCCTCCTGTGGAGCGCGGATATTTCACGAGGCGTCATGACGCCTTACGATTTTTAATCGAAGAAAAAGTGGAGTACGCTCAATAGGGCGGACTCCACTTTTTATAAGCACCGATTTAGAAAAGCATCCGTTTGATCCGTTCGCCAAATCGGAGGATATCACCATTGCCTTCATTGGCCTTGTACCATTTTCGAATCGTCTCCAACACCCATGACGGAACGGTCAAACCAGGCTTATACAAGTCGAGGTAGTAGTCGTAATACGCCGCTTTCAGCATCTCCCAACGCTTGCAGGCGCCGTGTTTGCGGTAGTCGGACACATCGACCAGAATACCGCGCCCTTCGTGGACGAGCACGTTTTTCAAATGGATGTCGGCCGGATTCAGTCCGCGGCTTCGCGCGTAGGCGATCGCTTCATCTACATCTTGGATCACCTGCTCCGGAATGTGAATGCCTTGCAGCAGACAATCGTACAAGTTGGTGCCCTGCTTGTACTCCATGACGAGGAAATGATCTCCCCGTTCATAAAAATGCGGAAAATAGGGCGAATCCCCGAGCTGTTCGTAGATGGCAGCTTCCTCAGAAGCGATGTGGGTATGGGTGTCTGCGTACACTTTGATCGCGATCTGCGGATGATCTTTGGGCTGAAACACGGCGGCCGAATTGCCGACCCCGATGCAGCGCCACTGATCAGGATGTGCTCGCACATCGACCGGATCGCGCGGATTGACAGAGCGAACGCGCACCGCTGCCACAAGTTTTTGCACGTCTTCGATCATGGGGACTCTCCCTTTTCCTTACCATAAGATTCGGTTTACTTGCGCCGCAGAATGCAGGGGACGCCATATCCGATCGCGCCGGGTTCTGACATCTTCTCCATATATGCGGCCCCACGGGCGCAGACCGAGGGGCATTTCAGACAGGTATCGACCGTGACGATCGCCATCTGCAGTTGCCGTTGTGAGACATCCAACGATTTTTTCTTTTTGGAACCCGCTTTCTTTCCAGCCATCTTCGATTCCTCCAGTTGCAGTCTACTCGCAAATCTGGAATATCGTATGCTGCTGAATCCGCAGGTGTCACCGATTTCAAACTAAGCTTGTAACAGTTCGAGCAACTGTTTCGTAAAACCTGGAGAAAGCTGTGCGAACAAGGTGGAAGCGCCGCGCTCCACCACCCCGCTGCGGTTGTACATGCGCAGTTTTGTTGCCACAATTTTATAGGAGGACGATCCAAAGTGGTGAGCCACCGTCGTATCGCCCACTTGTTCCTGATAGATACCCGGAGCCTCTTCCTCACGAGAGATAACGCCGAGGATATCCTCGAGATAAATATGGTACGAAACTTCTTCGCGCAGCAGAATCATCTCTTTGGTCGTCAATCGATAGCCCACTCCACGCCTGATTTCCGTGCGTTTGAGTTCGCCGTCCATCGTCTTGACGTTTACAAATTGCTTCATCGGCTCCCCTCCTTTCGGGTGTCGTTGTACTTATCTATTTTTCCAGTGTATGTTTAGCATAAAGCTTTCGATGTCAAAAGGAAAGAAGCCGATGCTGGCATCGACTCCTTATCTTGTCAAAATATGACCAATCTTCTCGCCGAGACGGACGCGTGCTTCTAGGTGGAGATCACCGGACAGTTCAACCCGGCCTGGTTCGAACAACAAGATGATCGTCGAGCCAAACTCAAAGCGGGCCATCTCTTCCCCCTTTTCATAAGCAGGACCTGCGGGCAGGTCTTTACGCTCCAGACGGCCACCTTTGATGTTCGTGCCGGACAGCTGATCATACTCGACTTTGACCGAGCCGACGATCGTCGCTCCGACTTTGACCAATGCGACCTCACCTGCCGCTGTGTCAAAATAGGTGATCAAGCGCTCATTTTTTGCAAACAAGCCCTGTACCGCTCGCACGCCAAACGGATTGACCGGAAACAGCGTGCCCGGTACATAGGTCGAGCCTTTGACCTGACCAGTGAGCGGCATGTGAATCCGGTGATAATCGGTCGGTGACAGATAGACGGTGAGGAACGTCCCGCCGTGGTAGCGTTTCGCCCGCTCTTCGTCGCCACCGAGCAGCTCAGCCACTGTGAAAAACACACCTTTGGCCTGCACGAGATTGCCGTCTTCGATTTTGCCCAGCTGGGCAACTTTTCCATCGACCGGCGAGATCACGCTGTCAGACGCGGGATCGATCGGTCGCGCATCAGCCTTCAGACGGCGAATGAAAAACTCGACCAAGCTCGGGTAATCCTCCCACGTCTTTTCCGCTTCTTGCAAGTTGACGTTAAATTTGCGGATGTAATACGGAATAAACAGCCTACTGAAGCGACTGCCTGCGAAACGGCCTGCGAGGCGAGAGACCGTATTTTTCGGCAACAACTTCATCAAGAACAACTGAAGACGATCGTTCATCAAAATCCTCCAAGATGAGTTAGATAAAAAAGTTCATTCTTCTATATTACTCACCTGGGCAGGGTTTAGTCAAAAACTCATTGTGCCTTGGATGATCGGCACCGCTGTGCCGCCGACGCGCACGGTGCGCGGCGAGTTGGGCTCGCCATCCACTTCAACGGTCAGGAAGCTCGGTCGTCCGATCGCAAAGCCCTGTTCGACCGTCAAACGCAACCGTTCACCTGTAGGTACAAGCACGCCGTGGCGCAACAAAAACGCACCGAGAGCACCGTTTGCCGTTCCGGTTGCCGGGTCTTCCGGGATGCCGACGGCAGGCGAGAAATCGCGGGTGTGCAGATGCGATGTTTCATGAATCGTGTCAAACGAGTAGCAATGCGTAGACGTGACGCCGTGCGCGCGATTGTGCGCAGCAATTCGGCTTTGCACAGGGTTCATCCGTTCGAAAGCTGCTTGGGTCTTGATCGGCACAAACAGATCCCACACGCCCGTATAGGCGAGACCGATCGGCAGTTCTGGGTCGATGTCCGCTTCTTCCAATCCGAGCAGCTCTGCCGCTTCTCGGCGGGATAGATCACAGTCCCGAAATTGCGGGGCAGCCTGGGTCATCAAGACTTGGATGCGGCCATCTTCCGTCTTGGTCAGCATCACTGGAAGCAAACCGACGTTGGTCTCCTGCACGACGGTGATCGGCAGGTCGGAGCCAAAGCGTTCTTCCAAGCCGAGGGCGGCGAATACCGAGATCGTCGCATGCCCACAGAGATCGATCTCCTCTGTCGGCGTGAAAAAACGCACGCGCAGATCAGCACCCGGAGTTGTGGTCGAGCAGGCAAATGCCGTTTCGGAGCAGTTCATCTCGCGGGCGATCTTCTGCATTTCTTCAGGAGTCAGTCCGTCCGCATCGGGAACAACCCCTGCTGGATTGCCACCGAACGGAATGTGGGTAAAAGCGTCCATCTGGTAGATGCGTACCTGTTTCGTCATCGTTAGGTTCCTCCATTTGTTCTGTCTAGCATCTTTCCTTGTAAGTTCGCCTTTCCCATCCCGTTCCCCTTCCCTACACGCATGCACAGCAAAACACCCCGTCAGGAGACGGAGTGTTCGGTAAGAAATTCACAGTAATGCAATGTGCGCAGCAACGACTTGCCCCGGATGAACGGCTCGTCAAACTTCATCGGCTTGGCGTTGGCCTCAAAAAAATACAGCGTGCCGTCTCCAGAGACCCCGATGTCCATCGACATTTCGCCGATGTGACCGGTCTCACGGTTTTGCCCTTCGATCGTCGAGGCGATCACAAGCGCCATGCGCCGCACTTGTTCTGTGAGCTGTTTGGCCTGCTCTTTCCCAAAGACAGTCTGTAAAACCAAATCGGCTTTTTCAATCCGGCCCCCGTTCGGAACGTGCGTGGTGATCCCATCCGCATCCGCGATCCTCGCCCCCATTCCGGTCATGCTCCATTGTCCCTGTCGATCCTTTTGCATGAGCAGTCGCAAGTCAAACTGACGACCTCGATACATGGCGAGGCGGATGCCCTGTTGCAGCAGATAGGGGCGCCCTCTGCTTCCTTGAAAGGCCAGCGCTACTGCCTCTTGCCTCGAGGCGACTTGGGTGTGAGTGCGCTTACCGCTACGTTGCATCGTCACAACGTACCCTTTTCCTTCAGCTCGGATCTGGATGATCCCGTCTCCCGCCTTGCCGTCGGCAGGTTTGACGTACAGCAGTTGGTGGCGGCGCAGCATCTGTCCGATCTGCGCCTCTTTGCGCAACGATTCTGTAGCGGGTAGGTATTTCGCCGTCTCCCGATCACTTCGCAACCATTCGTGGATTTCCGCTTTGTCAAAAAAGCGCGGGTTGAACAGCGGGATGTTCTGCTCGCTCAGCCATTTCTTGACGCGGGTCACTTCCGGCAAGCTTTCCGCTGCCCGGTCGGGGACACGGTTGTAGACGACGCTTGGTAGGGGTAGCACAACCCGCTTCCACGCGGTCGCTCCCTTGCCTGTGTACACCCAACACTCCATGCGCTCGGAGGATCTGATCCCTTCCGGTGTAAAGACGACCACCGTATGACCGAGGCGTTTGCCCGCTTGGATGATCGCTTTAAAATTGGCTTTGTTGCCGCGAAACGAGGCGCTGCGATTGCGTTTCACCGTCAAGATCCCGATGATCGGGCCGAACACGCTGCCGTGGCGATTTTTCTGCTTGCGGATCGGCACCAGCAGATCGCTTGCATTCCGAGCCTTTCGCCAACTCGGTTCGACGGGCAGGCGAAGGGATGGGCCGTTTTTGCTCATTGGCACGTTCCAAGCACGCCGATGCGGCAATTGCACTTCGCGACGTGCCATCTCAGAACTTGCAAGGTACCACCGATTTTCGCCACCGTCAGCGCGCACTCCGATGTGGATCAAGTCTCTTCGGTTCATCCACGCCTCCTCCTCTGTTCAGCGGGAATTTCGAAAGGTACGCTCCATATTCGAGCACCATGCGGGCAGACCGTTTTCCCGCTTCGATCAACTCCGTGTGGCGGAAGACGGCCCGCCCTGGCTTGGCGTTCGTTTCGAACACCCAGACCTGCCCGTCTTTGTCGAGCGCCACATCGAGACCAAACTCGCCCGACTCCCCTTTTAACAACCCTTGGATCACATCGGCGACGCGAATCGAGACCTCGACGATGCGAGCTTTCATCTGCTCGGCGCGCTCTCCGTACCAAGCGCGTAGCACTTTGTCGCCCGCTACCACCCTGCCACCGTTGTGGACATGTGTGGTCACCGAGGTTGATCCTGCAACTTTGGCGCCGATGCCGGCCGCTTCCCATGCCCCGACCGAATTTTTGTGCAGATGTACGCGAAAATCCGTTTTGCGGCCTTGGTATTCCATCATTCGAATCCCCTGCTGCATCAGATAGGTGCTTTTTGGATGACTGCGCCTTCTGACGAACTGCAATACCGCTTCGGCATTGACAAAACGCGTCGTGACATGGTTCTTTTCCCGTTTGTAGCGAACGAGATAGCCTTGCTTGTCGCGCTCCACCTGATAGATGCCCATCCCTAAGCTGCCTCCGGTCGGCTTCAGATAGATTAATTGGTGCTTTAGACAAAATCGTTGCAGGCCATCTGCTGTACGCATGCGCTCAGTCTCCGGAATGTAGGTGGATGATCTCTTGTCGCCCGACAGCCAGCGATACATTTCGTTTTTGTTCAGAAAGCGCTCGTTAAACATCGGGACTCCCATCCGCTCCAAGCGCTCTTTGCACCGTTTCACGTCGGGCAGCGTCTCCGCCCGGCGGTGTGGCACGCGATTGTAGACCACTTCCGGCAGCGGAAAGCGCCCGAACGTCCACGTCTCGCGCCCCGGCGGTCCGGTCATCGTCACCCCGCTCACCGTGCCTGCGGAAAAGTTGACATCGGCCGCATTGAAGACATAGCAGAGCACATTCAGTTCTCGAGAGGCGCGAACGAAGTCACCAAGCAGCGAGGTACGCCCGCCGATCGGCTTTTTGATGTCGCGTCTGACCCCCGTGGTCATGATGCCTATCACCGGACCGATACGCAGGCCTTCTGCTTGAGAATACACGATTTGTCCGGCTACTCCCTGTATCTGCAAATCAAGCCTGCCCCCCGCCCAGCGCAGGCTCGTCGTTTGCTCCTGTTGTGCGCTTTGTTTGATTTCTGCGATCCCCTGCAGTTTACCGCAGACTAACGGTACGCTCGCGCCATCACGCAAACCCCATGCCAGCAGCGATTTGCGAGGTGCAGTGAGGATGAGGGAAGATCCGGGTTGGTTCACTCATACCCCTCCCCTAGGTTCAAGATTCTGTATTGTATGAAACAAAAGACAGCCGGGTTCCTCCGAATGCGGAGGCCCGACTGTCAAGCATTTCGGCCCCGGCGCGCGCTGACGGTCGGGCGCCTCTCCGCCGGCAGCGGCAGATTCCAAGTCTTGCGGAGGTCGGACGCTTCATTCCACGAGATGCCTTGACGTACCATTTCCGGAATGATTTGCAAGGAATTTTTGTACTGCTTATAGGTGGAGGTAGCCTCGATTCCTCGCCAGATTCGCTCAAAATTCGATTTTAATTCCCCTTTATAAGCCCGATAAAACTGGCGTTGTCGGCTCGGTTTGGAAAAGAGATCGAGATTCAATTCGCGATAGTGCATCACAACCAGATAGGAAAGATAGATGACCGCCTCGGTGATCTCCGGCGTGACCAGAAAGGAGCCAGGTGTGCGGTATTCAAAGCCACCATGATCTTTAAAGCGAACATCGCCCAAATATCCGTACTTGCGGCGGCGTTTGACCGCCGTTTGCCCGGCTTCGATCATCATCACCGGAAAGCCGACATAGTTATCTAACGCTTTCACCAGACGTGATGAAAACGTAACATCCGAAAAATGTACATGACCGCCGATTGGAAAGCGCGTAAACGGCATGCTGCCTGCGACCCATTGCACATTTCGCGCCGTGATCGCAGCCGCCGCGCTTTGCATCGTGTGCCTGATGTTGTTCATCAACTCCCCTGGGGAGCGCGCAGGACTTGGGCGAATTTCCGCAAGCGGAAAGCGCTCACCGTCCAAGTTCAAACTGCGGTCGTCACAGCCCACGGCGCCGATGCGCGGCAGGTACTTCGAAGCCAGCACCATCTTGCCGCGCGACGAACGAAGCATAAATTCCAAGTCTGTCCCGATCACGAAAGGATTGGGATTTCTGCCGTGCTGCTCAAACGAACGCTCCTCCGACCGATCACGGGTGATGAACGCCTGCAGTGCGTCTTCAAACAGTTCGAGCAGACGGCCGTTCAATTTTGGCGACGCGGTGACATCGAGGCAAATCGTGCGGTCCGTCGAGGTGATGCCGATGGAAACCATGCCAAAATCGAGTCCGAGCGCATGCAAGGAACGCAAAGAGAGCCGAACGGCACGCTCCGCGTACACATCTTCATCCATCGGCACTTCCCGAAATTTTTCCTGCGAATTGGAGACGCCACCGTCCAGCCACAACGACTTGCTGTCGGCCCGAAACACCCCAGAGCCAGCAGGTCAAAAATCGGGATGCGATAATGACGCACGATTTTGACACGATTTCCGGAGTCGAGCATCACGTCCCGTGCAACATCGGGCCGCTTCTCGTAGCTTGAAGAAACCGCCGGCGAGTACACGCCGTTTTGTTTCAGGATTCTGAGCATTCGCGAGCGGTTGATCGAGTTTTCGATCGCTTGGCGAGGATTGAGCGTCCAAGCGGCCATGCGGTCGTCACCACTCATCGTCCCCCAGCGAATCATCACATCCTGGCTGGCCACCGGGTTTACACTATCAACGCCTATGCACTCTTGTACGCGCCTAAGCAATCGTTTTGCGGAGGTCTGCCCAGAATGCAACAGCACGTAACCCATAGCCCTGTCTCCTTTCCGAGTTTATCTGAAATCTTTTTCACAGAGATAGTCCGCAAATTGTACGGGACGCTGGAAGGCGAGCAAGGCCAGATCACGCCATTCTCCCTCTTCAATATTCGGCTTTTTCCAAGGTTTCGAATTCACTTCGATCACCCAAATGTTTCCGCTCTCATCAAGCCCCAGATCAAGGCCGAGCTCGCCGATCGTGCTGTTGTTCTCCTGCTCGATCACCTTTGGAACCGCGTCAGAAATGACGCGCAACTGACTCATGATCACACGCACTTTTTTGTCATCATACATCTCTTGGAGCAGTTTTTTGACAGCCAGCGCATCGCCTCCCGTCGAGATGTTGGAGGTGATCTGGCCTTGCTGAGCAATGCGGCAGAACATTTTGGTGCGGTTCCAATTGCCCGCCCCGTCTTTTTGCAACAGGATACGGATATCAAACGGACGGCTTTGCCAGTTTTTTAGCCGCAACGTGCGCTGGATCAAGTAGGGTCCGCTTTTCAGTCGCTTTTGAAATTTTTTGAGAAACATGGAGATCGATCCTGCGTACTCCTGCCGCAGGCTACCATTCTTTTTTTTGATCTGATAAAAAATTCGACCATCCGCTCGGCGCCTTGCTCGGATGATACCGATCCCAAGCGAACCATGTACAGGCTTGAGGTACACATCTGTGTGTTGATAGAGAAAGGGGGCCGCTTGCTCAACCGATTCGAAACGGATGGCATCAGGCACATGGGATGCTGTACGCTGATCTTTGTGCAGCCATCGATGAACTTGCCATTTATCAAAATAGCCAGGGTTGAAAAAGCGTTTTTCGAGCAACCCCATCAAACGTTTGCGAGCATCGGACACCTCTTTTTTGTTCATGTAGGTGCGGGTGATGATCTGATCATAAACCACATCGGGCAAAGGGAAGCGTTTGGAGGTCCAGCCTGCTTTGCCTTCCACCCGATAGCCGAGCACGCTCCGATCGTTCCAGTCGATGTCCGCAATCGAAAACACATAACCGTACATGTTCAGATGACGGGCAACCTCCAGCAGATTTTTAAACACTTGCTGCTGCTGACCCGCAAGTTGGCCATCGACCGTCTTCACGTTGGCAAGGATGCCGAACAGGTAGCCGAAGCGCAGACCTCCGGAAGTTTTATGCAAATTGAGTTTGGTCCCGGTGGGCAAATGAAGTTCAGCGATCAGTTCTTTGCTGAGCAAGGCTGTCTCTTCCTCGCCTTTGTCAGACCCGCGCAGATCGATTCGAGCTTGTTTGGCACCGAAGAACAGCTCATAAGCGCCAGGTGTGAGATTGATTTCTTTCATGACACCGCGCGGCAGGATCATCACAAGTTTGTGCGCAAGAGAAGAGGGCTCGATACGAATCGGTTTCGAACTCGCCATGACCCCGTCCCTCCTCTCGTTGGAATGCCGCTTCCGTGCGTGGCCTAGCTGATCGTCTGCGGCTCAAAACCTGTTGTGTACTTAGCATATTCAAGATTGCGCATAAGTGACAATGCACGTACCTGCGTAGATGTCTGTTTCAGCATCTGCCGACCTGGGCGAGGATTGACTTCGATCAGATATACTTCCCCTGGCATCGTAACGGCAAAGTCGATGCCCAGTTCACCTATCCGTCCCGCTTGCGCTTCCAGAGTTCGGCAGATCTGCAAAGCGGCTGTGTCGATCCGTTGCAGCAGCGCGCGGCGCACAGACTCGTCGCGAAATCCGTTTTGGCGGAGCAGATCTTCGGCGAGCACCGCGCTGCCCCCGGTGTGCAGATTGGTTGTGATCGACCCAGAACCGCCGATGCGGGCGACGCGGGCGGTGATCCCCCAGTTGTTTCGCCCGTCTTTTTGCACCAACCAGCGAAAATCGACCGGGCGGATGCCACGATCGGCAAGCAGATCGATGCCTTGTTGAACCAGATAAGAGCGCTTTGCACAAAAGCGTTTTTGCACAAAAACTCGCCAATTCGTCCCCGAACGCTTAAAATAGCGGTTCATCGTGCGCCCCCGTAGGGAGTATTGGACGCGGACCCCACGTTTTTGCAAAGTCAGGCGGTAGATGCTCTTGCCTTGCGTGCCATAGCTCGGTTTGACATAGACGATGGGATGGCGAGTGAGCAGGTCTTCAATGTCTTCTGTACGATGAACAAGCCGGGTTTCCGGCAAGTAACCGCGGGTCGTTTCGCTCGCTTCCAACGTGCGGTGAACGTCCCATTTATGCCCGGTTGCTTTTGAGAAATGTCCGTAGGGCACGAGCTTCTCGATCTGCAACAGGTCTTGGCGCATGCGGTCGCGCCATCGCGGGGGCTGGCCCATGATTTTCGGCATCACCAGATCGGGCAGGGGGCGTTTGGTGCGCACCCAATGTTTCTCGCGCTGTTTGTAGACATAGCAGGTGGCGATTCCTGCTCGCCAGTTGATCTCGCCTGGCAAGAAGACGTAAAGCCCGATGCCCGCTTGGGCCGCAAGCACCATCATGTCTTGAAAAAGCGAAGTCAGTTCCCCAAACGGCTTGCCCGTTTTTTTTGATGGCAGCGCGTACAAGCCAAGAAATGGGCCGAAGCAAAGCTCACCGTTTTGCGCTTTCACCGCGATGCTCCCGAACGGCAGACAGAGCTGCTCGCGCAAAGATTGGGTCATCTGCACCTCCTGTTCATCCGTATATACCACCTGCGCAGTCGCTTTTCGGTTGCCTGCGCGCAGGGTCACTCTGTCATGGTGATCGACAGCGGCCAAGTGTAACTGCCATGCACCGGGCAAGGTGACGACAGACTCTGTGCTGTTCGGCCAACTGGTGATCTTACAAATGCCGAGCGCTGTACCGTTCAAGCGTGTCTCCCCTTTCCATTAAAAAGAAGTGGCGCGTCTTGCTTGAAAGAAAAAAGGCTGAGGGCAGCCCTCAGCCTTTAATCTTCAAAATCGTCATCGTCTTCGAAGACTTCATCTTCCATATCCTCATCATCCTTGAAGTGTGGTTGATCGACCGTGAGCACCCACACTTTTGTTTCGCCGACAATTTCGGTCGAAAGCTCCTTTTCGACACGCACCAAAATCTCGTTGCCGCTGTCAACAACCGTTGCATCCAAGCAGTTCGGCTGTTGCATCACTTTCACGCTGACTTTGACATGTTCTCGGGCGCAGTTCGGATCGAGTTCGCGCAGCGGGATCGTTTCCGTATAGGTAACGGTGTCTTTTGCAACCGCCGTTTCACTGTTGCCGTGGTACGAGTACCAGACGTTCACATCAAAACGACCATGTACTTCGACGACGTCGCCGATCAACTCCGCTTCGTAGGAGTGGTTCATCACCCAGCAACCCCCGATCGTAGTCGGCCGATTCGCCGGACGAATCGTATACGTCGTCTGCGAGTATTTGCTGCCCGTTCCGCAAACCGCATTGGTGATGATCTCCCGGGCGCGGTATTCTTTGTCTGTGCGTGCCATCTAGCTACCTCCTCTTTCAATTCAGGTTGATGCAGGCCATTGGATGGCAAGACATGGTACCATTTCTATGCGTGACAAGTGCCGTTGGTGCATCTGTCACGAGTAGCGGCTGCATTGCCTGCTGGTGCGCAATTGTTTAGGTCAACTGTCCCTATATCCTATGGAGCGGGTAGGCGAAATGTGCTGGTCGAAACGCCCATCCTCTTGTTCGGCAATCCTTCCTTTCTAGGTGTATTCGCCTGCTATAAAAATCTTGACACTTGACAAGGCTGGAAGGTGTTCGCTAGGGTAATGAAAAAAGGAGGGGCGATATGGCGATTCCAGTTTATCTATTGACCGGCTTTCTCGGAAGCGGGAAAACCACACTGTTGAAAACGCTGTTGCTCGCGGTGAAAGAGCAGGGCCTTAAAGCTGCCGTCTTGATGAACGAGTTTGGAAAAGTCAGTGTGGATACGCTGCTCTTGCAGGGAACTGCGGTGCCAACGGTTGACCTGATCGAAGGCTGTGTGTGCTGCACGGTGCGCGGGAGTTTGACCGGAGCGATGATGCAACTGGTGGAGGAGCATCGCCCAGACTTGATTTTTCTGGAAGCGACAGGGGTAGCACTGCCACTGGAAATTGTCGATTCGCTGCTCGATCCCCCTTTAAAAGAGGAAGTGCGGGTAGCTGGTGTTTATGCCTGCGTAGATGCGACTCGGTTTCCGTTGCAGTTGCCACCGCTGTTTGAACAGACTCCGGTGCAACAGACGATGGTACAGCAGGTCAAGCACGCCGATGTGCTTTTGCTGACCAAAACCGACTTGACGCCGCCCGATCGGCGTTTTGCACTGGAAGGAGCGTTGCGGCAGTTGAACGACTCATCGCCCATCCTCCGCGTGCTAAACGGGCAGGTGGATGCAAAAGCGCTGCTTGACGTGCGCCATGAGGTGGCTCGACGAGCCCGACCAACGCGTGTTCTGCCGCGCTTTGGGGCGGCGCGCGTCAAGCCAGAGGTGCGGAGGCAGGAGAAGACGAGCTTTGGCGGGCTGCAAACGCTTCATTATGAGTTTGGAGCAAGTGTCGATGCCGATCGTCTGTATGAGTTTATGTACCGCTTGCCGGAGAGTGTGGCGCGGGGAAAAGGGTTTTATCGAGATGCGGAGAACGGGCAGATGTATCAATTTCATTTTACTCCGTACGCCCCGATGACCGCGCCAGCCGAAGGTGAGATGCCGGCGTTTGCTGTGCTGATCGGGGAAAATTTGGCGGAGCGGGAGTTGCTCCAACAACTGCAAGCATGTGAAGTAGAAAATACCCCGCGCTAGTGGCGGGGTATTTTTCGTGGAACGACCAGACGTGTTCGTTGTTCAGCTTGGGCTGCCAGGCGGGATTCGTTTTTGGAAGGTAGCCTGGTGCGGATTGTTGATCTTTCTGATGAGTGCGATCTTGTTATCACGGATGGCGATGCTGGAGACTTGGACCTTGATCGTCACGCGGACGTTCCTCCTTCGATGCTTTTCTGCGGATGGGTGTCGATCACGGTGCGGATGAAATCGCAGGCGACGCAGGCAAAGGCGATAACAGATGGAAAATCGAGCGATTGTGACTTGCATGCGTTGGATGCTTCCGTATTTTCACGGATGCGAAGCGTTTCGCGAAACAGAGGTTGCCATTTTGCATCAGATGATTGGATGGCATATTGCAAAGCTGCCGTTTTGGAAAGTATGTCGCCGTGCTCCAAGGTGTACGCAATGCGGCAGAGAGTGAGGACGGCGTCTGCTGTATCCGCTTGGAGTTCCGTCTCGGGCAGCGTGTCGAAGCTCATCCCCTCCAGCGCTTGCAGGCGGTGCGACCAATAACTGTGCAAGTTATACGCCATCGTGGCGCGCAGGTCCTCCGTCGTGACATGAAGCAGCAGTGTAGATGATTCCGGGCCGAAGACGGTGACTGCACGATGTTGGAGCAGCCACCACGTGACATGGTTGACATCCCAGTGTCCGGCACGGTGGAACTCGCCTTCGTGCGTGAAGCTGTAGGGCGGGATCTCCGGATTGAGCCGGCCGAGGTGCTGACGATGTATGTACATGCCATCCATGAGGAAGGCGAGAGGATGATCGTTTTGCAAGCGGATGTGCAACAGTTCGAGTTCGCCCCGCTCCGCTTCGGTCAAGTCGCGGCGCAAAACGGTGAGGAAGTCGATGTCGCTCCGTTGCTCATCAAAAGCCCCTAGAGCGATCGAACCGTAGAGGTATATGCCGTGCAACGCGTCGCGAAACGAAGCGTTATTCAATTGGCAGGTGTAAGCCGCAATCAGCGGTTGTAACGCGGTCGGTATCTCACAAGTCATCGAAACACACTCCTCTGATAAAGATTAGCTCTCTAGATTCCACCAGATCAAAGAGCACCTGTGCCCATTGCATCCCAACAAGGTTGACACGTAGCACCAAACTCATCAGCGAGGGATCTGTCGCTCACCCTCGCCAATTTGTTGCATACTCGCGAACCAGCCGCAAAAACTCACTGTGGAGCGGAGAAAGCCATTTGTTTTTATGATGGATGATCCGGGTCGCGACACGGCTCGCCGAATCATCCCAAGCAAGAGCGGTCAATTTCCCTTCCCGCAGTTCAGTCTCTACGCTGATCCGCGGCAAGTAAGAAATGCCAAGCCCCGCCATCACACAGCTTTTGATCGCTTCAATATTCCAAAACTCCAGCGCGATCGACTGCTCGACCCCGTGAGTTTGCAACTGTTGTTCAAACAGCCCGCGATAGCTACATCCCGGCTCGGTGTGCAAAAACGACTCGCCTGCCAAATCCTGCGGTTGCACCCGCTCCTTATGGGCCAATGGATGGTCGATCGGCGCAACCAACGCCATACGTTCCACAACCAACGTCTCCCTGTACAGATCGGATGTCTCCCCCTCTGGCTCAAGCAAGAAAGCAAAGTCGATCTGCCCATTTCGCACCTGTTGCCGCATTTCAGGACAATGTCCTGGCCGCAACACGATTTTCACTTGCGGGAACAACCGCCGATACTCTCGAATGATCTCTGGCAACCGATAGGCGGCCAACGACTCCGACGCGCCGACCGTCAATGTCCCCGCGAACTGTGTGTCGATCTGCATCGCCTCGATCGCTTCATCATGCATCCGCACCATCTCCAGAGCAAATGGCAACAACCGCTCCCCCGCATCGGTCAACACGATCTTTTTCCCCAAGCGATCAAACAGCAAAGCTCCAAGCTCTTCTTCTAACCCCTGAATCTGCGCGGTCACACTCGATTGAGCGTAGCCAAGCAGCTCCGCCGCTTTGGTAAAACCCCTCACTTCTGCTACCGTTTTAAACGTGTTCAACTGCCTGATCTCCACAGCCACACCTCCGTTTCGTTCGATCTTCTAGCACGATTGTATACCAACAGATCTTAATTTTCCATCGCCAAAAACGATCCTTCTAATCAAGATGATTCATTTTACTGATCGAATCACAACTGGTACGATCTTCGAAAAGAGACTAGATGAATGGAGATTTGGAGATGGAAAAAACAAAAACTTTACAAGCCACGATCGGACTTCCGCAAGCGGTCGCGTTGTACATTGGGGCTGTGCTCGGCTCAGGCGTGTTGCTCGTACCGGGGTTGGCCGCCGAAATCGCAGGTCCCGCCTCACTGCTTGCCTGGGGGTTGATGACCTTGCTCATCTTACCGATGGCGCTGTCGATGGGCCTTTTGGCTGCCAAATTCCCAAGCGCCGGCGGCGTCTCTCATTTTGTCAGTCGGGCATTTGGCGACCGCGCTGGCACGGTTGTCGGCTGGTTCTTCCTGATGGCTGTCCCAGTCGGTACACCGATCACGGCCTTGATTGGAGCTGGCTACCTCAGCGTCGCAATGGGCTGGGGGGAATCGGCTCGCCTCACAGTCGCGGTCATCATGCTGCTGGTCGGACTGCTCACCAACCTGCTCGGCATGAAAGTGGCGGGCAGCATCCAAGTCACCGTTGTTGCCGCCATCGTCGCCGTTCTCTTACTCGCCATCGCAGGAGCCGCTCCGAACATCGAAGCACGCCATTTCACCCCGTTTCTGTCAAATGGCTGGTACAGTGTCGGGCAGGCGACCGCGATCATCTTCTGGTGTTTTATCGGCTGGGAGGCCGTATCACATTTGTCGGAGGAGTTTGTCGATCCGGAACGAGAAGCGGTCAAAGGGGTGACGATCGCCGCCATCGTCGTCGGTCTTCTCTATTTCCTGACCGCCTTGGCTACTGTCGGCACACACACCTACGGACAAGCGGGCCTGTCTGAAACATCGCTTGCCCTCGTCATCGAAGGACTGCTCGGCAAAAGTGGCATCTACATCGCTGGATTTACAGGTGTATTCATCTGCATGGCCACGATCATCGCCTATGTTGGAGCCACCTCCCGGCTCGCCTATGCTCTCGCGCAAAAAGGCGACGCACCCAAGCTGCTCGGGGCCCTGTCCAAGAAGCATGGCACCCCAGTTGGGGGACTTGCCTTTCTGGCAGTGTGCTTCGTGATCGTGCTCGCGCTTTATGCGACCGACAGCATCTCGCTTAGCACATTGATCCAATTCCCGAACGCGACCATCATTCTCACCTACCTAGGCGGGTGTGCAGCAGGCATTCGACTGCTCAAGGGCAACAAATGGGGCGTTCGTCTCTCTTGGTTGAGCTTTGTCCTGACCGCTTTGATCTTCCCTTTTGTCGGTTGGGCGATGCTATACCCACTTTTGATCCTCGCGATCGTCTGGCTTTCTGGATTGAGGAAAGGCGACCCACACGATCTTCCCCGCTAAAAAACACCCCGTCATTCGACGGGGTGTTTCTCCTTGCGTTCCAGCATACGCTCATAGGCAACGGCCAAGCGGCTCGTTTCATTCAGTTCGATCACACCGCACGTCTTCGTCTCCGGGCAGCCTTGATTTTGCATATAGCAAGGCATATTCAGATCGCCAAACAAGAGCGGAGCCACCTTGATCAACTGGTTCACCTCTTGGCGGCGAACCAACCGGATCTCATCCTGCGCGCGCAGGCACAAGCGCTTCATCGAATGGTGCCGCCAAGCCCAAGCATTGCGGGTGTCCGTGTAGGTCGTCGCAATGCCGACTGGCAAGACCGAGCGGGCTTTTTCCCCTTCGAGGATCTCCTCATCGGTAAGCCTGCTATATAGTTCAATCGCCTGTTCATGCACATACTGCCACTGATTCAATTCACTTTCACGACCGGGCTGCAAAAGCTCCTTTGGCGTATAATACACCAAACTGCCGTCATCCGCCCGGCAATAACGCAGGCTCCGCTCGTCGAACGAAGCGTGACGGGCGCGCAAATCTTGACGCGCCACAAAGATCGGCACCTTTTTCACAAACGAAAACACGTTGTGCTCCAGCACCGTATTGTGACCGGAGTCACGGCAATGCTCGACAACCCGTGTCGCCACCTTCGAGCCCGGTTTGTACAAATCGGTGTCATAGCACAGGCTCGCCACATTGGCAGCAAACCAGTCGGCATCCTCCGACCATTGTACCAACACCGAAGCCAACATCGGCAACTCCTTGGACAGTTTGAGCGCAGTCGGGTATTCGACCCCTTTATACGCAAAACGTACCGCCATGTGATTCTCCTCCCCCGCATCTCCCAGACGTCTAGTCACTCACGGTTACTTCGCCATTGACCGATTCTGTACCTTGCTCCCGTTTTACTCGAACGTGCGTGACCCAAGTTCCAGACATCGGAAACGTCCCGGCTCCTCGATACTGACCAGGTGACGTCTCCACAAGTCTGATCACATGTTCCCCGTGATCCATTTCCCGCATCTCCAAATACAGCGAGACCTCTGCTTGCACAACCGGCTTGTCTCGCTCTGTAACCTCCACCAAAAAGGAGGTCTGCTGCTCAGCATGGGGAACCGCAGGGTCTGTCTGAACGCTGACCGCAAGCGGCACTACAGCGGGTGCAACGCTGCTGTCACTTCGACTGCAACCTAGCAGAGGCACCGTGAGCAAACTCAGGATCAACACTGCACGACTTATCTGTAGTCTCATCTGTTTTACCTCTCTCATCTTATCAAAAAAGATCCCAACTGAGAAACTTCATCTCCAGTGGAATCTTTTGCCTTACGACACTTTTTTATTCGAGGCCAGTTCTTGTTCCAACCGCTTCATGCAAACACCCAGTGGCAGTTGCTCTCCATCAGGGAACGTCCGAAATCCAGTACGGAACAACTTCAACGCCTTCGTTTCTTGAAGATGATGTGTGGTCTGACAAGTCAAACAAAAATACATGAGTGCGCACCTCTCTATTCCGACAAAAATCGACATTTATACTACATAGACGTAGAAAAGAAGAGGAATGTTTCACCTTTAGTAAAAATTTTTTTGAGAGGCATGCTACTTATCGAGTACAGACGAAAGGTGGGGGTTAGATGACCAACCATAAGGATCTCTTCCGGAACAAAGTTGACTTTGCCAACGAAGAATTCGCCACCGAACTGTACAAGCCCAAAGGCATTCCGCGCCCACGGGAATACAAGTCACAAAAAGGTCAGTACGGCAAGCACGAGATGACGCACAAGTCGATCAAACGACCGATGAACGACAAACTCGGCTGGACCAAGTGACGACCTTTCTACCGCTTGGCGAAAGACCCGCATTCCTCATTTGGAATGCGGGTCTTTCGTTGCTTTTCGGCTCAACCTAGATCTCAAACACTGCACCTTGTGTTGCGATCAGCACTTCACGGCCAAACTCCGCCTCGGCCTCCGCTTTCAGCAGTGAGCGGTCGTACTCCGGATAGAAGTGGGTTAGGCAAAGTTGCTTCACCCCGACTCGCTTCCCGATCTCCCCCACTTCTTTCGAGGTGAGATGCCCGATGTGCGCTGGACCGCGATCCTGCTCCAGCCATGACGCTTCACAGAGGAAAAAGTCAGCCCCCGTTGCCAGGCGCTCCAAGTTCTCAGATGGCCCAGAGTCGCCAGAGAAGACGAAACGCTTGCCCTGATACTCGGCAGACACTGCCAAACAGGGAATCGCATGCACCGTATCGGCAAACGTAAAGGTCATGCCGCACAACTCCAGTTTGCTGTCACTCGTCAGCGGCACCGCTTGCACATGACCGTCCAAGCCCACTTTTGCAAACTCTTCGGCCGGAGCTCCATTGGCATAGACGGTGATCGGTTCGTCACGCAACCCTTGCAGACGATGAATCATCACGCCGTACTGCAACACGTTCAAGTCGCTCGTATGATCGGCATGATGGTGGGTGATGATCACCGCATGGAGGTCTTTGATCGCGAGATGTTTGGTCAGCTCGGACATCACGCCGCTCCCTGCGTCGATCAGCACATTTCCCTGCTCAGTCGATAATAAAAATCCAGTCGTTGCTCCACCTGGAGCCGGGTATGGGCCCGTTTCGCCCAACACGCGCAGTTTCATGCTCATGTTCTACACTCCTTCTCTTCCGACCGTGACGGCCTCTTCCTAAGTTCTTAAGCCCCTTGCCACACCTTCGCACTGCCATCTCACAGCAGCGCGGCGTGATCGGAACCTCATTTGTGTGTTTCAGCGAGTCCCCCTCATTATAGCGAAGTCCAGATCGAGCGACAATTTCAAACTTAGCGTACCCACCTCACCCTCCCACCACGCAAAAAGGTCACCTGTACATTCAGGTGACCTTGACCTTTCCCACCATCTGCAAAGCTGTTAGTTCCAGCCTTTATACGCCGCCTTTTGACGCAGCTTTTCCACCACTTCATAAGAGACATGAACGGAGCCCAGATCGCCGCGATGTTCAGCTCCACCGCCATGAAAATCGGAACCGCCCGTCGCAAGCAATCCGTGATGTTCGGCCAACTTTGCATAATGCGCGCGTTTTTCCGAGGGATGATCGGGATGAAACGCCTCTAACCCAATCAGGCCGAGCGGGACGAGCTTGTCAAAAAGCTCATCCTTTCCGACCAGGCCAGGATGCGCGACAACCGGACTGCCACCCGCCTGTAAGATCAGTTGTACCGCCATCTCAGGCGTCACCTTCAACCGCTCCACATAGCCGATCTTGCCCGAACCCAAATATTTGTCAAACGCCTCTGGGATATTGCTGACGTAGCCTTTCTTCATCAAAACGCGAGCGATGTGCGGGCGGCCGACCGCTCCTTTCGCTTCATTCAGCACCTCGTCTTTCGTGATCGCAAGCCCCCCTTGTTGCAGGCGGACGATCATCTTGTCGAGGCGGTTTAGGCGATCTTCGCGCATTTTCGCGATCAAGTCCCGCAGTTCCTGGTGATCGGGGTCATAAAAGTAGCCGAGCACATGCACTTCTCTTCCTTCTAGCGTGGTGCTGAGTTCAATGCCAGGGATTACTTCTACTCCTAGCTCCTTACCGGCTGCCCGCGCTTCGCTCAGACCGTCCATCGTATCATGGTCAGTGACAGCGACCGCCTGCAATCTGTTGCGTTTAGCCAGCTCCACTAATTCACGCGGCGTGAATGTACCGTCGCTGGCCGTCGTATGTGCATGAAGATCTGCAATAGTCATGTTGTTCTACCCTTTCAAGATGCTGTCGATCACGCGCTTAAAGTTACCACCCATTATCTTTTTCATCACGTCTTCGCCGTATGCTTTAAACAATCGCTCCTGCAATCGAGGCAAATCACCGCCATGACGCAGATCGGTCATCGTCCACTCGATCCCGTCAAAGTCAGAACCGATCCCCAAATGATCTTCGCCACCCAATTCCAAGATGTGATCGATATGGCGCATCAGATCGGAAATGGCGACGTCACCGGTCCCGACAAACATTGGAACAAACGTGACACCGATCAAGCCACCCGTTTTAAACAACGCTTGCAACTGGTTATCATGCAGGTTGCGACGATGATCATGTATGGCCCGTGCATTCGCATGGGAAGCGATCACCGGCGCCTTTGCGACTTCCATCACGTCCCAAAACCCTTTTTCCCCCAAATGCGCCACATCGACAATCATACCCAAGCGGTTCATCTCACGGACCACATCACGACCAAACGGTGTCAATCCACGGTCGATCTTCTCCCCGCATCCATCTGCGATGCAGTTAGCCTGGTTCCATGTCAGCCCCATCGCCCGGACACCAAGTCGATACATCGTGCGCAAGATGCGCAGGTCAGATTGGATGCAATCCCCGCCTTCAATCGACAACAGACCGGAGCGATACCCTGCCGCCAGATTGCGTTCCAAATCGCCTTTTTTCAAAATCGGACGAAATTTGCCCCCACCGACCACTTCACTATAAAACTGTTCAATCATATTTAAATGAATCGTGAGCTGCTCCGCTGGTGTGTACTTTGGTTCCACAAACAGCACGAAGAACTGCAAATCAATCCCCGCTTTGACGATGCGGTCATAGTTCAAGTGCAGATTATCCTTGTCTTCATAAAAACGCAAACCTTCCTTCTCCATCCGGTACAGAATGTCCGCGTGACCGTCGATCACTAATGTCTTCCCATATTCCATTTGCATGATCTCCTTTGTACACTTTAGTCAATGTTGTTGAAGATAATAGTTCGCCTTACAATATGAAAAAACCTGCTTATCTAGTTGATAAACAGGGGATTGATAAATGTATAAGAGCAATAAGTTCTCTCTTACCTCGGTTCCACAATCAGTTTGATCGCGGTTCGCTCTTCGCCATCAATAATGATATCGGTAAAAGCAGGAATGCAAATCAGGTCAACGCCGCTTGGTGCGACAAAGCCCCGTGCAATCGCCACCGCCTTCACAGCCTGATTGAGTGCGCCCGCCCCGATCGCTTGGATCTCAGCATTGCCTCGTTCGCGAAGGACACCTGCCAATGCTCCAGCTACAGAATTAGGGTTGGATTTTGCTGAAACTTTTAATACATCCACTTCAAGTACCTCCTTTAGATTGGATCGTTAGGTTAGGACACTACTATCTATATTCGCCCAGACCAAAATAATTCCTTCTGAATATAGTGAAATTTTCTCAAAATTCCACCAGTGAATCTTAAAGGAGGGAGAAGTGGTTTTTTAAAATTGTTTTAAATCAGAATTTGTGTTCCAAGGACGATCTGGCGTGATCGAAATGCGCGAGATCGACACCGCTTTCCCCAAATCGTTTGTTTCTATATATACGCCATGCAGTTGAGCTTCTCCTTGTGGAACTTCGAACCGCGACGGCATTTGAGTTAAAAACTTTTGGATCACACCGTCCTTGTGGAACCCGATGATCGAATCGTACGGCCCACACATCCCGACATCGGTGAGAAAGGCGGTGCCGCCTGCCAGAATCCGCTCATCGGCCGTCTGTACATGCGTGTGCGTGCCCACGACAGCAGACACACGGCCAGCCAAATAGTTGGCCAACGCAGCTTTCTCAGAGGTAGCCTCAGCATGGATGTCGAGGAAGATATGCTTGGTCTTGTCCCCGATCTCTTCCAAGATACGGTCTGCCGTGCGGAACGGATCGTCATAGTCCCCTAGAAACGCCCGCCCCAGCAGATTGATGATCGCAATCTGGCTATTTCCGGCCCGACAGAGCGTATAACCTTGGCCCGGAGTTCCAGCCGGGTAATTGGCAGGACGGACAATGCGGCGATCCGTACTGATCAGTGGCAAGGATTCCTTATGATCAAACGCGTGGTTGCCAAGTGTCAAGATGTCCACTTCCACATCGAAAAGCGCCTCGGCCAACCGTTCGGTGAGGCCGCGTCCATTCGGCGCAATATTCTCCGCGTTGGCGATGGTGATGTCCGGTTGAAAGTGTTTGATCAATTTCGGCACCCACTGCTCCACCATCTGTTTGCCAGGGTGACCCACGATATCTCCTAAAAACAAAATGCGCACAACATTTCCTCCGTTCTACTGTGAAGCCTGCAAGACCCGTATACGTGGTCTCATTTATTTATTGTACACGAATACTTTTCCACCATCACGATATGCAACCAGTGAATCTTCGTGACGCAGCGTATCTTTTTCTCCCAAGATTTTAGCGATGATCTCTTCTTGCGCATCCACTTCATCTTCCTGTAAGGGGAGCAGATCATCCCCACAAAGCTCGGCATAAAAATCCCGCACCAAGTTCATAAACAATGACAACTCCGTCACATTCAAACGATCGACCTGTTGCTCATAGGTCAAAATCGTCACATTGTCCATCAGAGAGTGGCCGATCGTCCCGAATTGACCAAAGCTCGGTTCAAGCTCTTGGAAGACTGCAAAATAGTCTGCACAAAATCGAGAGAACTCGCCGCGTTTTTCATCGGCAACTTCCCCGTTCAATAATATCGTAAACGTGAGCATGCCCGTTTTCGCATTCAGACTGAGTGAGGAGAGCTCCGGGTACCGTATTAACATCGAAACGAGCAAATTGGTGCCGGGCGTTTCCTTCAATCGAAGCTTTGCCAAAATGATCAAACCCTTCAATCAAAAATTCCACCACACATCTATTCGATTTCCCCTTGCAAAATCCTTCAGGTAATAATTGTGCACAAAAAAATAAAGTAGCCTTTAGGGCTACTTTATTTTGCGTATTCGACGGCTCGGGTCTCACGGATAACCGTAACTTTGATTTGTCCAGGGTAATCGAGTTCATTCTCGATTCGTTTGGAAATCTCACGTGCAACGCGTACCGATTCTGCGTCGTCAATTTGCTCAGGTTTGACAATGATTCGTACTTCACGTCCAGCCTGAATGGCATATGACTTTTCTACGCCGTCAAAAGACTCGGCGATTTCTTCCAATTTTTCAAGACGCTTGATGTAGATATCAAGCGTTTCACGGCGCGCTCCTGGGCGAGCAGCCGACAATGCGTCTGCCGCAGCGACCAGCATCGAAATTGGCGATGTGAATTCGATATCGCCATGATGGGCACCAATGGCGTTGATTACAATCGGGTGTTCCTTGTACTTTTTGGCAAGTTCAACTCCGATTTCAACGTGCGAGCCTTCCACTTCATGAGTGATCGCTTTACCAATGTCATGGATCAAGCCAGCTCGTTTTGCAAGTTGTACATCAAGCCCCAACTCGGCTGCCATAAGACCAGCGAGGTGGGCCACTTCGATCGAGTGTTTGAGAACGTTCTGACCGTAGCTTGTACGATACTTCAGACGTCCGAGAACTTTGATCAGGTCGGGGTGAATACCATGAACCCCTGTTTCGAAGGTGGCTTGTTCGCCCTCTTCGCGAATGCGCTCGTCGATCTCTCGACGTGCCTTTTCCACCATTTCCTCGATGCGGGCTGGGTGGATGCGCCCGTCTGCAACCAACTTCTCAAGTGCAACCCTTGCGATCTCCCGGCGAACCGGATCAAAACCGGAGAGAATTACAGCTTCCGGAGTATCATCGATAATCAAATCGATCCCAGTAAGTGTCTCCAGGGCACGAATGTTTCGGCCTTCGCGACCGATAATACGACCTTTCATCTCGTCGTTCGGCAATGCGACAACAGATACGGTCGTTTCGGCGACATGGTCGGCAGCGCAACGCTGAATGGAGGTTGCGATGATTTCCTTCGCCTTCTTTTCAGCTTCTTCTTTCGCTTGTTGCTCGATCTCTTTCATCATGATTGCCGCTTCGTGACGGCATTCATTTTCCACATTGGTGAGAATCAATTGACGTGCATCGTCGCGGGTCAGTCCGGAAATCCGTTCCAACTCTGCAACCTGCCCGCGAAGCATCGCATCTGCGCGCTCCTTGGTCTCCTCAATCATACGTTCTTTATTCGATAAGACTTCCCCGCGCTTTTCAATCGATTCGGTCTTGCGATCAAGCGTCTCCTCTTTTTGCAAAAGGCGGCGTTCGAGTCGCTGAACCTCATTACGACGCTCGCGAGTGTCTTTTTCAGCTTCGGAACGTAGCTTGTGTACTTCTTCTTTCGCCTCTAAAATTGCTTCCTTCTTCTTCGCTTCGGCTTCTTTTGCTGCAGTATCAAGAATCTGCTCCGCACGCAATTCTGCAGCGGCCAATTTGCCCTCTGCGATGTTGCGACGAACTAAATAGCCTCCAACAAGACCTACTGCCAAGAAGATCACCGATAACAAGATCGGGAGTAAGGAATCCATGGTGGCGCCTCCTTGCTCAGTTCATAAGTATCTAAGCATGTCTGACGCAAACCCGGTATGCGAAGCTACTTCCACGAGAGAATGATCAAGCTGTTTATACGCAATATTAATTCTATCGTCTGTGTCAATCATTGTCAAGATTGGCGAGGGATATACAGCGTCTTAACGCGACCTTGATCACCGTGGTAGAAAAACCCCGCCTTGCCAGATATTGCGCTAATTTCCGCTTTTCATCAAACGTAAATTCTAACGTTTTATGGCCAATTTTTTTCTGCAGGAGACGAATCGCCCCTTCAATTTCGAGATCGTCATCACAGATGTCATCGATGACTTCGGTCATCTGATCCGGATCGATGCCCTTTTGTTTCAATTCCCACTTGAGCATCGCTTTGCCGCGCGGACGGCTGCGCATCCTGCTTTCCACCCACTGCCTGGCAAATTCATTGTCGTTCAGATACTTCCGCTCGATCAGCCAGTCCACCGTTTTTCGGACGATCTCCTCATCAAACAGCTCTTTGCCGGACAGATAATCGACCATCTCTTTTTTCGAGCGATGCCGGAATGAGAGGTAGTGAACAGCAGCATCCTTCGCTTTGAACACCACCTCATCCCGCCATACATCCTGCATAAGTTCCGCCGTGACCTGCATCCCTTTTTTCAACTGGTGCTGAACTGCCACTTCCCGACGCACACCCATCAGGAATTGTTCATCGATAAACAGATTGAGACGGTCTGGACTTGCTTTTTGCACAGAAAGGGCGGTCACTTGACCGCCCCGAAATTCCGGTTGCTCTTGTTTCTTTTTCTCCTGCATCGAATACACCTTACAGGTCGAGGTCGAGCAGTTCGTCCGCTTCTTGGTCTGCCAACTCTTCAGCCGTTGCCTTGAAATCAGGCGCTTGTACTTTGCCTACTTGATAGTGCTCACGAATCAGTCCATCGATCTTGTTAGCCAACTCGGGGTGGTCTTTCAAGAACTGCTTCGCGTTCTCACGACCTTGACCGAGACGTTCCCCTTCATAGGAGTACCAAGCGCCCGATTTGTTGATGATGTCCAGATCGGTCCCCATATCGACCAGTGTGCCTTCACGGGAGATGCCTTCACCAAACATCAGGTCAACCTCCGCTTGTTTGAACGGCGGTGCAACCTTGTTCTTCACCACTTTGATCTTGGTGCGGCTGCCAACCATGTCATTGCCTTGCTTGAGCACTTCGGCACGACGCACTTCCAGACGAACGGTGGAGTAGAACTTGAGCGCGCGGCCGCCGGAAGTAGTTTCCGGGTTGCCGAACATCACGCCTACTTTTTCACGAATCTGGTTGATGAAAATCGCGATCGTTTTCGATTTGTTGATCGCACCTGCCAGTTTGCGTAGCGCTTGAGACATCAGACGCGCTTGCAGACCGACGTGGGAGTCACCCATATCGCCTTCAATCTCTGCCTTTGGAACGAGCGCTGCAACGGAGTCCACAACCACGATATCGACCGCGCCGGAGCGCACCAAAGCTTCGGCGATTTCCAACGCTTGTTCACCAGTATCCGGCTGCGCGATCAGCAGTTCGTCGATGTTGACACCGAGCTTTTGCGCGTAGACCGGGTCGAGCGCGTGCTCCGCATCGATAAATGCCGCTTGGCCGCCCGTGCGCTGGACCTCTGCGATCGCATGCAAGGTGACAGTCGTTTTACCAGAAGATTCCGGTCCATACACTTCGATGATGCGGCCACGCGGGAACCCGCCGACACCGAGTGCAATATCAACAGCAAGCGAACCGGTCGAGACCGTTTCCACGTTGTAGCTGGAAGCAGCTTCTCCTAGACGCATGACAGAACCTTTACCGAACTGTTTCTCAATCTGACGCAACGCCATATCCAATGCCGCTTTACGATCGTTAGACAATGGTTACACTCCCCTTATTCTATTCCTCTCACGAATCTCAAACAGATTCGCGTTCGATTCCTCAATCCCTGCTTTTATTGTACTGCAACCGGAGAGAAAAAGCAAACATTTGTTCTCCTGTTTTCAAGGAAACAGCCCCTGACTGTACAGGGGCTGTTCGTCATGCTATTTACGCGCGCGCTCACGCGGTCTGGCCGGTTCCAAATTGATTCGGGAGCCGTTGATACGCGATTTGCGCAACGCTTCAAATACGAACGGCGCAGATTCTTCCTGCACCTCAACAAAAGTGAACTTCTCAAAGATGTCGATCTTACCGATCGCACCGCCTGGGATGCCCGCTTCCTCGGAGATCAGTTTGACGAGGTCGCTCGGACCGATTTTTGCACTGCGTCCGATGTTCAGGAAGAAGCGAACCATGCCCGGTGCTCCACCCGTTTCACCAAAGTTGTAATCGCTCTCTTGCGCCTCAAAATCCTCACCGCTCGCCAGTTTCAGCGCCGCGGCGGCCAGATCGAGCGGATCGAATTCATCGACGAGACCCGAGAGAATCGCACGGTAGGTTGCCAGTTTTCCATCCTGCATCGTACGCACCAGACGGTCGCGCCAGATCTCCGTCTGCCGCTCTGCCACATCGGCTAAAGACGGCACCTCTTTGGAGATCAGTTTCGCCTTGGTCTCCTTTTCGATCTGTTTGAGCAGTTTGAACTCAGGCGGAGTGACCAGCGTCAGCGCCAACCCGTGCTTGCCAGCACGACCGGTTCGACCGATGCGGTGCACATACGATTCCGGGTCTTGCGGAATATCAAAGTTGATGACGTGCGTCACGTTTTCCACGTCGATCCCGCGAGCTGCCACATCGGTTGCGACGAGCAGTTGAATCTCTGTGTGGCGGAACTTGCGCATGACGCGGTCGCGCTGCGCCTGTGACAAATCGCCGTGGAGACCGTCGGCCAGATAGCCCCTGCTCATCAACGCATCGGTCAATTCATCGACGCCGCGCTTGGTACGGCAGAAGATGATACCTAGCTCCACCTCTTCTGAATCGATGATTCGCGACAAGCTCTCCAGCTTCGTGCGCTCCAATACTTTGTAGTAGACCTGCTCGATCAGCGGCACAGTCACCTCACCGCGATTGATCGATACATTCTGCGGATTATTCATGTAGCGCTTGGAGAGGTTTTTCACCTCATACGGCATCGTCGCCGAGAAGAGCAACGTCTGCCGATCTTCAGGTGTCTCTTTTAGAATCGCTTCAATATCCTCGATAAAACCCATATCGAGCATCTCATCCGCTTCGTCCAGCACCAGCGTCTTCAACTTGTCAAGCTTGAGCGTGCCGCGGCGCAGATGGTCTAAGATCCGGCCTGGGGTCCCGATGACGATCTGCACACCTTGCTGAAGCGTTCGAATCTGCGAGCCGATCGATTGCCCGCCGTAGATCGGCAACGTGCGGGTGCGCTTGTATTTCGCGATCTTGCGCAGCTCCCCTGCGACTTGAATCGCCAATTCGCGGGTCGGTGTTAAAATCAAAGCCTGCACATGCTTGCTAGGACCAGCCATCTCGATCAGCGGAATGCCAAACGCAGCCGTCTTGCCCGTTCCGGTCTGCGCTTGCCCGATCACGTCGCTGCCGGTGAGTACGACCGGGATGCACTGCGCTTGAATCGGAGATGGCTCTTCAAAGCCCATATCGCTGATCGCCTGTTGAATCTTCTTGCCAAGGTTCAGTTCAAAAAATGTCGTCATATGCGTATGATCACCTTTCGTTCTGGAGACGTTGGATCAAGCTGTAAAGAGCCGTTTTTGCCGCCCGCAAACGGATTTGGTTGCGATCCCCATGTTTCCATTGGTGTTGCTGCACCGTACTGCCGTTAGGACCTGCCACCGCGAGATAGACCAGCCCGACCGGCTTCTCCTCACTGCCACCGCCAGGACCTGCGATCCCCGTCACCGATACGGCCCAGTCGGTGCCCGTCAGTTTGCGCACACCTTCGGCCATCTGCACAGCGCACTCGGCCGAAACGGCACCATGCGTTTGCAGTACCTCCGCTTCGACACCTAAAACGCTTTGCTTCACCGAGTTATGATAGGAAACTACACTGCCTAAGTAATAGTCAGAGCTCCCCGGCAAGTCGGTGATCATCTTGCCGATCAGACCGCCTGTGCAACTTTCAGCCGTAGAGAAGGTCTGCCCTAGCTCTTGCAGCAACTGACCGACCTTCACTTCCAGCGATTCCTCGTCGATGCCGTAGATAAACTCGCCGACGCGCTCGCGAATCGACCGTTCTAGCGGTGCGATCAACGCCTGAGCTTCCGCTTCAGTAGAGGCGCTGGCGGTCAAACGAATCTTGACTTCGCCTTCTGAAGCATACGGAGCCACAGTCGGATTGGTCTGCTGTTGGATGATGTCGCGAATCTTCAGCTCCATCGTCGATTCGCCAATGCCAAACAGTCGCAAAAAGCGGGAGGCGAAGACCAGCTCATTCGTCCCTTGCAGGCGCTTTAAGATCGTCTGCACCTGCTCCTCATACATAGGGCGCATCTCGGTCGGAGGGCCTGGCAGCAGGAAGAAGTGCACACCATGCTGCTCCAGATACATACCGGGAGCAGTTCCGCGCGGATTGTGCAACACTTCGGCCCCGTCGATCACCATCGCCTGCTTGGTGTTGTTTTCAGGCATCTCAAGTCCACGATATGTATAAAAGCTGCGGATATATTCTACTATTTCGTTTGACAAATTCAGACTTCTTCCGACAAATGAAGCGACCACTTCCCGCGTCAAATCGTCTTCGGTCGGTCCCAAGCCCCCGGTCAGAATCACCACGTTAGCTCCACGATCGATCGCCGTTTGTAACGCTTGTTTGGCACGGTCGAAGTTGTCACCGACCACCGTATGATGGTACACTCCAACGCCGATTTCGGCCAAGCGTTGCGACAGATACTGCGCGTTGGTATTGGCAATCTGCCCCATCAAAAGTTCGGTGCCGACAGCAAGAATCTCTGCTCTCATCTCGTTTCAGTCCTTCCGTTTCCCGAATGATAAAGAAAACAAGTAGCCAAGGGAAAAGCTCCACTCGGCTACCGATACAAACCCATCATTCTTGAATCGCTTGTTTGTTCTTTACAAAATAGTCGATGCCTGACCAGACGGTGATCACAACCATCGCCCAGACCATCCACAGATCAAACCGGATGTCGATCGTGGAGAACGGAAAGTTGTTAAGGATCAGCGCGACGATCGCGATGATCTGGAGTGTCGTCTTCCACTTCGCAAGCTTCGATGCGGCGATCACAGTCCCATTGGCAGCAGCGACCAGACGAAGACCGGTCACGGCAAACTCGCGGGAGATGATGATGATCGCCACCCACGCGTCGAGACGTCCCAAGTCCACCAAGGAGATCAGCACAGCCGACACCAAAAGTTTGTCGGCGAGCGGATCGAGAAACTTACCAAAGTCGGTAATCATCTTGCGACTCCGAGCTATGTAGCCATCCAGCCCGTCCGTTATTGCCGCGATGATAAAAATCAACGCGGCAATGAGATCGGACCAGTTGGCTTGGTGACCGAATAACGTAAGTTTCCCAAGATCGAGACGCACCAAGAGAAAGAACATGACGATCGGTACCAATGAAATCCTGACTAATGTGATGCGGTTAGCCAGATTGAATTTCAATTAGACCGCCTCCCCCGAGAGGTCAAAATCGTACGCATGAGTGATGCGAACTTGAACCATATCGCCCACTTGAGCATCGCTGTTTGCAACAAATACAAGGCCGTCAATATCCTTCGCATCGAACTGCGTACGCCCCACGCGAATTGTTTCGTCTTCTTCATCATACTTCTCAATCAGCACGTCGAGAACGTGACCAACATGTCGCGCCTGACGTTCTGCTGCCACTTCGCGCGCCACTTCCATCAAGATGTTCGAACGGCGGTCTTTGACATCTTCAGACACCTGTTCGCCAAACTCTGCCGATGGTGTGCCTTCTTCCGGCGAATAGGTAAACACGCCGATATGATCAAAGGCCAGTTCGCGTGCGAAGTTGCACAGATTTTCAAAGTCTTCCTCCGTCTCCCCTGGGAAACCGACGATAAACGAAGTGCGAAGCGCCACGTTCGGCACGCGCTCACGGATCTTTTGCACCAATTTCTTGACACCTGCTTGGTGACCTGGACGCTGCATCGCTTTCAAAATGTGATTCTCAGAGTGTTGAAGCGGCATATCGATGTATTTCGCCACTTTGTCAAGGCGAGCCATCGCATCGATCACTTCATCGGTGAAGAATCCCGGATACGCGTAATGCAGTCGAATCCATTCCAACCCTTCTACATCGTTCAGGGCGGCGAGTAATTCGGCCAAACGGCGTTTTTTGTAGATATCGATACCGTAGTCGGTCGAGTCTTGTGCGATCAGAACGATCTCCTTCACACCTTGTGCCACCAGCATTTCCGCTTCGCTGACGATCGACTCGATCGGACGGGAGCGGAATTTGCCGCGCATCTTTGGAATGATGCAGAACGTGCAGGCGTGGTTGCATCCTTCAGCAATCTTGATATAAGCAGAGGAACCGCCCGTCGTGTGTACGCGCGGAGTCGTTTCATCGTAGAGATAGATTGGGTTCTCCGCGGAGAAATAGCGCGGACGATTGCCGGTCTGTGACTCTTCGATCAATTCGTCGATGCGAATCAGATCCTGGGTGCCGACAATTCCGTCGATCTCCGGAATCTCTGTCATCAGTTCATCTTGGTAGCGCTGTGCCATGCATCCAGCGACCAGAACTGATTTTACATGATGTGTTTCTTTCAACTGCGCCATGGTGAGAATGGTCTCGACCGATTCAGCCTTGGCATTATCAATAAAGCCGCAAGTATTGACTACAACGACGTCAGCCTCATCCGGAGAGTCGACGATTTCATACTCCTTGCCTTTGACAATGCCCATCATCACTTCTGAATCTACAAGATTTTTTTCACAACCGAGCGTCACGAAATGTACTTTTTGTATGGTTTTTTGTGTCATATTGCCTGTCCTCCAAAGCCAAAGCAAAGCTTGGCAATCTGCCCTTCAGTATAAACGAATGAAGTATACGTGTCAAAAGTAAAGGAAGAAGACTCCGCCTCGGGCAGAGTCTTCCTGAAAACGTTAACGGTAGTTGTTAAACTGCAAATCGACCGGTACGTCCGCACCTTTGAGCAGTTGGATGACTTGTTGCAGATCATCACGGTTCTTACCAGAGACACGAACGGCGTCGCCTTGAACGGACGCTTGCACTTTGATCTTCGAATCTTTGATGATCTTGACGATCTTCTTCGCATTCTCCTGATCGATGCCCTGCTTGATCTTGACCGTCTGCCTGACGGTGCCCGCCGCAGCCGGCTCGACCTTGCGATAGTCAAGCGACTTTAGCGAGATGCCGCGCTTGATGATTTTGCTCTCCAAAATGTCGATGACGCTTCTCAACTTGCCTTCATCATCAGACGCGAGGAGGATCTCCTCTTCCTTCAGTTCGATCGAGCTTTTGCTGCCTTTAAAGTCAAAGCGGGAGATCATCTCCTTGCTCGCTTGGTTGACTGCGTTGTCCAATTCTTGCATATCCACTTTCGACACGACGTCAAAAGATGCGTCCTTCGCCATCTGAAAAACCTCCTGTCAACAACTATGTATCTCAACAAGTATAACACAAAGCGTCAAACGATTAGCGCCAAAAAATCCCAAACAGTAAAATTTGCGTTCGTACTTTTAAAATGTCGAACGTGGTGTTAGAATACGAACATACATTCTCAAGAACGTATGTTCTGAAAAAGGAGGTGCGTGGCCACGTCTCGTGGATTTGACCCACTTTCCACGGTCAAGGAGGTTCTGACCCTGCACTTGCTCAGACAGCAGCTCGAAGCGGACATCAAGCTGCTCAGCAACATCCCCCTTCATCTGGGGGCTGCCTATATCGAGCAGTTGGAGGCTATACACGCCATGCTGCTCCAGCAAGTCGGCGCTGCCAAGCGCGAACTCAAACGACATGGTGTGCGGGTGATCGCACAAGAAAAAAACAGTATGGACTTTCACATCACCTATGTGGAGAAGGGATATGAGGTCCGGCACTGTTTTCTGCTGGCGACGTTAAGCGCGGAAGGTCGGGCGCGATTTCTGAATGATTTTTGGAGCGGGAGGTGATGGATGTGCAGAGTCACGAAGACTTGCGACTCGCCCGCGCACTCGATCAATTGAGCGTATATTTTTACGCCATCCGAGTGCCGTTCACAGTTGCAGATCTGTACAGGAAAGCGTACGGAGAGGTATGGGAGGAAATGCCGGGGGCGTTATGGTTAGAGTTTTTGTCGGAGGACCCGTATGTACGATTAGGACGGGACGAATTTTACTCGCTGATGACAATCTTTGAAACGCTCCATCGAGCGGGACTTGTCAAACTGTTGGACGTGATCGCCGCAGAGACAGAGCGGTTGGGGATCGACATGGGCGTCATGAAACCTGGACACTACATCGGCCGCCCGTCGAAACATAACGACGAGCAAAATGATTCCTGATGCGCCGACCCCCACCACTACTGCCTGTTTACGACTTCAGGTTGAACAGGAATGTGTAGCCGCGCAAAAGCGGTTCGACCTGCACCTGCTGTTCATTGATCTTGACCGTGATGAACTTGGATTTCCCCGTCAGCAACGCGATCGACTGATTCGCTTTCCACGTGCGGGTCTCTCCTTTTTTGACGATGCCCGACTCCAGCACCTTGCCGTCCGCTTTGATTTCCAACCAGCAGTCATCGAGTGCTGCAAGCTCCATCGTCATGTCCTTAGCACCTGTGACCTGATAGGTGGTCAGATTGTTTTCCTTTTGCACTTGCTGTACGACCGTTGTCGGCTTGGGCGGCTCCGGTGTTTCCTGTCCTTCCGGTTTGACAGTCGTGTCTGGCGTCTGTGTGATCCCTTGTGGAGGTTCTGTCGATTGAGTCACCGGTTCCTTGCCGACCTCTTGCTGATCTTTGTTCACCCAGACAGCATAGACTGTGGTCAGAACTACCAGAATACCGACAACAATCGCCACCTGCGGCAACAAACGGGTGTTGAACGAAGAGGCTTTGCCTAAATTTTTGTCCGTATGGGTGACCCGCACCGCTTCCAACTGTGTGTCCGCTTTGTCTGCAGCCATCCCATGCGCTTCGAGCAGTTCCTGACCGTCGATCTCCAGGAAATCACAATAGCTCTTGATAAAACCGCGAGCATAGACAACACCAGGTAACGCCGACAAATCGCCCGACTCGATCGCTTCCAGATAGCGGGTGCGGATCTTGGTCGCCTGTTGGACATCATCCAATTTGTAACCTTTTTCTTCGCGAATTCGTTTCAGTTCAGAACCGAGTTCCTCCACATTGATCCCTCCTTCGAGACTATGCCGCTTTTCGTTAACTGATATCGAAGGATGAAAATCCGGTTTGGATCATTTGGTAGGAGATCTCTTCCTCCGGCGAATTGCGAAGCTCGATGATCCGATCAAAATGTTCCCAACCAAATTCTGTCTCCCGAACGAAGATATCAGGGTGTTCGATCACCTTGGGGGCAGGTAAACGCATGATCTCCCGCACCAGCGAATGGTGCTGCTCATTGGAGCGCAGCGTAGACACGATACCATCAACGAGGTAGACCATGTTGTCGGTCGCCATCTCGTCCTCTTCCAAGCGATAGCGAATCGTTTGGCGCAAGAGCGTCGATGACACGAACGACCATCGCTTATTCGCATAGACGCTGGCCGCTACGATCGATTCGGTTTTGCCAACGCGTGGCATGCCCCTGATGCCGATCACCTGATTGCCTTCTTTTTTTAGTAATTCCCCCAAAAAGTCCACAAGAATTCCAAGTTGTGCCCTTGTAAATTTGTACGTTTTGACATTCTCGTTCGATTCGCGCTCGATAAACATCCCGTGGCGCAAGGCCAGACGGTCGATCAATGTCGGTTGGCGCAGGGCCGTGACGGTGATATTTTCCACCTTGCGCAACATCGAGCGCAAGGCTGAGATCTTTTGGCGGTCATCCGTCTGCAAGAGAAAACCGCGGTTTTTGTTTTCGACACCGTTTACAGTCAGGATGTTGATCGACAGCATCCCGAGCAGTGAGGCGATATCACCGAGCAGACCCGGTCTGTCCTTATGGATGTGATATTCCAGATACCAATCCTCCACATCATTCATCCCCTTTGGCGGTCAATCGGCGCGGTTTCCTTGCCGTACCGCCGCAATGTATTGTTCTGGGTTCAACGAGCCTGCGCCGATCTGTTCTTCGATCAGCTCAAGTCGCACATCGATCTGCCCGTTTGCAAAAGCGGCTGGCGTAAGGACTTGAAAGGTTCGTTTTCCCGTCAATGTGACGTTCTGCTGACCTGTCCAACTTCCGGATACCAGCAGTTTTGCTTCTTGGCGCAGTGCTGCCTCGTACAGCGAAGCGGGCTGTGCGATGACACGATCTTGAAGCGGTACGGCCGTAGCTCGCTCGTCGGTGCGGATCAGCACCTGATTGCTCGCTTTCAATCGCTCCCACGCCCGATCGGACGGTGGATCGAGCAACACCATGGAGAGACCGCTCAGTTTGGATGTGCCAGGGTTTTGTTGCCCAACCTCCCCCTGCCCTGTCGTCGTACCTTCAAGTGCAGAGATCGTGACTTGTTGCGGCACATCGTTGCGCCCTGCATAGTGGTGCCCTGCAAGAATCATCTGCCAGTCCGCATCGTCTGCACTGCGCGGTTCTTTGACCAGCACTGTAAACGGTGCATTCGAAGTGCGATTGGCTTCAGCAGCGAGGAAACCAGCTAGAAAAAGCAGTTTCTTGCGATCGTGGATCAAGTGACGGACATTGCTCAGCTTCGGTTCGGCGGTGTCACCAAGCAGAGAGAAACGCAGTTCAGGATGCTTAGCAGCCAATTCCCCAATCTGAGGGGTATCAGCAGCAGCTACGACCAGATCAAGTCCAGGGTACTCCGTTACTTGCGACAACGCGTTCGCGTCTGTCGAGTAGACCACTGCGGAGGACAACCCGTTCTCACTGGCCACTTCGCTTACCAATTGTTCAACGCTGTGCTTCTCTTCTTCATTTTCGGCGGTGGAGACGAAAGACATCGACCATTTGATCGAACTTGGCTCCATATTTTCAAAAGTTGGTTTATAACAACCGCTGACGAACACAGCGGTCAGACAGCCTGCTGCAATGAGTTTGCGGATTCCTTGTTTCATCTGTAAATTGAACGCTCCTGCCTGTTGATTGCCTAAGATGCAAAAGACGGTACTCCCTGCTAGTATAACACAGAGTCATCAAAAGCTTCGAGTCGCAACACAGCTTTGTGAATTTTTCCAGATGTATCCCACTTCGCTCGCGGGCATGCTGTAGAAAGTCTATCTCACAAAAAGGAGGAGGTTCATGAACGCGACAGAAGTCACTCGGCAGCTGCTGCCGCCCAGCTCCAAATGGCTGCTTTCGATCAACACCCTTTTTGCGGGAGCGAGCGCCTTATCCAACACATTTTTGAACATCTACCTTTGGAAATTCCTGCAAAGCGTTGAGCAGATTGCGATTTACAACTTTTACATCTTTTTGTTCTCGGCAATCGGGTACACAATCGCAGGCTGGATCGCAAAAAAGAGCGATCGCTTGTACACCTTGCGCCTTGGCGTCGCCATTCTCGCCCTGTTTTACATCCTGATCATCAGCCTTGGCTCACAGGTGATCAGCCTATATGTGCTGCTCGGAATGTTACAGGGAATCGGCACTGGCTTTTTTTGGCTGTCCTATAATGTGCTCGTCTTTGAAGTGACCGAACCGGAAACTCGTGATCAGTACAATGGGGCGAACGGTTTTTTGTTCGCGATCGCCACCATGGCCGCCCCCTTGCTCGCTGGGCGCGTTCTCTCCACCCTGCCGATCAAAGGCTACACGATCATTTTCACGATCTCGTTTGCATTGTTTTTGACCGCGGTACTGCTCACCTGGCTGCTCAAACCGAAAGCAGGACCCCCCTCTTTCGATTTGTACGCCGGTTTTTCGCCGCGAGAACACAAGAATTTGTGGCGAAAGATGCTGTCCATGTCCTTCGCGATGGGTTTTCGTGAAGGAACGCTGTCCTTTTTACCTTTTTTGCTGGTATTTATGGTCACGCGTGACGAACTGACCGCTTCACGTTACCTGCTGTTCACCTCGGGCGGATCGCTGATCGCCTATTATGTAGTCAAACGTTACTTAACCAATACACGGCGAATCACCTTTGTCACGACCGCAGCTTTTATGCTCGGCCTCTCCGTGCTGTTGCTCCTATTTGAAGTGAACAAGCTCTCCCTGTTTACTTTTGGGATTGCCAACGCTCTGTTCACACCGTTGCTTGTTATTCCCTACTCCTGCCTCACCTTCGATGTGATGGGGCAGTTACCAGAAGCGGTCCACCGCAAAGTTGAATACATTGTCATCCGAGAAGCGCTGGTCAACAGCGGACGCTGTTTGTCAATCTTGGCGATGATCGGCTTGCAGTTGATCGTCTCCGCCAGCTTGTCCCTAAAACTGACCTTTTTGCTGGTTGGACTTACTCCTCTCATCGCCATGTTCCTCTTCCGGCGTACCAACGAAGCGTTTCACTCCCTATAGGGTTAGGAACTTCGTTTTCTGAAGTTCCTGAGCCCTATTTCTTTTTCTTGCGTGCAAAGACCATCATAAATCCAAACGTGAGCAATCCCACGAGTACAAACGCTAACGCCATAAAGAAATCCACTTTGACTTCCTCCTCCATTCAACTCCATCATATTGTACCAAAAAAAATTCCAAAGAGGTCAAAGCACCTGAATTTGTAATATATATAGAGTAACGATATCAAGGTCAACGGAAAAGGGGAGAGGCAGAGTGACACAAGAATTTCATCATACGGAATACACACCAGACCAAGCCTTCTATCAACTGGACTTCTATTTAAAGGCACTCAACCTGCCCTTTTCGCTCAAAGACCTGTACAAAAAGGCGTATGCAGAACGCCTCGGTCCCCACTACAGCGACGACTGGCTCGACGATCTTGAACACGATCCGGACGTGCAGGAATCGATGAGCACGCCGTTTACGGCGAAGACGATCGTCGAAACACTGATGAAAAACGGACATGAATCGATCATTCGAGCACTGCTGCGGCACTCGCGAAAACTCGGGATCGGTTATTCGCAAGCCTATATCGTCGGCATCGAAAAATGGAAATAGCCGTGCGAAAAGCCGCCTTCGTCACAGAATCGAATGGCGGCTTTTCACTATATTATTCCAAGTGTCTGGACAACTCCTCAACAAATTTCTTCAATGCCTCTTCCGTTCCTGAGCCGAAATCTGCATCGAGTTGCTCATATTCTTTGAGGTCATTCTGCAACACATCCACAATGCATTTGACTTCAGGGAGCGGGATTTCGTAGAGATTGATCACTTTACTGCTATCGGAACGCACGACCACACCTCCACCTTATTGTTCCTTTAGCGCTTAGGGTGACCGAAAAAAAGGATGCTATCCCATGTATAAGATACGAGAGGCCAAGGAAACGTATTCAATACAAGGAGGTGATTGAAATGGCCCGCAATTCCAATCGTAATCGTGTGTTGGTAAACGGCGCTGAACACGCTCTCGATCATATGAAGTACGAAATTGCGAATGAATTTGGTGTAGACCTCAGTGGTGACACCCCCTCCCGCCTGAATGGATCGGTAGGTGGGGAGATGACCAAGCGTCTGGTCGCCTTCGCGGAACAGTCGTTGTCAGGAAGCAACATGGGAATGGGCATGCACCGCTAGTTTCCACGCCTCTGATACATAGGGACCCTACCAATCGAAAAGCGACCCCTGTTCAGCAGAGGTCGCTTTGCTTATCTTTTCCGCTTGTATTTCCGCCACGATCCACAAGGGATCATCGGGCACCCCTGATGATGTTGCCACACGTACGCCTGCCCTTGCTGTCCCGTGCTCGCATCGCAGACACGGATACGCTCATACAGGTTGTCCGGATGGTCTGGGCCGAGATAACCTTCTAACTCATCCAGTTTGGAGAGGCCCTCTGCTGTCACTCGCATCCATTCGCCTTCGATCAATTCGGCGTTGGGATCAAGAATCAGCGCTGGATAACGGCCTGCGGCCGCATCGTAGAGCCTCCCGTACACCGTGCCTGGCTCGACCTGCAACAGATAGGGAGCCACGATGTGATGATTGCGCTCGCCTGTGAGCAATGTGCCGTAGACAAATATATTGATCATCGCTTTGTCTCCGTTCGCTCGATCACCCGCTATGGTTTCAGTTCCGGCCAGATCTCGCCAACTTTCATCTCCAGAACCTTCGCGATCTTTTGCGCGATGTGCGGTTTGGGCTGATGTTGTTTGTAGACGAGAAACTCCAGTGCGAGCATCGATACGCCCGTATCTTCCGAAATTTTTTGCAAGCTCAGCTTTTTATCCTTCAACAGTTGCTCCAACCCATGTTTTCCGCTCATCACTCGAAATCTCCTTCGAACATAAAAACTGCGTCCATTGTATCATACTGCCAGCACTTTTTCGATGAACAAATCGGGGTGCTTTTGTAGGTCGATATACTCATCCTCGATCTGAAGCAACGGTCGGGTCGGACGATCCGGTGGGATCAACACCACCTTGGCTGAACGACCGTCGGAGAGCTGCACGATGTTGCCGACAAATAAGCCGATCATCTTCTGGACGAACACGGACACAACCGTTGGATCGAGTGCACCAAACGAGTTGCTCTGCAACTCATCGAGCACCCGGTAATACGAAGCCGCATCTCGATAAACGCGACGAGAAGTCATCGCGTTGAATACATCTGAGACGGCGACGATGCGCGAGAATAAATCGATCTCCCCTCGCTGTAACCCTCGCGGATAACCGCTGCCATCGAGACGCTCATGATGGTTGAGCGCTACCAACGCCACCGCTTCCTTCACCTCTGAGTTTCGCAGCACCATGTACCCCAAATGCGTGTGCGTTTTGATATGCTCATATTCGACCGGAGTCAACCGACCCGGTTTTAACAATACATCCTGATCGACCAAGCTCTTCCCGATGTCGTGCAACGTGCCAGCTAACAGCAGATCGTCACATTCCTCTGCCGATAAGCCAAGCCATTCCCCGATCTGCGCGCAAAGCAATCCGACACCGAGCGAATGTTGAAACGTATAGTCATCAAGCGTTCGCAGGTTCAATATCAAATCGAGAAAATTAGACTCCTGCTGGCAAGCGCTCCAGAACTCGCGTAGCACCGTTGGCGTCGCGCCAAGGTCGAGCTGTCTGGCAGCAGATGCCTGAGCAAACAGATCTTCGATACAGATCGCAGCCTCTTGATACACTTGAACGATGACTTCGCTAAACAGCGGTGCGACCACGGGGTCTTTTTCCCGCACCCATACTTCGAGGATTCCGAGCTGTTTGAGGCGATTCAACTGTGCCAGTGTCAGCACCGTCTGACGCGGCAGCACCAGCTGTCCTTGTTGATTGACGATATCACGGGCCAGGACGAGTTCGCTCTGCCACTCAGAAGTTTGAAATTTACGCTCGTTGGTCGGCATTCCCGATTCACCCCGTACATTGACAGAATCATATAAGTAATCTTAATTATTCAAATTATATCATTTCCCCCCTCAATTGACCAGCAATAGAAAAAGAGAGACAAGGATTCCCCCTGTCTCTCCCGCAACATTGCGATTAACGACTTCCCGTTTCGTAAGGCTTACCATTTGCGGCTGGCGCTTCCGATCGTCCAACCACTCCGGCCAGCGCCAGAATGGTCAGCAGGTACGGCAACGCATTCAGAAACTCACTCGGCACATACTCGGTAAGTCCCAGCACCTGTCCGGACACGGACAGTGCGGTAGCAAGGCCGAAGAAAAGCGCCGCGCCCATCGCGCCAGCCGGATGCCATTTGCCGAAAATCATCGCCGCCAGCGCCATAAAGCCATGACCGGATACGGTCGCGTGCTGGAAGTTCGACGAGATTGCGATCGACAAAGCGCTACCGCCCAGACCTGCGAGTGCGCCGGAGATCATCACCGCCATATAGCGCATGCGACGAACGTTGACGCCGAGCGTGTCCGCAGCTCGCGGATGCTCACCGACAGCACGCAGGCGCAGGCCGAACGGCGTTTTGTACAGCACATAGTACGAGACACCTACCAGAATCATGGCGAGGTAAGAGATCCCGTACACATTAAAAATCCCTGGGCCGATCACCGGAATTTCATACAGGCCCGGAATGGCGATCTTAGTGAACACGTTTTGCACGGTCGTGGTTTGACCTGCCCCTTCGAACAGCTTTTTTACCAAAAACAGGGCAAAACCTGCTGCCAAGAAGTTGAGTGCCACGCCGCTCACCACTTGATCGGCTTTGAAGTCGATCGAAGCGACCGCGTGCGGCAGTGAGAAGATAATACCTGCGACCATCGCCGCCAACATGCCGATCCAAGGAGCCAGCCAGCCTGGCACCCCCAGCGATTCACCGACGAAAATCGTCACGACAGCAGCTGCGAACGCCCCGATGACCATCAAACCTTCGAGTGCAATGTTAACGACACCTGAACGCTCCGAAAACACCCCGCCCAATGCGGCAAGAATCAACGGTGTCGCAAAGATGATCGAACCATTTAATATTGTAACGAGTACATCTGAAAAGTTCATCAGCTCTGCACCTCCTCACGACGACGGCGGAACACACCAAGCAGGCGGTAGATGATCGCGGAAGCCGCAACGAAGTAAATGACCATCGAAATGACAATTTGAATCGACTCGGTCGGAATTCCTTCGGCGCGCTGCATGTTGTCTGCACCAAACGAGAAACCGCCAAACAGCAAAGCACCTAGCACGACACCAAACGGGTTGTTCGCCCCGATCAGCGCGACCGCGATACCGTCAAAGCCGATTCCCGTGAACCCTGCCGAGATGACCATGTACCCATACACGCCAAGCGTCTCGACTGCCCCGCCCGCACCTGCGAGCATGCCGGAGATCACCATCGAGAGCACGATATTTTTCGATACGTTCATCCCTGCGTATTCGGACGCATGCGGGTTGAAGCCGACTGCGCGCAATTCATACCCAGTGGTCGTCTTCCACAGCAACCAGTACATGAGCAGTGTCAGACCTAAAGCGATAAAGAGTCCCCAGTTGATACGCGCCCCTTCAAAAAGGTTGGACAGAAACGGAGAGGCAATGGATGCGGACGGCAGAATATCTTTGGTGCCTTCCGATGCCCCTTTCAGGAAGTTGCGGATGATGTAGTTGGCACTGAACAGCGCAATATAGTTGAGCATGATCGTCGTGATAACTTCGTGCACACCCAAGCGAGCTTTCAGCCAACCGGCAAATCCCGCATACAGACCTGCTGCAATCATCGCGACGAGCACCGCTGTGATCGCATGCAGTACGGGCGGCAAGTCCCACGAAATCCCGACCCATGCTGCCGCGAGCTGGCCGACGATAAATTGCCCTTCGACCCCGATGTTGAACAGGCCCGTCCGAAATGCGAACGCCACGGCCAGACCTGCAAAGATCAGCGGCGTGACGGCGCGCAACGTCTCCCCCATGTAGTACGGGTTTGCGAAGATCCCTTGGAACATCAATGAATAGGCTTGAATCGGATTGTACCCCATCGCAAGCATAATCAGAGCGCCGACGATCATCCCAAGGATGACAGCCAGCACAGGAACGAGAAACGCATTTAATTTCGAGTTGCCTTTGTTCATGACTGCGCTCCTCCCCTCTCATTTGCTCCTCCGGCCATCATGAGGCCCAATTCATCGTGGTTGGTCTGTTGCGGATCGACAACACCAACGATCTGCCCTTCATAGATGACCGCGATGCGGTCGCTTACGTTTAAGATTTCATCGAGTTCGAGCGACAGTAGGAGGACAGCTTTCCCTGCATCTCGTTGCTCGATCAACTTCTGATGGATAAATTCGATCGCGCCAACATCAAGTCCCCGAGTTGGCTGAGCGGCGATCAACAGGTCAGGATTGCGGTCTACTTCACGCGCGATGATCCCTTTTTGTTGGTTACCGCCTGACAAAGCACGCGCTTCGGTGTATTCGTTTGGCGTGCGCACGTCAAATTGCTGGATCAGTTTGCGTGCGTACTCGTAGATCGCGTTGTAACGCAACACCTTGTTTTTCGCAAATGGCGACTTGTAATACGTTTGCAATACCATGTTCTCACCGATCGAATAGTCGAGCACCAGACCGCGCTTGTGACGGTCCTCGGGGATGTGGCCGACGCCCGATTCGACAATTTCACGCGGACGGCGATTTTGCATCTCTTTCCCATTTAGCTTGACCGTACCGGACTTGACCTTGCGCAACCCTGTGATCGCTTCGATCAACTCAGACTGCCCGTTGCCTTCGATCCCCGCCACGCCCAAAATTTCACCGGCACGCACCTCAAGGTTGAGACCGCGCAGCGCATCCACGCCGCGATTGCCCGCCACGATCAGGTCCTGCACTTCCAGGACTGGCTGTTTTGGAACGGCTGGCTGTTTGTGCACTTCAAACGTGACATGGCGCCCAACCATCTTCGCAGCGAGATCATCGACGCTGGTGTCTTTGATCGCAACACTGTCGATCTGCTTCCCGCGGCGAATGATCGTACATCGATTGGCCGCCGCCATGATCTCTTTTAACTTGTGCGTGATGAAGATGATCGATTTACCTTCGGCGACAAGACTTTGCATGATTTCCATCAGTTCTTTGATCTCCTGCGGGGTTAATACCGCAGTCGGTTCGTCGAAAATGATGATCTCAGCGCCTCGGTAAAGCGTTTTCAAAATTTCTACACGCTGCTGCATCCCGACCGAAATATCGGAGATTTTCGCGCTCGGATCGACTTTCAAACCGTAGCGGTCAGATAATTCCTGAACATCCCGCTCCGCTTTTTTTATGTCGATTTTCGCACCTTTTTTCGGCTCGGCACCCAAGATAATATTCTCGGTGACTGTAAACTTATCAACGAGCATAAAATGTTGATGCACCATGCCGATGCCAAGTTCATTCGCCATGTTCGGGTCGGTAATTTTCACCGCTTGCTCACGGATGCGAATCTCACCTGCGTCCGGCTGGTACAGACCGAACAGAATGTTCATCAAAGTCGATTTCCCCGCACCATTCTCCCCAAGCAGTGCGTGAATTTCTCCTTTTTGCACAACAAGATTGATATTGTCGTTCGCGGTAAATCCAGCAAACCGCTTTGTGATACCTAGCATTTCAACAACTGCCGGCACGGCATTCCCTCCCCTGTTAGAGGTTAAATCCAAAAACAAGGCCAGTGGGTCAGCACTAGCCTTGTTTGTCGGAGCTTTCATGGTGCTACTTACTTGAAGTTTTTGAACTCATCTGCAGTTGCTGGAGCAACGATTTTACCATCGATGATCTGTTTCTTATAGTCGTCCATCAGTTTAATAACATCTTCCGGAGTGTTGTTCTTGGTGGTCGGAGCGTAGCCTACACCATCGTCTTTCAGACCGTACACGATATGTCCGCTATCGAATTTGCCTTCGTTCAGGTCTTTGGTGATGGTGAAGATTGCATTGTCAACACGTTTTACCATCGAAGACAAGGTGTTAGCCGGAGCCAGGTCGTTTTGGTCGCGGTCAACACCGATGACCCAGAATCCTTTACCGCGCTCTTTTGCTTCTGCAAATACACCGTCGCCGGTCAGACCGGAAGCGTGGAAAATAATGTCGTTGCCGCTTTGGTACAACTGAGCAGCCAGCAATTTCCCTTTGTCCGGCTTGTCAAATGCGTCCGCATAAACAGCGGTTACAACAGCATTCGGGTTAACAGATTTGACACCCGCTTTGAAACCGTATTCGAACCTTTCGATCAGCGCAAATTTGACGCCGCCGACGAAACCAACTTTATTCGATTTGGTCATCTTGCCTGCGAGCACGCCCATCAGGAAGGAGCCTTCTTCTTCTTTAAACGTAACTGCTGTTACGTTTTTCGGGACGTCACCGCCAAGGTCGGAGTCGATGATCCCGATTTTTGCATCCGGGTTAGCCAGTGCGACCGACTTGATGTCTTTTTCCATCAGGAAGCCGATGCCCCAGGTCATGCCGACGTTCGCGTCTTTGACGAAGCCGTTCAAGTTCGGGGTGTAGTCTTCCGCGCGCTTGGACTCGGTCACTTTCGGAGTGACGCCGAGTTCATTTTTCGCACGGGTCAGACCTTCCCATGCCGATTGGTTAAACGAGTTGTCGTGCACGCCGCCAACGTCAGTAACCATGCCGATCGTCAGTTTTTTCTCGCCGCCTTGGTTGCTTTCGCCACCTTCTTTGGCCTTATCGGTACCACAGCCTGCAAGCAGGGATGCTGCGAGCACGCCGGTGAGCGCTAGGCTCATAAACTTTTTCGCTTTCATCATCTGTTCCCTCACTCTCTTAGATTCACATGGTGTAGTCAGATCATCTGGTATGTACTGATACTAGCGTTTCCCATTCCCCCCATGAACTTTCATCGCTATTCTTTCGGCCTGCGTCTTAAGACGTGAAAATGAAATGTATCGGTCCGAAAATAGTTAGCCGACAACAGCACGGGGATGTCGCTTGCATCAAAGTGCATCTGCTCTAGCAGTAACAGGGCCTGACCTTCTTTCACATCGAGCGCCGGAAACACTTCCGGATGCTCAGCGATCGGCTTGATCACAGTCCGCGCATACGCGATCGCATGTCCCGCCGCTTCCAAGTGGTTAAAAATCGAACCATCAAAACCGTCGAGCCCCTCCGGCAAAACCGACTTGGGCACGCGGTCTTCACAGTACACCACGGGATCGTCGTCGGCGGTGCGGATGCGATGAATGAGGTATAAACTCTCCGGCCCGTTCAGGCCGAACTGTTCCTGATCCTCTTTGCACGCTTCCTCCTCCCCGATCGAAAAACCGATCGTGCCGGGTCTACGACCCGCCCGCTCGATCCATTCGGTGACGGAAAACAACTGCTCAATGCCAGCCTGCACAAGCGAACGCTCGGCGATGAACGTTCCGATGCCGTGTCTGCGAACGACCGCGCCCTCTTCCTCCAGCACACGAAGCGCTTCCCGAAGCGTAGCTCGGCTTACTCCAAACATTTTGGCGAGCTCAAACTCGGAGGGAAGCCGCGTACCGGGCGGCCATTCGCCGCTTGCCGACATCTCCTTGATGCGATCGATGACCAGCATGTACAAAGGACGTGTGTCCGGTCGTAATTGGTTCACATTTACCTCCCTGGTTAGTCAGTCAGATGTCTGACACCATTACCTATTCTACATACTTCGACTGACGAGTGCTAGCGGTATTTTTCCACATTTACAAAAAAGATAAACATATCGTGTAACAATTATCATATTCTAGACATTCTGAGCATAATGAAAGCTGCCTCGAACTTACTCCGAGGCAGCTTGTTGCATCATCGCCCACTGATCGCGGGTGATTTTAACTTCGCGCGGTTTGCTACCTTCAAAAGGTCCGACAAAGCCGCGGTCTTCCATCTGATCGACCAGACGGGCCGCCCGCGCGTAGCCTACTTTCAGTTTGCGCTGTAATAGCGAAACGGACGCTTGCTGACTATCGACGATCAGCGTGACCGCATCGTAAAACAGATCGTCAAGATCGTCATCGCCGGCCCCTTTGCCATCCTCCCCCTGCGGGGAGGTGAGATCGACCGTATAGTTAGCCTCACCTTGTGTTTTTGCATAGGTGACGACCCGTTCTACTTCCGCGTCGGACAGAAACGCCCCTTGCACACGCACCGGCTTAGAAGCGCCAACAGGCAGATAGAGCATGTCCCCGCGCCCAAGCAACTTTTCGGCGCCACCAGAGTCGAGGATCGTCCGCGAGTCAACTTGTGAGGACACCGCAAAGGCGATGCGCGACGGTATATTCGCTTTGATGACCCCGGTGATCACATCGACGGATGGACGCTGGGTAGCGATGATCATATGGATGCCTGCCGCCCGCGCCATCTGCGCCAGACGGCAGATCGCGTCTTCAACATCGCCCGGTGCGACCATCATCAAATCGGCCAACTCATCGACGATGACCACGATGTACGGAAGGGGCTGTGCTCCTTTCTCGTTCATCAGCGCGTTGTAGCCATCGATGTTGCGACAACCAGTCTTGGAGAACAGCTCATAGCGATGTTCCATCTCCGCAACCACTTTTTTCAAAGCGTAGGCGGCGCGGCGCGGATCGGTGACAACAGGTGCCATCAGATGCGGTATGCCGTTATAGACGTTGAGTTCGACCATCTTCGGATCGACCATGATGAACTTGACTTCGGACGGCTTCGCTCGGTACAAAATGGAAGTGATGATCCCGTTTACGCAGACCGATTTCCCGGAGCCTGTCGCGCCTGCGACCAGCAGATGCGGCATTTTGGAGAGAGTGCCCACGATCGGCAGACCGGATATGTCGCGGCCCAATGCGATCGTCATTTTCGACTCGTTGCCGGAAAACTCCTGCGCTTCCAGCACTTCTCGCAGTGTGACGACTGCCACTTCCGTATTCGGAACTTCGATCCCGATTGCCGACTTGCCCGGAATCGGAGCTTCGATGCGAATGTCTTTCGCAGCCAACGCGAGCGCGATGTCATCAGACAGATTGACGATTTTGGAAACTTTGACCCCGACGGCCGGTTGCACTTCGTACTGCGTGACGGTCGGCCCGATCTGGGCGTTGATCACTTTGACCGTGACGCCAAAGCTCTCAAACGTCTGCTCCAGTTTGCGTGCGTTCGCTTTCACTCCAGCGATCCCCATTCCCTTTTGCCCACCTTTTGGCGCATCGAGCAGACTGAGCGGGGGAACTTCATAAAAATCTTCCTGCACCGGCTGAAAGTCGAGTTGCAGATCGACTGGCTCATCCAGTTTGGAAACTCCTTTGATTGGCGGGTCGAGCGGCACCTGCCCCTGCTTGACAGGAAACTGAATCTTGATCTGCGGCGAGTCGGTCTGTTGAACAAATCGCGGGACGTCCACCGCTTCGTCCGCTCCCTTTTCTTGCCCTTCTGTCTGTTGTTCAGCGATTAGTTGATCGGCAAACGAGCGCACGGTAAAGGAAAGATCCCCCGAATTTTGCTCCGGCGCCGCCTGCTGTCGCTCCGAATGTTGCTCCACCTTCTTTTGCACGGGCTCAAGCTCTGTGACGGCTGCGAACTCATCATCGTCGAGCTCCCACAGCGGAGAGACTTCTTCACCTGCTTCTTTGGGCTTAGCGTTTTGCTTGTTCTGTTTCGATTTCTCACGCTTCTCCTTGAGTAGGCTCGGCCACTCGCGCAAGGAGTCATAGATCCCAGCCATGCGCATCGCCATTTTGTCACGCCCGTTGCCAAGCGTCGCAACCAGCGATTTTTTGGTGATCAAGATCACAGCCATGATCCCCGCCATCACCAACACGAACAATGTGCCAGCCGTGTCGAACAAATAGTGGGTGATCGAGAAGATCAAAAAGCCTGTCAAACCGCCGCCTGCAGACGGTTTCTCGATCGCCACTCCGTTTTTCGTGGGGATCTCAGTGTTGTAATCAGACTGTGCATTGATGCGATCCATCGTGGCATCAAACAGATCGGGTGCAACGTTCGGATGTCCACGGGTGATCGTGTCATACAGGTTCATATGCGACCATGTGAGCAGCACCAAAAAGAAAACGATTAGACCCCACTGACGTGCGGTCATCTTCAGGCGCTGTCGCTTGATCATCAGATAGACCGCCAGATAAATCAGGTACGATTCGAGCAACCAATCCCAGTTGCCACCGAGCAGAATAAACAAATAATCGACCGTCTTGCCCACCCAGCCTTGTGCAGCAAGGCCGAGCATCGCCAGCGCGATCAGAGACAAGCCGATCAGTTCAAACTTGAGAAATTGCTTGGTCTGTTCAATCTTGCCAGCGCTTTTCGCGCCTTTTCCTTTCCCTTTTGCTCTCGCCATGCTTTCGCTCCGTTCTTGCCAAATCTTGCTCTCTGAAAGTTTCTCCTTTTTTGAGTCATTTCCTTCAGCTGCTTGGAAAAAAGCCACTTCCAGCTTTGGAAGTGGCTTTTTCGCCTCCGTACGTTATGGTCCTTTGGTTAAACAAACGTTCTGGCCGGGCTGATGTTTCGGGTTTAAGAACTGTGCAGGATCAGGGCAGAGCAAACGGATGATTCTTCCATACCCCGGTTGACCTTCCGTCGGTTCCACCAGCATCTTTACACCATTTACTTCCGCTTCGATCCAGTTATAGTTTTGCTTATCATAATTTTCGAGAATAAACTCTTCCGGCACAACCGACCAGAGCATTATTGCAACACCTCACTCGAACCTTTCTCTCGGCGGTCCGCAATCATCAGGTTCAATTTGCGAATCGCCTGGGCCAAGCCGCCGATCTCATCGATCAAGCCGTATTTGACCGCATCACGCCCGATTACGGTGGTGCCAATATCGCGTGCCAGTTCGCCCGTTTTCAGCATCAGTTCACGGAATTTATCTTCGGTGACATTCGAATGTGACGTTACAAAGCCGATCACCCGCTCCTGCATCTTTTCCAGATACTCAAATGACTGTGGCACGCCGATGACAAGCCCCGTCAATCGAATCGGGTGTATCGTCATCGTCGCAGTGTCGGCAATAAAGCTGAAATCGGAAGCCACCGCGATCGGGACGCCGATCGAGTGACCGCCACCGAGCACCAAGGTGACCGTTGGCTTCGACAAGGAAGAGATCATCTCGGCCAGTGCTAAGCCCGCTTCTACATCACCGCCTACGGTGTTCAAGATGATCAGCACGCCTTCTACCGTTTGGTTTTGTTCGACTGCGACCAATTGCGGAATGATGTGCTCATATTTGGTGGTTTTGTTCTGCGGGGGCAGTACGACATGCCCTTCCACCTGCCCGATCACGCTGATGCAATAGATGTTCGATTGGTCGGTGGACGGCACGTTGGTCGTACCGAGCGCCTGAATCGTATCCACAGGTCCGCGGCTTGGCATGTCCAGCGGCAGTCCAGGCGGTGTCGATGGTTGAACGCCCGGCGGTGCGGGAGGATTTATCGTTGGCGGCATGTCCATCCGCCCATTTCTCCATTCTTGCATCGTACCACTCTCCTCAATGTTCTCGGATGTAGTATGAAGCAAATTTCGCCCAATCATACAGATCATGAGCATGCAAAAAAAGCCTTGGCTTCCGAAGAAACCAAGGCTTGTAATCGTTTACCTATACTTCCATGATGATCGGCAGGATCATCGGGCGGCGACGTGTCTGTTCGTAGAGGAAGCGAGACAGCGCATCACGGATGCCAGTCTTGAGCGAGGACCACTCGTTGACATTTTCGGCAACCATGCGTTGCAAGGTGGCTGTGACGATGCGATTTGCCTCGTCCAGCAGTTGTTCCGACTCACGCACATAGACGAAACCACGGGAAATAATGTCTGGCCCAGACAGGATGGTACCTTCTGCTTTCGAAAGGGTGACCACCACGACAAGGATTCCGTCTTGCGAGAGCAGTTTGCGGTCGCGCAGGACGATATTGCCGACATCACCAACACCAAGCCCGTCGATGAGGACCGTGCCGGACGGAACTTTTGAGCCCATACGTGCGCGGCCGTTTTGGAATTCCACCTGATCGCCAATATCGACGATGAAGCAGTTCTCCTGTTCCACACCGGTCGCAACTGCCAGTTCGGCATGTTTTTTCAGCATCCGGTATTCACCGTGAACAGGGATAAAGTATTTCGGCTGAACGAGATTCAGCATCAACTTCAGCTCTTCCTGCGAACCGTGACCGGAAACGTGTACACCAGACACCGCTTGGTAAATTACGTTCGCACCGATACGGAACAGTTGGTCGATCGTGCGGGAGATGAACTTCTCATTGCCCGGAATCGGGGACGAAGCGATGATGACCGTATCGCCAGGCAGAATCTCCACTTTGCGGTGTGTCGCACGCGCCATACGGGTCAAGGCGGACATCGCCTCCCCTTGTGAACCGGTGGAGAGCACGACGATCTGCTCAGGTGGTAGCTTGTTCACTTCATCAGGATCGATCAGAGTCCCTTTCGCTACTTGCAGGTAGCCCAACTCCATCGCGATGTTGATGTTGTTGACCATACTGCGGCCGACGACTGCAACCTTGCGCCCAAAGCGCTCCGCTGCGGTAAATACCTGCTGAATCCGATGCAGGTTGGATGCGAACGTCGCCAAGATGATGCGGCGCTCCGCTTGGCGGAACGTATCGTCAATCGTGATGCCGACGACGCGCTCCGACATGGTGTAGCCCGGACGCTCCGAATTGGTGGAGTCGGAAAGTAACGCAAGTACGCCCTTCGCGCCCCACTCGGCCAGCATATGAAAATCTGCTTTGCGGTTATCGACCGGGGTGAAGTCAAACTTGAAGTCGCCAGTATGAATCACGATGCCTTCAGGAGTATCGATGGAAAATCCGACCGTATCAGGAATGGAGTGATTGTTATAAAACGGAGTGACGGTGAAGACACCCGCTTTGATATGATCCTGATTGGTAACGGTGATGAGCTTGGTGACATCAAGAAGATTGTGTTCACGCAGCTTGCCTTCAATCAGCCCAAGGGTCAAACGTGTCCCATAGACAGGCACGTTGATATGCTTCAAGAAGTATGGAAGACCGCCGATGTGGTCTTCATGGCCGTGCGTAATAAACATACCGCGGATCTTGTTCTTGTTCTCGATCAGGTACGTGATATCCGGGATGACGATGTCAATCCCGAGCATCTCCTCCTCCGGGAACTTCAGGCCGGCATCGACTACGATGATGTCGTTGCCGTACACATACGCCGTCATATTCTTGCCGATTTCCCCTACGCCGCCCAACGGGATGATCGACAATTTGTTGTTGTTCTTGCTCAATACTACACCTCCAAAAAGATTCCGATTCATTCGCGTTTCGCTTGTCCTAGTTCGTGTCACCAAAAACCCGTACCAGTCACTTGGTAAATATTATACATGAACTATATCCTCGTTACAAGAGAGCCATTGTGCGTAGTATCCCCGATGAAAAGTGTACTTACACCAAAAAGATTCCTTGATGGACGACTGCTCATCCCACTAAAGGGCTGGCAGTTCTCCCCATACAATGAAAAAAGAGGGGTAGCTTCACTCAGGAGCTACCCCTCTTTGTTGAAAATCACGGACCTTACATTAGCCTTTGATCTTGTTCAGACGCTTGCCTACCTCTTCGATCAGTTCCGGTGCCGCTTCCACCAACGGCAGGCGAACGCCGCCTACCTCTACACCGTTCTGATTCAGCATCGCTTTCACAAGGGTCGGGTTGGTAGCGAGGAACAGCCCTTGGAAGACTGGCAACAGTTTGGCGTGCAACACTGCCGCCTCTTCCACACGGCCTTCAACGAACGCACCGATCATCTGGGACATTTCATCCCCGACCACGTGCGAAGCGACCGAGACGATTCCATAAGCCCCGACCGCCAGCATCGGCAAGGTGAGGTAATCGTCACCACTATATACTTTAAACCCTGCCGGTGAAGCGGCGACGATTTCAGATATCTGGTTGAAATCACCACTCGATTCTTTGGTCGCCACAATGTTATCGATCTCGGCCAGACGCAAGGTGGTCTCTGACGTCATATTTACGCCGGTGCGCCCTGGGATGTTGTACAGAATGCACGGAATCTTCACTCCGTCTGCGATCGCTTTGAAGTGCTGATACATGCCTTCTTGTGATGGCTTGTTGTAGTACGGCACGACGAGCAACAGACCATCCACACCTGCCGCTTCCGCTTCTTGTGAAAGCTCGACAGAAGCGCGCGTGTCGTTGCTCGAAGTTCCCGCGACCACCTTGACGCGGCCCGCTGCTTTCTCGACTACATGTTTAAATAAAGCAATCTTCTCGTCATGGGTCAGAGTCGGCGATTCGCCTGTCGTGCCCGAAACGACGAGCGTCGTAGTACCCGATCCGATCAAATGCTCGATCAAAGCGTCCAAACGGCCGTAATCAACGTCCAAGTTATCATCAAACGGGGTGACCATCGCGGTCAAAAGTCTCCCAAAATCCACTGCCACAGTTATCACACCATCCTTGTTGTCCATCATTTGCTGCTTGGGGTTACAGTGCATGCAGTTCAAACTTGTTGTGTAGGGCCCGCACAGCCTGTGCCATATCATCGCCGCGGACGAGACACCAGATCGTCGTATGTGAATCGGCCGATTGCAGGATTTCGATGCCTTCTGCATGGATCGCGCCGAGGATCAATGCCATCACGCCCGGCACACCCGCAATTCCGGCTCCGACAACCGATACTTTGGCACATCCGCGCGTGGCTTCCGGATGAAAATCCATGTTTTGTAGCACCTGTAGCGCCTTGTCCGTGTCGCTGTCCGATACGGTGAAAGCAACACCGCGCGGGTTGACGTTGATAAAGTCCACCGAGATATTGTGCTCGGCCATCGCTTGAAACACATTCAATTGCATGCCGCTATTGTTCGGCTCAGCAAACACTTTGATCTGGGTGACATTAGCCGTCTGTGTGATACCGGTGACCAGTTGGTCACGCAGTTCGCCTTCAATGCGATCCGTCTCGGTCTGTGAGGTGACAAGCGTCCCTTCATCTTTCGAAGACGTTGCGCGCACGCGGATCGGAATGTTTTTTTGCATCGCGATTTCGACAGCGCGCGGGTGAATCACCTTCGCCCCTTGGTAGGCCAGGTTGCAGATTTCGCTGTACGTCACAGCACGTAGGCGTCGAGCGTCATCGACGATGCGCGGGTCGGCCGTCATGATGCCTTCGACATCGGTGAAAATGTCCACCACTTCCGCATCGAGGGCAACGGCAAGCGCTGTAGCGGTCGTGTCGCTACCGCCTCGGCCAAGAGTCGTCGTTTCATAGTCTTTCGTCCAGCCCTGAAAACCAGTCACAATCACCACGCGGTCCTGTTCCAATTCCTGCAAAATCCTCTTTGGGTTGATCGTGAGAATCTGAGCGTTGGAAAAATCATCATTGGTCGTGATCCCAGCCTGCCCGCCATTCAATGCGCAAGCCTCCACGCCGTGCGCGCGCAAATGTCCGGCAAAGACGACGCTCGAGATCACTTCGCCGCAAGACATCAGCAAGTCAGCTTCGCGGCGGGAGATTCTGTCTTGCTCGTCAATCAGGGAGATCAGCGAATCGGTCGCGTACGGGTCACCCTTGCGTCCCATCGCGGATACGACAACCACCACGCTGTAACCGAGCGATCTCGCATCTAAAATATGTTCGATCGCCTGTTCCCTGATCGCTCGCGTGGCTACTGAGGTGCCACCGAATTTTTGAACGAGAATTCGCATACAGTCCCCTTCTTACTACTTGGATTTCACCATATATTCGGCAATCTGCACAGCGTTCCAGGCCGCGCCTTTGAGCACGTTGTCAGATACTACCCACAAGTTCAAGCCGCGCGGATGAAACAGGTCGCGGCGAATACGCCCCACATAAACATCATGTGTGCCTTCTGCCATCGCAGGCATCGGGTACTCCTGCTCTTTTAAGTTGTCGAGCACCGTAATGCCCGGCGCCTGCTCCAGCAGTTGACGCACTTCTTCCAGATCGAACGACTTTTCCGTTTCGATGTATACCGCTTCCGCATGGCCAAACAGCACCGGAATCCGCACGGCGGTCGGTGTGACTTGAATCTCCTGGTCCCCGAAAATTTTGCGCGTTTCGTTGACCATCTTCATCTCTTCTTTGGAGAATCCGTTCTCTTCAAACACGTCGATCTGAGGAATTGCATTGAACGCCATCTGATGTTTTTTCGGCTGTGAGCCGACCGGCAGATGTGTGCCGACCACTTCTTCCCCGTTCAACACAGCACGAGTCTGATCGAGCAGGTCATCAACGCCTTTTTGCCCAGCTCCCGATACCGCCTGATAGGTCGAGACGATGATGCGCTCAATGCCGTATGCGTCATACAGCGGTTTGAGGGCAACGACCATCTGAATCGTCGAACAGTTCGGATTGGCGATGATGCCTTGGTGCTGCGAGATCGCGTGCGGGTTTACTTCGGGCACGACGAGCGGCACTTCTGGCACCATGCGAAACACGCTGGTGTTGTCGATGACGACCGCCCCGCGTTCTACCGCTTCCGGAGCGAGTTTTTCGGAGATGGAACCGCCCGCCGCGAACAGCGCGAAGTCAATACCTTCGAACGCTTCCGGACGGGCTTCTTCCACCTTATACGTCTGTCCTTTAAACATCACTTGCTGCCCAACAGAACGAGGAGAGGCGAGCAAGCGAAGTTCGCCCACGGGAAAATCCCGTTTCTCCAGAGTTTCAATCATTTTCTGACCGACTGCGCCTGTGGCTCCAACCACTGCAACATTGTAGCGTTCTTTTATTACCATTTCGATCATCCAACTCCTCGTCAAGTAAGCTTATCCGTTTATTTTTGCAAATCTCGCCACTTTTCTACGATCATTGGCTGAATTTGTTTTTTCTCAAGCGCGTGCTCGATCGTCGGGATGATCAGCTCATTGCGCGCGACGAGCGAATTGATCTTCTTCCAAGGGTCATCTTGCCCAAACGGAACAAAGAAGATGTTTTTCGTCACGAGCAGTTTCCCGATGTTCATCGCATTGAGACCCAATCCGTCGTTGGTCGAGATCGACACGACGACAGGACGGTCATTGCGCAATGTTGATTTGGCTGCCATCAGCACCGGCGATTCATTCATCGCATTGGCCAATTTCGCCAGCGAGTTTCCGGTACAGGGGGCGATCAACATGCAGTCGAGCAATTTGGAAGGACCCAGCGGCTCTGCCTCCGGGATCGACTTGATCGCCGTCTCGCCTGTGATCTTCTCAATTGTTGACACCCATTCATCCGCTTCGGCGAAGCGGGTGCTGGTCGATTGGACCGTGTAAGAAAGGATCGGAACCACGCGGGCTCCCGCTTGCATCAGCGCTTCCATCTGCGGCTGAACTTCGGCGTACGTACAGTGTGAACCCGTGAGGCCAAACCCGATCGTTTTCCCTGTCAACTCCATATCAGATACCTCCAGGTTACGCATGTTCCCAAAGGATCCGACAGAGCGTGCGTGCTAAAATCTGCCCTGCGGTCTTTGGGGCAACGATCCCCGGCAGACCTGGTGCAAGAATTGCTTTGATTCCCCGTTTTTCTGCGTAGCGAAAATCGGTGCCGCCCGGTTTCGAGGCGATGTCGATGATCACACAGGTTTTGGGCACCCGTGTCAGCACCTCTGCGGTCAACACCTGATGCGGGATCGTATTAAAGATCAATTCCGCATCTTTTACCGCCTTCACCATCTCGTGCAGCGGAAATGCTTTCAAGCCCATCTCTTGAATGCGGGCGAGATCCGCTTCTTTTCTGGCGCAAACTGAAACATTTGCTCCGATGCCTTCCAGCATGCGGGCTAGGGTGATACCGCAGCGCCCATATCCGAGCACTACGGAGCGCGAACCGTGGATGGTGATGTCGGTGTTCTCCATCGCCATCTGTATCGCCCCTTCGGCAGAAGGCACGGAGTTGCGGATTGCGATTTCGTCAAGCTCCATCAATTGAATCAGGCGCAGACCTTTTTTCTGACACACCTCCGTCAGTCTCTTCCGTGCGATGCCAGTAAAGATGAGCACATGCTTTTGCAACGCTGCAAAATGCTCCTCAGCAAGCATAAGTTCTTGTGAAGAAAAACGAGACTCCACTTTGCCTGTGTCATCCATTCCGGTCACGGGAAGCACGATTGCGTCTACGTCGCTGAACACGTCAGGGGCGAGTTCCGCCTTGACCGTATCTGCGAGGGGGGTCTCAAGTTGATCGAAGCCGATCAAAACGATGCTCGCATCGAGTTCGATCGCATACTTGATCACTTCAATCATGCGAGCGTCGCCGCCGACGAACGCCATTTTGATCCCTGTCAGCATGCTCCGGTTACCCCTTTCACAACATTTTACGCGAAACAGAAGAAAATTCAAGGCACACAGATAATTCTTCCTGAGACTGCGCTGCACAAAAAACGGGGAATCTCCAGTGCCGCGCGGGTCGTTGCAGGTGAGATATCCTATGCGCTGGGCTAGTCTCTAGTTCCAAACGCCACACTTCCGTAGCGCGCTTCTTGTGAGGAATCGAGCAAAATCATGTCAGGACCGATTTTATGAATCGCCGCCCACGGAATGACGGTATGCTCTTTTTTCTTACCAAATGAAAATCCACCTTGGGTGATCACGATCGAATCGATCGATCCGCTCTCCTCATCGATATACAGGTCAGCGCTCCCTAACAAGCCGATCCGAGTACCGGACCGAACATCGATCAACTCTTTCCCAGCCAAATCACTCAGTCGCATCGCATAGATCCCTCCTGTCTTGTTGTTACCTCATATGCTTAGAAGAATAGAAAAAGCACCTGATGCGATCAGGTGCCTGTTTCACAACGCCTATTTTGTTTCGCCGGGCATACGCAAATCGTCGAGCGGACCTACGGCAGTCATGGCGAATTTGCCACCAAGGATCGCACCTGCCGCCGTTTTGATCTCATCGAGCGACACGTTTTTGATCTTGTCTACCAAATCGTCAAGCGAGTCGTGGCGTCCCAGCAGTTCGTTTTTGCCAAGTCTCGACATGCGCGAGGAGGTGCTTTCCAAAGACAGCATCAGCGAGCCTTTGACCTGCTCCTTCGCTTTGGTCAACTCCTCAGCGGTGATCCCTTTTTGTGCGATGTCAGACATCACCTCTTCACACAGGTCGAGCACGTGCTGAGCCCGCTCCGGCGCTGTGCCGACATAAAGGCCGAACATGCCGCTGTCCTTGTAAGCGGTGTGGTAGCTGTAGATCGAGTAGGCCAGACCGCGCTCTTCGCGGATCTCTTGAAAAAGTCGCGAAGAAGACGAGCCGCCCAGCACATTGTTGAACAAGATGACCGGGTAGATCATCGGATCGTCATATGCGATACCCGGTGCCCCGAGCACAATATGCGCCTGCTCCGTCTTTTTATTCCGTATCGCCTTACCAGAGTGGAACACAGCCTGTTCGTCCTGACGGGAGATGCGAGACGGCTGCATATGACCAAACAGCTCGTTCGCCAAGGCGACCGCATGATCGCGTTGTACATTGCCAGCGATCGCAATGACGATGTTGTCGGTCGTGTATTTCTCTTTCATGTAGTCGAAGAGATCCTGTGGTTTAAACGCATGCAGGTTCGCTTCTGTGCCAAGGATGTTATAGCCGAGCGGATGCTTTTGAAACACTACTTCGGCGATCATATCATGCACCAAATCATCTGGGGCATCCTCATACATCTTGATCTCTTCCAACACGACGCGGCGTTCTTTTGCCAGCTCCTCTTCCGCAAATTTGGAGTTGAGCAGCATATCACCAAGCGTTGCCAGCGCCAGTCCAAAGTGTTCGTCCAACACTTTCGCGTAGTAGCATGTGTATTCCTTCGACGTAAACGCATTCACCTGACCGCCGATGCCGTCAAACAGCTCTGCGATCTGGCGCGCGTTGATGTTGTCCGTTCCTTTAAACATCATGTGTTCAATAAAATGGGTAACGCCGTTATTCTGCGGATTTTCGTCGCGGGAACCTGCCCCCACCCAAATCCCCAGCGATACGGAGCGCACCGATGGAATTTCTTCGATGACCACTCGTATCCCGTTTTGGAGTACTTCACGATAAATCAAGAACATCCTCCTCTTGTCAACGAGAGACTCTTTCATACCTCAATCAATCGCTATGGCTTAATCTGGTTTAACTATAGCAAAAAATCAGGTTCTGTGCCACAATCAACACTTTTACAGGTTTGGCACGGGACGCTTCTCGTCGAGCAGTTCTGAAACGGTGACAAGTTCATAGCCTTTTTTGGTGAGAGTTGCTACTATCGTACGCAACGCCTCGCGAGTTGGTTCGGTCGGATGCATCAGAACCAAAGCTCCGTTTTCCGCGCGCGAGGTGACCCGATCGACGATCGTGGCAGCCGGTGGCTTTTTCCAGTCCACCGTGTCCAGCGTCCAAAGAATCGTTTGCATGCCTTGGCTGTGTGCGGTCTCCACCGTGGAGTCTGCATAGGCGCCGGACGGCGGTGCGAACAACTTGGGACTGATCCCAGTCGCCTCTTGAATCACCGCGTTCGTACGGGTGATCTGGCGTACTTGATCGGACACGCCCATTCGCGACATATCTGGATGCGAATAGGCATGATTGCCCAATTCATGGCCGGCCATCGCGATTTGCTTGGCCATCTCCGGGTTCTTTTTGGTCCAACTGCCATCGAGGAAGAAAGTGGCTTTTACCTGATGTTTCGCTAAAGTGGCTAGCATGTCTGGTAAATATTCTGTCCCCCAAGCGACATTGATCATCAGGGCCATCTGTTTTTTTTGAGCATTGCCCTTGTAGATGGGAACAGGACCTAGGTCTTTGAGATGTACCTTGGGCGGTAGCTGTTCCGCGACGATCGCAATACGCTCTCCGCCTTCCGCTTTGGTCTTTCGATAGGTCGCTTCCACATCGACCTTTAAGCCGTTTAGCCCCGGTATGCCGCGCCAAACCCGGTCGTTCACAGCGTCGATCGGCTGTTTGTCATACTCTTTGGCGAGCAGTTCAATTCGTTTTTTCAAGGCGTCATCGTTCATGCCAGACATCGCGGCAACCACAGGCAACTGCTTTTGCTGACCGCCGATGACAAGTCCGGCCACCAAAAACAAAAACGCCGCCATTCCGAGCAGAAGATGGCGTTTGGTTAGTGTCAAAAAGTAAATCGGCCGTTTCATCACTGCACCTCCGCTTGCAATGCGGAGATCGATTTTGCATCGAACCCAGCCCCGCGAATCTGCTTCAGCACTTCAGGTATTCCGTCTGCCGTCACCTGATCAGCTCGCAGTCTTACGATGTCTCCGGCAGACAGACCGACTGAGAGTCCACTCCAGACTGCGGATGCCTCTTGCTGTGAAAGCGGCACCGCGCTGATCGACCACGCGATCAGGTTCTCATGGCGGGCGCGAATCTCTTTGGCAACTTGTCCTTTCGTTTCGCCAAAAGGCACACGAAACAGATCAACGTTGGGCAATTTCGCCGCGCTCCATGCCTGATCGGTCTTTTGCAGTTCAATGCGGAGTTCGTCTTGTGTCAGCTCGGAAGCTTTGCGATACGAATACAAACTGCGTCCGACCTCATGTCCTTCACGGACGATCGCACGGGCAAGATGTTGATGTCGCTCGACCCATTCTCCGGTCAAGAAAAACGTTGCTTTTGCTTTTTCAGCTCGCAGTTTGACCAATATTTGCGCCACTTGGTCGCTGTCTTCTGATACATCGAAGGTCAGTGCTACGACCGGCTGTTCGACACGGTAGGTCTGAACCGGAATTGCCAGTCCTTTCAGGTCGCGCACATAGGTGTTGATCGCTAACGTATCGGTAATTCCGGAAAACATCAACAAGCAAACGGCACAGGCAGTCAACAGTTTTCCTGCATGAAATTTGCGTGCATGTGTCATTTTTTTCATCTGGTTGTCCTCCTAACCTCATTGGCAGTGTATGCAAAATCGGAAAAGGCTAGACCCGCCGTGAAAAAAAAGAACAGAGCATCAGCTCTGTTCTTTTTGACTTACACGATATTCACACTACGTTCTCGGACGTGCCGGACGTTCACCACGATCGCGATCACGGTTGCGATCACCGCCACGGTCACCACCGCGGCTTGGACCGCCAGTGCGTTCACGGGCAGCTTTGACTTGACGCTGAATTTCTTCCAGCGGTGTTGGCGGCTCGCCGCGCAGTTCACGCAGCGCTTCGCGGTGGGACAGATTGACGCGGCCTTGCGAGTCGATCTCAGTGACTTTGACCATCAGCTTGTCACCAACATTGCACACGTCTTCCGTCTTCGCTACGCGCTCATCGCCCAACTGCGAAATGTGGACAAGACCTTCTTTGCCTGGCAACAGTTCAACGAACGCGCCATATTTCTCAACGCGAGTGACCGTACCGTTATACGTTGCGCCCGCTTCCACTTCTGCGACGATGTTCTCAATGATCTCTTTCGCGCGATAGCCGGCTTGTGCATCGGTTGCCGCGATAAAGACACGGCCGTCTTGCTCGATGTCGATCTTGACACCCGTCTCGTCGATGATCTTGTTGATCACGCGACCGCCCGGTCCAATCACATCGCGGATTTTGTCTGGATTGATGCGCATTGTAATGATGCGCGGTGCATACGGCGAAAGTTCCGCACGCGGTTCTGCGATCGCTTCCATCATTTTTGCCATGATGTGCGCGCGGCCGCGGTTCGCCTGCTCCAACGCTTGTTCGAGCACTTGACGATTGATCCCTTTGATCTTGATGTCCATTTGCAATGCGGTGATCCCGTCACTTGTACCCGCGACTTTGAAGTCCATGTCGCCGAGATGGTCTTCCATCCCTTGGATGTCGGTGAGGACGACCATCTTATCCCCGTCCGCGATCAGGCCCATCGCCACACCAGCAACTGGCGCTTTGATCGGCACGCCTGCGTCCATCAGAGCGAGAATGGAGCCGCAGATCGATGCTTGCGAAGAGGAGCCATTCGATTCCAGAACCTCGGAGACGAGGCGGATCGTATACGGAAACTCCTCTTCATTCGGAATGATCGGTTCAATCGCACGTTCGCCAAGCGCTCCATGACCGATGTCGCGGCGGGATGGCGCGCGCAATGGACGCGCTTCGCCAACGGAGAACGGCGGGAAGTTGTAATGGTGCATAAAGCGCTTCTCTTCTTCGAGGCCAAGGCCGTCGATCGTCTGAGCATCGCCGAGTGCGCCAAGCGTACAGACGGACAACGCTTGCGTTTGACCGCGTGTAAAGAGACCCGAGCCATGCACGCGCGGCAGCAGGGAAACTTCGGTCGAAACCGGGCGCACCTCATCAACTGCACGTCCATCCGGACGAATGCCTTCGTGAACGATCGAGTAGCGAACCTGTTCTTTGACGATGTCATAGAGTACTTCGCCGATATCTTTTTGCTTATCTTGATATTCAGCTTCACCCAACGTTTCGAGCATGGCTGAGCGCACATCTTCCTTCACAGCCGAAATGTTCGCTTCGCGCTCATGCTTATCGAATGTGCGGATTGCTTCCTTCAATTTATCGGTCGCCAGCGCACGAACTTTTGCATTGATCTCTGCATCAACTTCATGCAGTACAACTTCCATTTTCACAGGTTGGATCTCTTCGATCATTTGCTCCTGGAAAGCGATCAGTTCTTTGATCGCATCGTGGCCGAACATGATCGCTTCAATCATATCCTGTTCCGAAACGAATTTCGCGCCCGCCTCTACCATGTTGATCGCATCTTTTGTTCCTGCGACCACGAGATGCAAGTCCGATTGTTCAGTTTGTGCGACGGTTGGGTTGATCACCAATTGACCATCGACACGACCTACGATGACGCCAGCAATCGGGCCTTCAAACGGCACGTCGGACAACATCAGGGCAGCAGAAGTACCGATCATCGCTGCAATTTCCGGTGCGCAGTCCTGATCGACCGACATGACGATGTCTACGATTTGAATATCGTTACGGAAGCCTTCCGGGAACAGCGGACGAACCGGACGGTCGATCAAACGGCTCGCCAAGATCGCTTTTTCGGACGGGCGACCTTCACGTTTAATAAAGCCGCCTGGGATCTTACCAGCCGCATACAAACGCTCCTCGTAGTTAACGGTGAGCGGGAAAAAGTCAAGATCTTTAGGTTCTTTCGATGCGGTAACGGTACAGAGAATTACCGTTTCACCGTAGCTTACCATCACCGAGCCGCTCGCCTGTTTCGCGAGTTTGCCCGTTTCGATTGTCAGCGTACGGCCGCCGAGTGTAGTAGTAAACGTTCTATGCATAGAAGTAAAACTGCCTCCTTTTGGCGTTTTGCCTGATAGACTATGTATTCATGAAAAAGAGATGTGAAGATTCTAGACCCACAACCTCTAAGTAATTCGCACCTGTGGACAGTATTTCCTTCTTCATGGAAGAAAAATCATGCCCATACAAAGAAGAAGCGGGAAATTACTTCCCGCTTCTTTGTTCTGCTTACTTACGCAGACCGAGTTTACCAATAACTTCGCGATAACGGTTGATGTCCTTGTTACGCAGGTAGTTCAACAGGTTACGGCGATGACCAACCATTTTCAGCAGGCCGCGACGGGAATGGTGATCCTTCTTGTGCGTGCGCAGGTGGTTGTTCAGGTAGTTGATTTTGTTGGTGAGGATTGCGATTTGTACTTCCGGGGACCCAGTATCGGTCTCGTGTACTTTAAAAGATTCGATCAGTTGGTTTTTTGCGTCTTGAGACAATGCCATCTCAATACACCTCCATTAAGTTATCCCCAAGGCCCAGAATGCCGTCGGTGTGCTCGGACAATCCGCGCTCATGGTTGTAGTCATTTGCCGATTACCGTGATGACAAGTCTTCCCTGCGCAATATCTTTCGCCACAATATCAAACGCCCTCCCGCCTAAGGATACAAACCCTCGAAAACGTGTGGCGATCGGGACAAGTCCCGGGATCAGCCGTGCTGCTTTCGAAATATCCTCAATGCGAATACCTCGTTGCCGTTCTTCAAACAACCGTTGTCTGGCGTGATCGGTGACGATGACTCGCATACTCAGTTATACTCAATCGAGAGCTGGTGGTCATCGTCCATCTCCGTATACATAGAGAAGAGCGAATCTTGAAATGCGAGTAGAAATGCGTCTTTCATACCGCTCTTGCGATAAAACTTCGCAAGGTCACGGTTAAGTCGCTTAAACTCATCGCTGATGCAGATGCGGGCAACTTCGCGACACATTTCCATCAGACGTATATCACGTTCATCGACATGCGGGTATCTCACGCTCATCCATCTCCTCGCTCAGGAATAGAGCCGGAGCCAGGATCGTTGGAATGTCAGTAAGAACCACTAAGGTAGTATATCATAGCAGGACAAGTTCCACAATACCAGCCTATGTGCTGTAAATGTATGCAAACAAACTAGTACGATATGCCGGAAAACGTATGCAACCGTGTCTTGGCCTCCAAAACATCGGCGTGGATTTGTCCGATCAATTCGTCTACTGAGAAGAACTTCTTTTCATCACGCAGGAAGTCGAGTAACTGGATGCGTAGCGTCTGCCCATACAAATCGCCTTCAAAATCGAGCAGATGTGCTTCTAACGTGCGGCGATGATCGTCGTGAAAAGTTGGTTTCGTGCCGATGTTCAGCACGGCAGCATTCCATGTCTGTTGAACCAAAACACGCACCAGATAAACCCCGTTCTTCGGCAAGGTATACGGATCGTTCGGCTCGACGTTCGCCGTCGGGAAACCGAGCAAGCGACCTCGCTTTTCACCGTGCATCACAGTGCCGCTGATCGAATACGGTCGTCCGAGCAATTCCTGCACCAAACGCACATCGCCATAGGAAAGCTTTTCGCGAATCAAGGTGGAGGATATCTTATCTCCGTAAGCGCTGACCGCCCCGACAATCTCTACGTCAATCCCGATCTGCTCGGCGAGCAGTTTCAACTGCGACGTGTCCGACTTGCCGCCGCGTCCAAACGCATAGTCAAAACCGACGACCACCGTCTGCGGCAATAGCGCACCTAAGAATCGAAACACGAAGTCCTCCGCAGAAAGCGCCGCAAAATCGAGCGAAAAATGGACGACATAGACGATGTCAACGCCAAGTTCCTGCATGACGCGCATCTTTTCATCAGATGGAGTGAGCAGATGCGTGTAGCCCCCTTTGCCTAGCACTTGGCGGGGGTGCGGAGAGAACGTTAGCACACTCACCGGCACGCCGGTCGTTTCGGCGAGCGCTCTGGCCCGTGCGATCAGTTGCTGGTGTCCGATATGCAACCCGTCAAAATTCCCCAATGCCATGACAGTCGGACGAAACGCCGCACTCCCATTCCCGTCCAGAAGATCGGTGATTTGAATGATCTCCACGAGGTTCACCCCTACTCTTTAAACACCTTTTCCGGCAACGTGTGCAACTCTCCGTCCAACACGTCTGTAACGCGATACAAAGCCAGCAATTTCCCAGTGCGGCTTTCGATTCGCAGAAGCGACCCGACTGTCGCACCCGGAATCTGGCGTTTGATCGTCAACTCTCTGCCATTATCTACACGGCGCTCCAATACTTCCGGAATGACGTTTTGCGGCAGATGTGGAAGTGCGGCCTGCATCGGCAAGAGCACTTCTTCTATCGTTCCATTTTTCACATGCTCTTCGATCTCTTCGAACGTAAGCGCCTGTGACAGATCGAACGGTCCCGATTTAGTACGCAGCAAACTGGACATGTGCGCTGGAACTCCGAGCCGCACACCAAGATCATGACAGAGTGTACGCACGTAGGTCCCTTTTGAGCACTCGACGTAAAAACGCACCTTGGGCCTTGGTAGGTCAAGTTGCATCTCTTCTATCTCCAATTTGTAAAGGGTGACTTCGCGTGGCGGAATCTCCACATCAGCCCCTTTTCGGGCCAAATCATACGCCCGCTTACCGTCGATCTTGATCGCCGAATATGCAGGTGGACGCTGCATGATCGGACCAAGAAAAGCAGCAAAAGCGTCGCGTACCTGCTCTGCAGTCAGCAATACTTCATCAACCGCCTCGATCGGCTCGCCAGACGCGTCCTGCGTCGTGGTGGAGAGACCAAACGTCACCTCTCCACGATATGCTTTGGTCTGGTCGAGAAGATACTCGGCCACGCGCGTCGCCATCCCGATACAGATCGGCAACACACCTTGCACATCTGGATCAAGCGTCCCGGTATGACCGATCTTCTTGATGCCCAAGATCCGCCTCGCCCGCCCCACGACCTGATGGGACGTCATCCCCGCCGGTTTATTGATGACGAGAATTCCGTGCATCATTGTGTTGCCTCCGGTTTCGTGTCAACTGCGGTGACCACTTCCCGCACTCGAGCCAGCACACGATCTTTGACCGTGTCCACATCGCCATCAACGGTACAACCGGCCGCACGCGCGTGACCGCCGCCGCCAAATTCTAATGCGATCGCGCCGACATCGACCACATATTTGGAACGAAAACTCACTTTCACCTTGCCTGGAACACTTTCCCGAAACGAAATGCCAACTTCTACGCCTTCCACGTTCCGCGGGTAGTTGACCAACCCTTCGACATCTTCGTCACAACCGCCAGCGCGCTCCAACATGTCGCGAGTGATCGTCACCCAAGAGATCATCCCGCTCTCATCACGGTCGAGCGTGTCGAGCACGGTGCGAATCAACTGCACCTGCGGCCAGGTCAACGTCTCCATCACACGATCGACGATCTGATAAGGCGAGACGCCTGCAGTCAACAGATGGGCTGCGATCAAGAGCACTTCTTCTGTCGTATTGGAGTAACGGAACCCGCCTGTGTCGGTGACCAAGCCAGTATACAAGCAGGTAGCTGTATCCAAATCGAGTTCGATGCGAAGCTCTTGTGCAATCTTGAAAACGATCTGACAGGTGGCCGCCGCCTCGAGATCGACAATGTTCTCCGTTCCAAAATGATCGTTGGTCACATGATGGTCAACGTTGAGCAGATTGGCATCGGCTGCAATCAGCCCTTGCGAACGTCCCAAACGCTTGCGGTCGCCGCAATCAAAGGCGATCACGTTGGCAAAAGTCCCCTCGACTTCTTCTGGCAAAAGAAAACGATCGGCCATCGGCAAGAAGCGAAATTTATCGGGAATCGGGTCATCATTAACCAATGTCACCGTCTTGCCAAGCGATTGCAAAAGGTGCGCTGCGCCCAAAACTGAACCGAGCGCGTCACCATCCGGTTTTTCATGCACGAGCAAAAGCAGGTTGTCATGATTTCGAAAAAAATCTGCCGCCGACTTATATTCCGGTTTCAGATTAAGCTTGAGGCTCATCCTGCTTATCACCTTCCTTGATGTCCCGCAGTACTTTACCGATGCGGGTGGAGTAATCAAGCGAAGTGTCTAATTTGAAATGAAGTTCAGGCGTACGGCGTAGGCGGACACGTCGTCCCAGCTCTGCGCGGATAAATCCTGACGCCTTGTGCAACGCTTCCATCGTGCCTTTGCGCTGCTCCTCATCCCCTAATACCGATACGTAAACGGTTGCGTGCTGCAGATCGCCCGATGCTTCTACTTCGGTGATCGTTACAAAGCCGACGCGCGGGTCTTTGACCTCGGTGCGTACGATGTCAACGATCTCTTTCTTGATCTGTTCTCCCACACGGCTTACTCTGAGTTTTGCCATGAATGGTCACCTCATCCTGATAGAGTGAACAGCCTATGTATAGATGACGGAGTTGCGCCCCGCATCGGCCAAAGCAATGCGATGGCCGCGCGAAACCCAACTCCTGTCGTCTTTATACGATTTTTACTTGTTCCATATGGAAGGCTTCGACAATATCGCCTTCCTTGAGGTCGTTAAACTTCTCGATCGTCACACCGCATTCAAAGCCGGTCGCTACCTCTTTCGCATCATCTTTAAAGCGCTTGAGCGAGTCAAACACGCCTTCGAAAATGACGATGCCGTCACGGATCACGCGCAGTTCTGCATTGCGAACCAGTTTGCCCTCGGTGACGTAGCAACCTGCGATCGTGCCCACTTTGGAAACCTTAAAGGTCTGGCGGACTTCAGCACGGCCAAGGACAACCTCTTTATACTCTGGATCGAGCATCCCTTTGAGTGCCGCTTCGATTTCTTCGATCGCATTGTAAATGACGCGGTATAGGCGAACATCCACTTTTTCCGATTCGGCCATCTTTTCTGCCTGCGGCTGCGGGCGGACGTTGAAGCCGATGACGATCGCGTTGGAAGCGGCTGCCAAAAGGATGTCAGATTCGTTGATCGCACCAGCGCCTTGGTGAACGACGCGAACGCGGACTCCTTCGACATCGATCTTCTCAAGCGAGCCGCGCAATGCTTCAACAGTACCTTGCACGTCCGCTTTCAAGATGACATTCAGCTCTTTGATCTCGCCTTCTTTGATCTGTTTGAACAGATCGTCCAGCGTGACGCGAGAGTTCGAACCGATCGCCTCTTGACGGACTTTGCTGACCCGTTTGTCAACCAATTTGCTTGCTTTGCGCTCATCATCGTAGACGACGAACAGGTCACCAGCACTCGGAACATCGGAGAGACCGAGGATTTCAACCGGCATCGACGGACCTGCTTCTTTGATGCGGCGACCGCGGTCGTTGACCATCGCCCGCACCTTCCCGTAGGTCGTGCCAGCTACTACTACATCACCGACGCGCAACGTGCCGTTTTGTACGAGTACCGTTGCCACCGGTCCGCGACCTTTGTCCAGTTCTGCCTCGATAACGGTGCCGCGCGGGCGACCATCAGGGTTGGCTTTCAGTTCCTGAACTTCGGACACCAGCAGGATCATCTCCAAGATGTCTTCTAAGCCATCGCGCTTCAGTGCGGACACCGGAACGAAGATCGTGTCACCACCCCATTCTTCCGCAACAAGACCGTATTCGGTCAGCTCTTGTTTCACGCGGTCCGGGTTGGCAGACTCTTTGTCCATCTTGTTGACAGCGACGATGATCGGAACGTTTGCCGCTTTCGCATGGTTGATCGCTTCGACCGTCTGCGGCATAACGCCGTCATCCGCTGCGACCACAAGGATCGTGATGTCGGTGACTTGCGCACCGCGTGCACGCATCGTGGTGAACGCTGCGTGACCCGGAGTGTCGAGGAAGGTGATCTTCTTCCCTTTGATCTCGACTTGGTAAGCACCGATATGTTGCGTGATGCCGCCTGCTTCCGATGCTGTGACGTTCGTGGAACGAATCGCATCGAGCAACGTGGTTTTCCCGTGGTCAACGTGACCCATGATCGTAACGATCGGGCAACGTTCGCTCAGGTCTTCCGCTTTCTCTTCTTCGACAAGCATGTCTACCGCTTCTTCATCGACCGGCTCTTTGATCTCAACTTCGATGCCAAAGTCTTCTGCAACCAACGTCATTGCATCAACTTCAATTTCGTTGTTGATCGTCGCCATGATGCCCAAAAAGAGCAGTTTTTTGATGATCTCAGACGGTTCGCGCTTGAGCAGCTTTGCGAAATCCTTGACGGTCAACGGCTCGATCAGTTCGATTTTTATCGGGAAATCCGGCTGTTTCGGCGCATTCGGACGGTGTCCGCCTTGCTGGTTGCCTCCACGATTGCCACCACGGTTGTTGTTTCCACCGCGATTGTTGTTATTGCCGCCACGGTTGTTGTTATTGCCACCGCGATTGTTGTTTCCGCCACGGTTGTTGTTGCTCGGTCCGCGGTTGCCTCCGCCAGCGCCTGGGCGATTGCCGCCAGTTCCGCCCGAACGGTTGGCTGTGCTGCCGGTTGTGCTACCGCCAGTGCTCGGTTTCGCACCAGCAGGTTTGTTCGGAACTGGTTTTTTCGGAATGCGTTCATTGCGCGGCTGAGCAGCCACGCGATCACTTACAAGATTATCGTAGTCTTTTTCGTTCTCAGGATTCGCCTGAGAAGACTGTGCTGACGGGTTTTCTTTAGAATTCTCATTCGCCATATATCCCTGATTTCTCCGTTCTCCATTTTTTATTGAGGATGCTTCCCCTTTGTGTTGATCTGCTTTTGCTTTAACAGCTTTGACATGCTGTTCTACTTTCGTGATCATCTCTTGATCCATCACGCTCATGTGATTGGTCACGGGCACATTTTCGCGATTTAAGATGGTGATGATCTCTTTGCTCGTCATGCTCTGTTGTTTTGCGTATTCGTAGATTCTCAACTTGCTCAATGCGCTTCACCCCCGATATTCTCCCTTGTCAATTGCAAAATCCGGTGTGCGAAGCCGCGGTCTGTGATGACGAGGATTGCGTTTTGTGCTTTCCCCACCGCGTGTCCAAGGCTGTCCTTCGTGCCAAACTCTACGAGAGGAACCCCGTAGCTCTTGCACTTGTCCGTATATTTCTTCTTGGCATTTCCACCCGTATCAGTTGCAACGACGGCCAGGGTCGCTTTACCGGATCGCACATTGGTCATACACGCATCATTACCTGCAGTAAGACAGCCTGCGCGCATTGCCAATCCCAACAAGTTATATACTTTCGTTTCACTCATCAGGGCCCACCTCATCCACCAAGGCAAGCTCCTTGGTCAAAGAGTCGTAGATCTCTTCTGAAACGGAAGTTTTCAGCGAACGCTCCAACGCTTTTTTCTTTCTTGCCGTTGTTAAGCAATCTACTTTGCGACAGATGTAGGCCCCGCGACCGGCTTTCTTGCCTGTCGCATCGAGCTCTACCGTATTGAGCGCTTGGTTGGAGACGATACGAATCAACTCACGCTTTTGTTTCATCTCCTGACAACCTACGCACTTGCGAAGAGGGATCTTTTTCTGCAAAGGTGATCCCCTCCTTTTCCCTAATCGCGTACTTCTCCGGCATCCACTTCATCTGCGCCATACGAAGTATTCGCATAATCTTCCTGGTCAGAAGACACGGCATCCTGTGGGAGCACGTCGCCGTCTTCTCCTGCTTGCGATTCGCTCTTGATGTCGATCTTCCAATTGGTAAGCTTAGCGGCAAGTCGTGCATTTTGACCTTCCTTGCCGATCGCCAGCGACAATTGGTAGTCCGGCACGACAACGCGCGCCACTTTGTTTTCTTCATCAGTCTCAACAGAGACGACTTTCGAAGGAGACAGGGCGTTCGCCACCAATTCTTTCGGATCGTCGCTCCATTTGACAATGTCGATCTTCTCACCTTTTAGTTCATTGACAATCGCCTGAACCCGCATCCCGCGAGGACCTACGCAAGAGCCAACAGGATCGACTTCTGGGTTGCGAGAAAACACGGCGATCTTGGAACGATACCCCGCTTCACGAGCAACCGATTTCAGTTCGACCACGCCCTCGTAGATCTCGGGAACTTCCAGTTCAAACAGACGTTTGAGCAGGCCAGGATGCGTACGGGACAACATGATTTGTGGACCTTTTGTCGTCTTCTCGACCTTGGTGATGTAAGCTTTCACACGGTCGTTATGCGTAAATTTTTCTGTCGGCATCACTTCGGTCAAAGGCAGAACCGCTTCGACTTTGCCGAGATCCACGTAATAAAAACGGTTGTCCTGACGTTGTACGACACCCGTTACGATGTCATACTCGCGGTCAACAAACGTATTGTAAATCATGCCGCGTTCCGCTTCACGGATGCGCTGTGTAACAACTTGCTTTGCAGTCTGTGCTGCGATGCGCCCAAAGTCTCGCGGGGTGACTTCGATCTCGGCGATGTCGCCAATCTGGAAGCCGGGGTCGATCTGTTCGGCAGCATCAAGCGAAATTTCAAGTCGCGGGTCGGTAGGTTCCTCGACCACCGTTTTGCGCGCATAGACTTTGACCACTCCGGTATGACGGCTCACATCGACGCGCACGTTTTGTGCGGAGTTAAAGTTGCGCTTGTAACCTGAGATGAGTGCAGCTTCGATCGCTTCAATCAAAAGGTCTTTCGAAATACCCTTTTCGCGTTCGATCTGCTCTAATGCATCGATAAACTCTGTATTCATAGAATGGTCTCTCCTCCTTTCGAGAGTGGCCGTATTAGAAAGCGACGGCCAAGCGAGCCGACGCGATTGCCTCATGCTTTAGCGTTTTCGTCGCTTTCGATTCACGAACGGTTAATTGTTCGCCGTCATACGCTTCCAGCACACCCTCGAACGTTTTCTGTCCATCAATCGGTTCGTACGTCGTTATGTAAACATGCTTGCCGATCGCCCGTTCATAATCGGCGGGCTTTTTCAGCGGTCGCTCTGCACCCGGACTGGAAACTTCCAAGAAGTAACTGGTCGGAATCGGATCGACTTCATCCAACAAATCGGACAGCTTTTCGCTGACTCGGCCGCAATCATCAATGTCTACGCCCTCTGGCTTGTCGATAAATACACGAAGGAACCAGTTGGCACCTTCCTTTTTATACTCAACGTCGACAAGTTCGAGACCTTCACCCTCGACGATGGGGGTTGCGAGTTCTTCTACGATTTCTGTTACTTTACGCTTTGTCATGCTATCCCTCCTTCAAAATCAGAGCAGATGTCGTGTATGGGAATAGTATTTCCAACGTATACACCTCGCGAAACACCCAGATAAACCGAAAGAGTGGGTTTCCCCACTCTTGTCATGTACAGTATTCCACATCATAGCCATACAAATTATAGCATGAACAACATTCCCACGCAAGACTAAAACAGGGAGAGCTGGTTGCTCTCAGGCAGTCCTAGCAAGCATCCATGCGATTCGAGCAGTTCGATGACCGTCTTAGAAACGCGTGATTTTTCCTGCAAATCCTGAACGGACAAAAACTCACCGATCTTCGCCGCATCCGCAATCGATCGTGCTGCCGATTCGCCACAGCCAGCCAGTGCACCAAACGGCGGACGCAGTCCATTTTCTTCCTTCACAACCTGAAAACGGGTCGCATCCGACTTGTACAGATCGAGGGGCAAGAACTGATAGCCACGCGCCGTCATTTCGCAGGCCATCTCAAGGACTGTGTGCAACGCTTTTTCCTTCGGGGCGGCCTGAAAACCTTTCGCTTCGATTTCTTCGATCTTCGCCACGATCGCGTCGTATCCCTTGCTCATCACTTCGAGGTCAAAATCGTCGGCGCGTACGGAGAAATACGTAGCATAAAATTCCAACGGATAGTGGACTTTAAAGTAAGCGATCCGCACCGCCATCAAGACGTAAGCGGTAGCATGCGCCTTCGGGAACATGTACTTGATCTGCTTGCAAGACCAAATGTACCAGTCCGGCACTTTGTGCTTCTTCATCTCTTCTTCCATCTCCGGCGTCAGACCCTTACCTTTGCGCACGCTCTCCATGATTTTAAAGGCGAATGAAGGTTCAAGTCCGGCGTAGATCAGGTAGACCATGATGTCATCGCGGCAACCGATGACATCTTTCAGTTTGCAAACGCCTTTTTGAATCAGGGACTGCGCATTGTTCAGCCAGACGTCCGTCCCGTGCGACAGACCTGAAATCTGCAAAAGCTCGGAGAATGTGCTCGGCTTGGTATCTTCGAGCATCTGACGAACAAACTTGGTACCGAATTCCGGAATACCGTAGGTGCCTGTCTTGGAGCGGATGCGCTGTGGCGTGACCGGTTGCTCCGCATCGATCGTCAGCGCTTCGGTGCCAGCAAAGAGCGACATAACCTTCGGGTCATCGGTCGGAATCTTTTTCGGATCAAGACCTGTCAAGTCTTGAAGCATGCGGATGACCGTTGGATCATCGTGCCCCAGAATATCAAGTTTTAGCAGGTTGTCATGAATCGAATGGAAATCAAAGTGTGAAGTTTTCCACTCGGCGTTTTTATCATCTGCCGGAAACTGGATCGGACTGAAATCATAGACGTCCATATAATCAGGTACGACGAGAATTCCGCCTGGATGTTGACCTGTGGTGCGCTTGATACCAGTACATCCCTGCACCATGCGTGCCATCTCCGCATTGCGCAGCGTCCATCCTTTTTCCTCCGCATACTTCTTGACATAACCGAACGCCGTTTTTTCCGCAACGGTTGCAATCGTACCTGCACGATAGACATACTCTTCCCCGAACAATACTTTGGTGTAGGCGTGCGCCCGCGCTTGGTAATCCCCGGAGAAGTTCAAATCGATATCAGGCACCTTATCCCCTTTAAAACCAAGGAACGTTTCAAACGGGATGTCATGTCCGTCTTTTTCTAGCACCTCTCCGCACTCCGGGCAGTTCTTATCTGGCAAGTCAAAACCCGAACCGACCGAACCGTCCGCGATAAATTCACTGTGCTGGCAAGATGCACAGCGATAGTGCGGCGGCAGCGGGTTGACCTCTGTGATGTCAGACATCGTCGCCACAAAAGAGGAGCCGACCGAACCGCGCGAGCCGACGAGATAGCCATCATCGAGCGATTTTTTTACGATCTTATGCGAGATGAGGTAGATGACTGCAAATCCATGTTTGATGATCGACGTCAACTCTTTTTCCAAACGCTCTTCCACGATCTTCGGCAATGTCTCGCCATAGAGACGGCGTGCTTTGTCGTAACACATGTCGCGCATATCGTCTTCTGCGCCTTCGATCTTCGGGGTGTACAGTTGATCTGGAACAGGAGAGACATCCTCGATCAGATCGGCGACAAGGTTGGTGTTGGTGACGACCACCTCTTCGGCCAAATCCGGCCCGAGGTAGTCGAACGCTGCCAACATCTCATCGGTGCTCATGAAGTGTAGCGGTGGCTGATCCCCCGCATTCGAATCGTTTGTCGCCTGCAAAAAGACGTCGCGGTAGATCGCATCTTCTGGATTCAGGAAATGCACATCGCCTGTCGCAACAACCGGCTTGCCCAGTTCCTTGCCAACTCTGATGATCATCTGCTGGTATTCTTTGACTGACTCCAACGACGAGATCGACTCGTTGCGCAACAGCGGCTTGTAGTGTAACAGCGGCTGAATCTCCAAATAATCGTAGAACTCCGCGACTCCCTTCAATTCTTCTTCCGTCTTCCCGCGCAAGATCGAGTCGAACACTTCCCCTTGCTGACAGGCCGAGCCGATCAGCAAACCCTCTCGGTACTTGGTGAGCAAACTGCGCGGTACGCGCGGCACGCGGAAGAAGTATTTGGTGTGCGCCTCTGACACAATCTTGTACAAATTCTTCAAACCCACCTTATTTTGCACAAGGATTGTGGCATGGAAGGGACGAATGCGGCTGTAATCGACCTGTCCGTCGTTTTGGTTCAACCGCGACAGACTCGTGTAGGCTTTCTCTTCCAGATCTTTGAGAATGAATTGGAAAATTTTAGCCAGTGCCACCGTATCGTCAAGCGCACGGTGCGCGTTGACAAGATCGACATCGAATTTCTTCGCAAGCGTCCCAAGACGATAGTTCTTCTCATGCGGGTAGATCTTGCGTGCGAGCGCTAAAGTATCGAGCACCACGTTTTTCCACGGCTCCATACCAATGCGCTTGGCGCTGGCTTTCAAAAATCCCAGGTCAAACTCAGCGTTGTGCGCGACCATCACAGCATCCCCGACAAATGCCCGAAAATCGGGCAGCACTTCATTAAGCTTGCGTTTGCCTTTGACCATATCGTTGGTGATTCGGGTCAGTTCGGTGATCTTAGCGGAGATCGGAACTTCCGGGTCGATCAACTCCGTCCATTCGCTCATGATCTCCAGACCCTTCATCTTGACAGCAGCAATTTCAATCAGTGTGTTTTCGACTGCGTTGAGACCGGTGGTCTCGGTGTCGAACACGACCCATTCGGTGTTCGCATCGATCGCCACGTCGGTACCGTCCTTTAACTGGAGCACGATCGCCGCCCCATCATCGACCACATACGCTTCAAGTCCAAGCAGACACTTCATGTTGTTTTTCTTCGCGACACTGTATGCTTCCGGGAACGACTGCACGACACCGTGGTCGGTAACCGCAATCGCCGTGTGTCCCCATTTGGCAGCTTGTCCGTACAAATCTTTCACCGATGAGATGCCGTCGAGCGAAGACATCGGCGTATGCAGATGCAGTTCGACCCGCTTTTTCTCCCGTGTATCTTTTCGCGTTGGTTTCGGTTGTTCAACCAGGTCTTGAATCATCAAGACCAGTTCTTTGGCAAATGTGTCGAACTGCACGGTACCGCGTACTTTTAAGTACATGCCGTCTTTGAGCAGTTTGAGCACATCCACCTGCTTATCACCTTTGGCAAACGTTTTACAGGAGATCGAGTCTGTATTGTCGGTGATGTTAAATGTATACAATGTGCGCCCCGAAGCAAGTTCACGGGTTTCCACAGCAAAGATCCGCCCGATCACCGTCACGCGGCGCATTTCATCCTGAATTTCTTTCAAACGGGTCGGCTCGTCGTCGATCGGATAGCCCAGTTCGATTTTTTCCGGAGGCGCACCGTCCGTTTTGCTGCCTTTCTGTGCTTCCTGACGCTTCTCTTCCTCGGCTGCTACGGCCGCTTTCTGTCCCTCGATGCGATCTTGTTCCTCGACGAGGGAACGGAAATTTTCAAACGCTTCTGTGCGCTTGCTTTCGTCCGTGTACAGTTGGATGATCAACGGCAGGCTGAGATGTTCTTTCAACCAATGGGCCAAGCGCTCATCGTACTGCTTTTGTTTGATGCGACTAACCACAACGTCAGATGTGATCGGTACGCGAATCGCGCGTTCGTCGAGCAACAGACGCGCCGCTTCTTTGAGTTCCGCTTTTAAAGAAATGTCTTCACCGAGCACCTGATCGACAGCCAGCGCCCAGTAGTCACGGACGCGCTCCAGCACATCCGTCTCTTCGCTTGTATACTCAAAACGCAAGTTCACTTGTTGTGCCACACCCGCAAAGTACGATTGAAACGCCTCTTGCACCCGTGCATAAGCCGCGACCGGAATACGCTGTGGCAACTGTACTTTAGCGGTGACAGAACGCTCTTTTTTATTCACAACCGCACGCCCTGCCAACTGTCCGTGAGCAAGCTCCTTCACGATCGCTTCTTCCTTAATCCCCAAACGTTCGCATAAAAAAGAGAGACTTTGCCCATTCATATCCACAAGACTCATAATGGGAAAACCCCCTCGATTGTTATCACTTTGTTTATAAAACGATCAACAGACTAATGCCTATGAACGGATCAATACGCGCATGATGTCCCAATACATTTTCATCCTAGCCATGACCCCTGGCACCAGACCCAATTTTTCCTCTTTCATCCGATGCGTCAACTCATCTAGCGGCACGGCAACCACTTTTAACCCCGCATGGCGAACATGGCGAGTCAGTGCTACTTCCACTCCATAGCGAGTATGTTCGATCATCGGTAAGGATTCGAGAACTTCACGCCGCACCACGCGCTGACCGGACAGGTTCGGCGCGACGCGCTGCGCCCAATCGGTAGCAAAACGCCCTGTGCCAAACAGTCCGAGCGACATCGCGGCATCTCCATAAACAACAGGTTCGATCAGACTCCGCAAATGAGTCTCGCGAAGTCCGATCAAATCTGCATCTAATAGCATCACGTACGGATGGCGCGCACATTTCACGCCCGCCCAAATCGCAGCTCCTTTGCCGCGGTTGTAATCAAAACGGATCGATTCGACCTGATACTTATTGATTCTATCATAAGTTCCATCGACCGAACCGTCGTCGATCACAACTATTTGTTGGAAATCGGGCATCTTGACCACGACATCCAGCACCTGCTCAACATTTTCTGCTTCGTTATAAGCCGGGACGATCAAGGTAAGCAAGGTATCACTCCTCATCAAAGAGCACCCTGTCTCCTCTCCCTCGATTCTGCCGAAAAGCGCCCCGCTTACTGACCGAGTACCAGACCTGTGATCTCCTCGAACGCTTGCTCGATCGACACTTCGGTCGATTCGCCCGTCTTGCGCACTTTGAATTCAACAATACCTTCGCCTGCGCGCTTGCCGACGGTGACACGCAGCGGAATCCCGATCAGGTCGGAATCTTTAAATTTAACGCCCGGACGCTCATCACGGTCGTCGATCAACACTTCGATACCTTGCGCCTGCAAACGGCGGTAGAGATTATCTGCAATCGACATCTGCGCTTCATCTTTCACGTTGACCGGAATGACATGCACATGGAACGGCGCGACCGACAGCGGCCAGATGATGCCGCCTTCATCGTTGTTCTGTTCGATGACCGCAGCGAGGCAACGCGAGATCCCGATACCGTAGCAACCCATGATAATATCTTGGGCTTTTTGATTTTCATCGAGGTAAGTCGCGCCGATCTTCGACGAGTATTTCGTACCCAGTTTGAAGATATGGCCGCACTCGATGCCACGATGGAACTCAAGCGTTCCCTCGGTGCAATTCGGACACTTGTCGCCTTCGACCACATTGCGGATGTCTGCCACTCGATCTGGCGTAAAGTCACGGCCAACCACCACATTGCGAATATGGGTATCCGTTTCGTTGGCTCCAGTGATCCCGTTTGCAACCGCTGCTGCCGACTTGTCGATCACGATCGTAACGCCTTTCAGTCCGACCGGCCCGATAAAGCCGACCGGAGCACCCAAGGTGCGCTCGATGGTGGTGTCGTTCGCCATCTCCAAGGTCGTCGCTTCCAGCAAATCTTTCAGTTTCGCTTCGTTGATCTCATGATCGCCGCGCACGATAGCCACGACCGGCTTCCCGTCAGCCAGATAGACCAACGTCTTCAGGAAAGCGGATGCTTCCACTCCAAGTGCCGCCACCAGTTGGTCGATCGTCTTGGTATCCGGCGTGTGCAACTTTTCCATCACCGGAATCTCATCACTCGGTTGCAGACCTGCCGCCGGGGTTTCCGCCGCTTCAGCTTTTTCCAAGTTTGCAGCATAGTCACAGTGCGAGCAGACCGCCACGGTGTCCTCGCCGACAGCTGCCATCGCCATGAATTCATGGTTTTCACCTTCACCGCCGATTGCGCCTGCGTTTGCTTCGACAGGACGGAAGAACATACCCAGTCGGGTGAAAATGTTGCTGTAGGCACGATACATCGTTTTATAGGTGACATCAAGATCGTCCCAAGATGTATGGAACGAGTAGGCGTCTTTCATCACAAACTCGCGGGCGCGCATCACGCCAAAGCGCGGACGACGTTCATCGCGATATTTGGTTTGAATTTGGAACAGGGTGACCGGGAGCTTTTTGTAAGAAGAAATCTCTTGTTTGACCAAGCTTGTGATGACTTCTTCGTGCGTCGGACCAAGCACGAAATCGCGTTGATGGCGATCTTTCAGGCGCACCAATTCCGGGCCATAATCATCCCACCGACCAGTCTCATGCCAAAGTTCAGCCGGTTGTAGCGCGGAGAACAGCAATTCCTGTGCCCCGGCGCGCTCCATCTCTTCACGTACGATACGCTCCACTTTTTTCAACACGCGATAACCAAGTGGCAAATATGTATAGATCCCTGAGGCGAGTTGGCGAATGATACCTGCGCGCAACATCAGCCTGTGGCTAGTAATTTCCGCTTCTTTCGGCACTTCCCTGAGCGTGGGAAGAATCATCTTGTTTTGACGCATCTTCAGTTCCTCCAAGTCTTATATAACATGATTCTTTATTGTAAGGTATTTCGTACCAAAATACAAAGTCTAAGTGCGGGCAACAGAAAACGAATGCCCCAGACCAATGGTCCAGGGCAAATTTTGCATTTCCTTCGATCGAGTTATTTCGCGGTGATCCCACCGTCACAGACGATGGCGCTTCCGGTCATCGAGGATGACTCGTCCGAGGCGAGGAACAGATTGACATCTGCAATCTCTTCTGGGCGAATCACCCGGCCGATTGGCTGCACTTCCTCGATCATCTGTTCCAACACAGCACGCCCGCCAAACAGATCGTGATGCGCATCATTGATCGTCGTATCGACCCAGCCTGGGCATACGCAGTTGACGCGGATGTTGTCTTTGGCAAAATCGAGCGCCATTTGCTTCGTCAACATCAGGATGCCACCTTTTGATGCCACATAGGCGGACAAGAGCGGTTCCGCCACGAGCGAATTAGCCGAACCGGTGTTGATGATGGAGCCCCCACCCGCTTTTTTTATTTCCGGAATGCCGTATTTGGCGGTCAAAAACATCGATTTTACATTGACCTCAAACGTACGATCCCAGATCGCTTCGTCAAGATCGAGCACTGAGCCGGGAATGTTGATACCTGCCACGTTGCAGATGACATGCAACGCCCCATAACGCTCCACTGTAAAATGAATCAACGCTTGCACCTCAGCGGATTTCGAAATGTCAGCGCGGTAAAATTCCGCATGGCCTCCCGCGTCCCGAATCTCCTGCGCCACAGCTGCGCCAGACTCCAGCACGTCGGTCAGCACCACCTGTGCCCCCTCCTGTGCAAAGCGGCGGGCAGTCGAGGCTCCTATTCCTTGCGCCGCTCCTGTGACAAGCGCGGTTTTCTGTTGAAGTCTCATCTGCTGCTCCTCCTTTTCCCATCTGATCGATCTCGCCCTCTACACCTCTTTTAAGGCTGGCGGTACCTCTTTGTAACCTTTTGATTTGAAATATCCGACAAGCACACCGATGAAGAGCCAAGAGAATCCGAGCACATAAGTCATCACGTCAAAGCCCATCCAGACAAACAATAGAACCAAAAATCCGATCAGCGGAAACAGCAAGTAGTTGATGATGCCCGCCATGGAACGTTCCTTCTTGCGGAAGAAGAAATGATACACCACGGTGACGTGCAAAATCATAAACGAGGTTAGCGCTCCGAAGTTGATATACTTGATGATCGTCTCCAGATCTGCAACCGCTGCGATCACCACCGATAGCATGGCAACCAAGTATGTCGCATTTGCCGGTGTCTGGTGCTTTGGATGAATCTGCCCCAGGAACTTCGAGAATGGAAGCAGCTTGTCACGTCCCATCGAGAAGAGAATTCGAGAGATCGCAGCTTGCACCGTCAAAGCGTTCGCAATCCCAACCGCTGCGACACCGACCATGATCCACATGAAGTACAAGAATTCTCCGCCAACGATGCGCGTGATGTCGAAGAAAGCCATATCGGGATGGAGATCGGCGTAGTTCGGTTGGACGAGGGCTGCCATGTAAGCTTGAGCCATGAACAACGCACCGATCAGAACCAATGCAGCGATCGTCGCCTTGCCGACCGTTTTTTTCGGGTTTTTCACCTCTTCTGACAACGTCGAGATCGAGTCAAAACCGAGAAAACCGAGCACTGCGATCGAGGCTGCCGACGCCAAGAAGCTTAGATTGACCTTGTCCGCTTGATAAAGCGGTGCCAGCGTAAATCCTCCAGTGCCGCCCCCATCAATAAACACGTACTTGATAGCCAACCAGAGGAACATAAACACGGTGAACAGCTCGACGATCAGGAAAATAAAGTTCGTCTTGGCAGCCAGTGAAACGCCTCTCACATTGATGTACGTGTTGATGATGAGAAACACGATGACCCAAATATACGAGGGAACTGATGGAATGAGACCAGAGATCCAAATGCCTGCAAACGAATAGAGCAGAGCGGGGACCAGTATGTAGTCGATGATGATCAACCAGCCCGTCACAAAGCCGATGTGTGGGTTCAGACCACGCTGAACGAAAGAATACACCGAACCTGCATATGGGAATTCGGCGCTCATCTTGCTATAAGAAAGCGCTGTGAACAACATCGCTAGAATCCCAACTAAATAGACGAGTGGTGTCATGCCGAAGCTGCTCGGCGCGATCATGCCATAGACCTGAGCAGGTGCGATCGGCAGCATTGTCACCAAGCCAAAAATCACAAGATCTTTAAATGAGAGCGTTCGTTTTAACTCCTGTTTGTAACCAAGACTACTACCTGATTGCGTCTCCAACTGCGCCATCCCTATACACCCCTTCCGTTACGGTTTAACTTGCTCCCCCCTACACAAGACTGTACAAGGGTCACCCCCATATTCTCGGAATATTCATTTAAATTCCAATCTTCTATTTTTACATAACTTCGAACATCCCGATGGATTTACTTATTATTTTTCGTTCATTATACATTAGCATGCAAAGTTTGTAACCAATTATGTGAGTTTATCCAAAAATTTCTCAAAAATGATCCAAAATCAACACATTACACATTAGTTAAATTTCCTATATATAGCGTATCCGATCTTTAATAATGGTTCTTATGAACTAGCGATTTTTCAATCATGGCAAGGAATAGGAACTACTATCTAGAACTAGAAACACACCAGATATCGGGTCTGATCTTTTTAAAATAATTTATTTATACTTAATTTATTTTCTATTGGTGTGCTTTGTTCCTGCTTTCCATTACTCCTTAGGTGATCGATTGGGTACAAGATATAAAATTCAAATATTTCAATGTAATTTCAAATATATTCAATCTATCTTAGTATCCTCACCGCACTATTTGATTCTGAGCAATTTTCGCCCACTTTCATGAACCTAAATAATAAGGATTTGAGTACGTATTTATATATTTTCTAAATTATTAGAATAGACAAAATATACTCTGATCCTCTAAAGTAAGGGTAAGACATATTGAGGAGTTGGCACTTATGAATCGCTTTTATCAGCTCGTCTTCACGCTTTTGTTGTCTACTAGTCTGGTGACAGCTTCCGCTTCTGGTGCATCGGCAAGATCTCTCTCCCTCCCAGAGAATAGCTATTCATCTGTACTGAAGCCTTCTCCGATTCTTACGATTGCTCATCGTGGTGCTGCAGCACATGCTCCAGAAAACACGATCGCCGCCTTTGACAAAGCGGTTGCCCTGCATGCTGACTTCATCGAACTTGACATTCAACTCTGTAAAGACGGAGAACTTGTCGTCCTCCACGATGACACAGTCAACCGCACCACAGATGGACAAGGGAATGTGAAAAATTTTACCTTAGCCCAGCTTCGCAAGCTCGATGCCGGCTCTAAGTTTCATCCTTCTTTTAAAGGGGCGACCATTCCTACACTTGATGAAGTACTAACGCGCTATAAAGGTAGCATCGGTATCCTGATCGAAATGAAAACACCTTCACGCTATCCCAGCATGGAACAAAAAGTTGCTTCCCTGTTGCAAAAACACAAAATGGATCAGGCAGATTCGGGTGTCATCGTGCAGTCTTTTGACAGTCGTTCCCTGCAAACGTTTCACCAGTTGGCCCCACTCGTCCCGATCGGTGTTTTGATCGACCGTGCTGATCTACTGAACGAACCACAATTGATTCGCTACAGTTCATTCGCTACCTACATCAATCCGAATAAAAAGTTGATCAATTCGCACCTCGTAAACCGCCTGCACGAGTTTGGTCTGAAAGTCGCAACTTGGACAGTTCGTTCCGCCAAAGACATTCCCGCTTTGATCAAAGCGGGTGTAGACGGTCTGATCACCGACGACCCTTCCTTTCTTCGCTAACCAATGAAAGGCCCTCAGACAGATCGTCTGAGGGCCTTCCGTTTGCGCTACCGTTTACTTTAAAGAGCCGGTCAATTCGTACTGTTTTGCCAGCGCATCGATCTCTTTTTTCAATTCTTCGACCATCGTCGCTTCCGGAATTTTACGAACGATTTCACCGTGGCGGAATAAAAGCCCTTCTCCGCGTGATCCGGCGATGCCAATGTCCGCTTCCCGTGCTTCGCCCGGACCGTTGACAGCACATCCGAGTACGGCAACTTTAATCGGGGCTTTGATCGTCGAGACATAGTCTTCAATTTCATTCGCGATCGAGATCAAATCGATCTCAATTCGGCCACAGGTTGGACAAGAGATCAACGTGACCGCATTCGAAGCGAGTCCGAACGATTTCAAAATTTCTCGACCTACTTTGATTTCTTCTACCGGGTCGGCAGACAGCGATACGCGCATCGTCGAACCGATCCCCTTGGCCAGCAATGCGCCAAGGCCCGCTGCGCTTTTCACCGTGCCGGAGAAGATCGTGCCTGCCTCCGTAATGCCCAGATGCAGCGGGTAATCAAAGCGAGCTGCCGCCAATGTGTAGGCCTCAATCGCCAAAGGTACGTCGGACGCTTTCATCGAGATGATGATGTCTTCAAAGCCCAACTCTTCCAAAATGGAAACGTGGAACTCCGCGCTCTCCAGCATACCTTCTGCTGTCGGATACCCGTATTTGTCCAAAATGTGCTTCTCCAACGAACCTGCATTTACTCCTATTCGAATCGGCACTCCGCGCTCTTTACACGCTTTGACAACCTCTTCCACTTTCTCACGTTTGCCGATATTACCCGGATTGATCCTTACTTTATCGATCCCGTTTTCGACCGCTTTGACAGCCAGCTTATAGTCAAAGTGGATGTCGGCAACAAGCGGAATTGAGATCTGGCGTTTGATCTCTTTGATCGCTTCTGCCGCTTCCATGTTGTTTACAGTGACACGAACGATCTGGCATCCGGCATCTTCCAGACGCTTGATCTGCTCCACGGTCGCTTTCACATCGGCCGTCTTCGTCATAGTCATCGATTGCAGGACTACAGAATCCGAACCACCAATCGTAAGATTGCCAACCTGAATCGGCCGCGTCTTGGAACGATGAATCAACATTCTTCCACTCTCCCATTTCAATGTCTTGGTGCCTGTGAGAGATCCTAAGACAATTGTACCAACAATCGCTGAATTCGTACACGTACCCGTTCCGGCAATTCCCCTTGTAAAGCCCGCCTGAGCAGCTCAGGACGCCTACTGCCATTTTTCACAAAGTATGCTTCAATCTGCGCTGCTTTCTCTGCTTTTGCCGGATAGAGTTGGTAGGTCACGTACCAGTCCTCCAAAGCGCTTAGCGGAATCTCCGTCCGATCAAGCAGTATGCTTCCGGACAGCGAAGCAGCAGAAAACGCCTGTTCATACACGCCAGCTTCATGCGCAATTCGATAACCACCGATCAGATCGACATCTGCGTGCTGCACGCGATACTGGGCGAAATAGCGGGAACAAAACGGTGCCTTCACCACGCCAACTCCACCCGCTCCAAGCGTTTGCAACACGCGATCTGCATGCAAGACGGAAGACTCGGCGATCAAAAGATCAAGATCCCGAGCTTCATGTACGATTCCATGCGCAAGGAGCAGACGTGAACCGCCTACTCCCCAGATGATCTCTTGGTTTGTAAACGCCTTAGCAATGCTTAGGAGAGCTCCATCAAGCATGGAAGTAGTCATTGCTCTTGCCCAAGCTCTAACTCGCGGACGACCTGACACGCCTGCTGTCGCGCCCAGGCATCAGCTTCGAGCACTTCCTCCAGACTCGGGTTGGTGAGCAGTTGATGGCGGTCCATGACGTGCGCTACCGTCTGCTCGATGTCGAGGAAGCCGATCAGATTCATGCGGAAATACTCGTTGGCCACCTCGTTCGCCGCATTGAGCACCGTAGGCATCGACCCGCCGGCCCGCCCCGCATCAAAGCACATGCGAAGCAATGGGAATCGCTCAAAGTCTGGTTTCCGAAAATGTAACTTACCGACTTCGAGCAGGTTCAGACGTTTGTAAGAACCGGGCATGCGATCTGGGTAGGAAAGTGCGTATTGGATCGGAATTCGCATATCAGGTGAGCCCAGCTGAGCCAACACCGATCCATCCACAAACTCCACCAAGGAGTGCACGATGCTTTCCGGATGCACCAACACATCGATTCGATCATACGGCATGTTGAACAACCAATGAGCCTCGATCACTTCTAGTCCCTTGTTCATCAATGTGGCTGAGTCGATCGTGATCTTGGCACCCATCGCCCAATTGGGATGATTGAGCGCACCTGAGACGGTCGCAACTCTCATCTCGTCCCGCGTTTTGTCGCGGAAGGAACCGCCAGAAGCGGTTAATAGGATGCGGTCAACATCGACCGATCGTTCGCGGTGCAAACATTGGTAGATCGCCGAATGCTCGCTGTCCACCGGAAGGATCGCACAGCCTTTTTGCTTGGCGAGGTCCATCACCAAGTGACCAGCTGCGACCAATGTTTCTTTGTTGGCGAGCGCGATGTGTTTGCCCGCCTCCAACGCCTTGACCGTCGGAATGAGCCCAATCGACCCGACGACCGCCGTCACGACGATATCCACCTCTGGATGCGTAGCAACTGCGATCAGCCCCTCGAGTCCGACCAATACCTCAACCTTTGAACCAAAGCGTTCGCGCACGGCCGTTCGCCCTTCTTCATCAGCAACACTCACGATCTCCGGACGAAATTGTTCGATCTGCTGAAGCAGCAGGTCGATGTTGCGACCTGCTGCTAAGGATGCAACTCGAAACTCTCCCGGTTGGCTGGCCACCACCTCCAAAGTCATGGTACCAATCGAACCGGTTGAGCCGAGCAATGCTATCGTTCGAGACATACTGTCACCTCATATCTGGTGCCTTCTAGCTAGTTTATGAGCGCCGAAATACAGTAATACGCAAGCGGCGCACTAAAGATCAAGCTATCAAATCGGTCCAGGACACCACCGTGACCTGGCAACAACTTCCCAGAGTCTTTCACATTGAGCGAGCGCTTCAAGCCAGATTCAACAAAATCGCCCAGCTGTCCGACAACGGAGAGCAGGGCTGACAACAACAGCCACGGCCATAGCGCAAAATCATTCATCGTGGCAAATACCACGCCAACGATCGCTGCTGCCACCACGCCGCCCACTGAGCCAGACACCGTTTTGTTTGGAGAGATCGCAGGCCAGATCTTCGGCCCTTTCAGCGCTCGACCAACGAAATAAGCGAACGTATCGGTTGTCCACATCAAGATTAGCAGGAACAGAAAATAACGCAGTCCCAGCCCATCTTCGATGCGCAACAACGTAGCGCTTTGAAAAGCCAATCCAATGTATAACGTCCCTGCAAACAGATAGGACATATCTTGAAAACTATACCGATTCTTGGTCATGACACTGATCGTCAAGAAAGCGAACAGGATCAAGAGCAGCAACGGGATGGATATCGAATCTGGCGCAACAGAAAGTTCCCATGATTCCCGCCATAGCAGGTTGGTCGTGAATACAAGTGTCACGACATAACCGAGCAGCGCCGGCGCGGAAAAGGTGGCAAAGCCACGCATCTTCACCAGTTCCCGAAAACCTAAAACGGCGAGCAGCGCAAGGAGCAAGATTAACGGCACACCGCCAATCCAGACGACCCCAAGAAAAAGGGCGCCACCGATCACGCCTGTCAGGACTCGTTGGTATAACATGTGCGTCCTCCTCTATTTAAGTCCGCCGAATCTTCGACCCCGACTTTGAAACTCGCGGATCGCGTGATAGAAGTCATCCCGTTTGAAATCGGGCCAGAACATATTGGTAAACCAAAGTTCGGTATAGGCAGCCTGCCAAAGTAGAAAGTTTGACAAGCGCACTTCACCGGACGTACGAATCATCAAATCGGGATCAGGCAATCCATGGGTCAAAAGCGATTTCTCCATCGATTGCTCATCGATGTCATCCACTTGCAGCGTTCCGTCCGCCACCTGTTGCGCAATTTGCTTAACAGCTTGGATCATCTCGGCGCGGCTTCCATAATTCAGGGCAATATTCAAAATGAGGCCGGTGTTGTCTTTCGTTTTCCGTTCTGCATCCTGTACAACTTTTCTCGTGTGTTCAGGCAGTCCTTCCGGGTGCCCCAAGATGCGGATCCGGCAGTTCCTTTTCATCAGCGTATCCAATTCCATACGTAAAAACTCTTCCGGCAACCGCATCAGAAAATCAACCTCGTCTGTCGGTCGCTTCCAGTTCTCTGTCGAAAAGGCATACAAAGTAAGCACCTTAACCCCGATGTCATCTGCTGCTGTAGTGATCTCTTTGACAGCCTGCATCCCAGCTCGGTGGCCCGCTATGCGCGGCAGGCCGCGTCGCTTGGCCCAACGTCCGTTCCCGTCCATGATGATGGCTACGTGGTTTGGCACGCTGTCCAGAACGATCCCATGTTCATCTGTCTGTTCGGTCGGTGCTTTTTGAAATAAGCGTATGAGTCGTCGTAGCATACAGGATGTCCCCCACGTCAAAAATACCCCCCTCTTGCCAAGGGGGGCGACGGTTTATACTTCCATGATTTCTGCTTCTTTTGCAACGAGCAGCTTATCGATTTCCCCGATGAAACGGTCGGTTTCCTTCTGCACTTTCTCTTGCGTGCGACGGCTTTCATCCTCGGAGATCTCGCCGTTTTTCTCAAGTTTCTTCAGGTCGTCGTTGATGTCGCGGCGAATGTTGCGGATGGCAACACGGCCTTCTTCCGCCATCTTTTTCACCATCTTCACCATTTCCTGACGGCGCTGTTCAGTCAACTGCGGAATCGAGATGCGGATTACCGAACCGTCATTGGTCGGCGTCAGACCGAGGTCCGCTTTGATGATCGCTTTTTCGATATCACCAAGCATCCCTTTATCCCACGGTTGAATCACCAGCGTGCGCGGCTCCGGAGCGGAGATGTTCGCCACCTGGTTAACCGGTGACATGCTGCCATAGTAATCAACTTGTACGCGATCGAGCAGCGCCGGAGTTGCGCGCCCCGCACGGATGGAAGCAAACTCGCGTTTTACGTTTCCAATCCCTTTTTCCATGCGATCATTCAGATTATTCAACAGATCATTGACCATTTACTATTCACCCCTCAACTATTGTCCCAATCTCTTCGCCGAGAATCGCTCGTTTGATATTGCCTTCTTCCGAAATGTTGAACACAACGATCGGAATCTTGTTATCCATACACAGCGTAATCGCCGTCGTATCCATCACACCAAGTCCTTTGTTTAGCACATCCATGTAGGAAAGCGTCTCGAACTTGGTGGCTGTAGCTACTTTTTTCGGGTCGGCATCGTACACGCCGTCCACGTTGTTCTTCGCCATGAGGATGACTTCTGCCTCGATCTCCGCTGCCCGCAGTGCTGCAGTGGTGTCGGTCGAGAAGTAGGGGTTCCCCGTTCCGGCTGCAAAGATCACAACACGGCTCTTTTCCAAGTGCCGAATTGCCTTGCGTCTTATGTATGGCTCTGCCACTTGGCGCATTTCAATGGATGTCTGCACACGTGTGTCCACACCGATGTTTTCGAGCGCATCCTGCAAGGCGAGCGCGTTGAGCACTGTCGCCAGCATCCCCATATAGTCTGCCGTTGCTCGGTCCATGCCTTGCTTGCTGCCGGAGACACCCCGCCAAATGTTGCCGCCGCCTACAACGACCGCCACTTGTGCACCCAGTTCCACAATATCGCGAATCTGGAGCGCTACCGAGGAGATGACTGGGGCTGTGATCCCATAGCCGACCTCACCGGCGAGTGCCTCACCGCTCAATTTGAGAATGACACGCTTGTATTTTGGTTGAAGCATTGCCTATCCTCCAATACAGTAGTTTCTACGTGATGAATCCATTTCCTGCCTTGGCTGAAAAAAAGGGAACACGGAAAGTGTTCCCATCGGTGAACTTAAAGTTGCAAGCTTACTTCTTCAATTGGCTCATAACTTCTTCTACGAAGTTATCAACTTTCTTCTCGAGGCCTTCGCCCATCTCCCAACGAACGAAGCGACGGATGTTGATGTTTTCACCAATCGTCGAGATCTTCTCTTTAACGATTGTTTCGATCGTTTTGTCCGGGTCTTTGACGAACCCTTGCTCGAGCAGGCAGTTCTCTTTGTAATATTTTTGCACGCGGCCTTCAACCATCTTGTCAACGATGTTTTCCGGCTTGCCTTCATTGAGTGCTTGAGCGCGCAGAATTTCTTTTTCGTGGTCGATAACATCCTGCGGAACTTCTTCACGGTTCAGGTATGTAGGCTTCGCAGCTGCAATGTGCATCGCGATGTCGCGTACAAAAGATTTGAAATCATCGTTTTTCGCTACGAAGTCAGTTTCGCAGTTGATTTCGAGCAGAACGCCGATCTTGCCTCCAGCGTGGATATAGGATTCTACGAGACCCTCTGCCGCGATACGGCCCGATTTCTTCGCAGCAGCTGCGAGGCCTTTCTCACGCAGAAAGTCGATCGCTTTCTCCATGTCACCGTTCGTTTCAACAAGAGCTTTTTTGCAGTCCATCATGCCTGCGCCAGTCTTCTCACGCAGTTCTTTAACAAGTCCAGCAGAAATGGTCATGTCATTTCCCTCCTTGATTGTATCTTACCCATTATTAAGAGAGTGGTTTCCCTGAATCGAGTAGGGAAAAAGGGTGGTCAGGGCTTTACACCCTAAAGCCACCCTCTCGAATACTACTCGTTGTTGTTATCTTCGCCTTGACGACCTTCCAGGATCGCATCAGCAATCTTGCCGGTGAGCAGTTTCACCGCACGGATTGCATCGTCGTTGCCCGGAATTACGTAGTCGATCTCGTCCGGATCGCAGTTGGTGTCAACGATTGCAACGATCGGGATACCCAGTTTGCGTGCTTCAGCAACCGCGATGCGCTCTTTGCGCGGGTCGATGATGAACAGCGCGCCCGGGATGCCCTTCATGTCCTTGATGCCGCCGAGGAACTTCTCAAGACGTTCCATTTCCTTCTTCAGAATGATAACTTCTTTCTTCGGAAGGACTTCAAAAGTGCCATCTTGCTCCATTGCTTCGAGCTTTTTCAGACGGTTGATACGCTTTTGAATGGTGGAGAAGTTGGTCAAAGTGCCGCCCAGCCAACGTTGGTTCACGAAGTACTGACCTGCGCGCTCTGCTTCTTCCTTCACGGAGTCTTGAGCTTGTTTCTTAGTACCGACAAAAAGAAGGTCTTTGCCTTCTGCAGACAGGTCACGTACAAAGTTGTACGCTTCCTCTACCTTCTTAACAGTCTTTTGAAGGTCGATGATGTAAATACCGTTACGTTCGGTGAAGATGTAGCGAGACATTTTCGGGTTCCAACGACGGGTCTGATGACCGAAGTGAACGCCTGCCTCAAGCAGTTGTTTCATGCTGATGATCGCCATGATCCTCAGCCTCCTCTCAAAATGGTTTTTTCCTCCGCCGCCGTCAATCCGCTTCGACACTCACCCCGAGGGCCAGCACCTTCGAAACAGTCAAGCAGGCGTGTGTTGTGTTTTCACACCGAGGATTAATATAGCATACCTGACAAGCTTGTGCAAGAGATCTTAACGAAAAAACAACCAGGCCTGGTGTTGCATGCCCGGTTGTTCCAAAAACGGCAAAATCCGCCTCAATAGGAAGGCGGTGTGGCGATCGTTTTTAACACTTCTTGGGGATCGAAGTTCTTCGTAAATTCATACGTACCCGAACGAATCGGATTCGACCAAGATTCCCGAAGACTGATCAACCGATTGCCGTCTTGCAGGACACCTGCAGCCTGCAGCAGGATTGCTACATCGGTCGTGCCCATACCAGGTTGAATGTAGACGAACACTTTATCTACGACAGGGTTCTTGTTCAACTCTGCTTCTTTTTGCTTAGCCCCTTCTTCCTGCGCCTGGGTCAGTTGCTGCTGGTACTCGTCCTTTTTCAGGACAACCATATCGGCCTTCGTTGCTTCCTGCTGCCAATCGATCGCAGGTTGTGTTGTCTCATTTTGCTCCGGCTTTTCCTCCGGTTCCATTTGAAGCTGATTGCCCGCCCCAAGCACAAGGGTGGCAACGATCATGCCAGCCCCTAAGCCAAGAACCAACATCCGCGTGTCCATCAGCCTTCACCTCGCTTGGCCAGTCCGACTACCAACAGTATTTCGCCTACACCGATACCTGTTTCGCGAGCGATCTGCTCCGCTGGCATCCCAAGCCGAGACATGGCGAGCACCTGTGCATATTTTTCCTGCATCACAAATGCCGGCTTTGCTGACTCTACGACCGTGTCCGAAGACATATCTGCAGAATCATCCGAAACTTTGATCGACGATTCGATCTCCGCATCAACCGAGGCTTTTGAAGGCGATGTAGGCATGGGAAGCAAAAGTTGGGCCTCCAGTGCGTTCACACGGTCTTCCAATGCGCGAATGATCTCATTTTGCTCCGCAATTTGTTCTGTGTGTTCGTTTTTGAGTTTTGTAAAGCTGTCGATCAACTTCACGTTATCCCGCTCTAGATCGTTCATGAAGTCATCGAGGAGATCCTTCAACTCCTGATCGACCGCCTTTGATGGTGTTGGTAGATCTGTCGACTGAGCTACCGTTGTGCCTTTCGGACGGGTCAGCGCAAATAAAACGAGTGCGAGTCCGATCAATGCTACATAGAGATAGAGTTGGTTTCCCATCAGTACAGTTCCCGCCCCCTGCTTACATCTTGATGTCCAAGCGATGGCCCTTATAGGGATGAGGAATGGCCTCTTCTTGTTGCTTTTCGCCATGAGAGCGTTCGTGCTCGCTCTCCTGTCTATCATTGCCCTCCCGCTTGTCACGCAACTCGGTACGCGCGTTTTCCTCGTTTGCGGTCACTGTCTGTTCTGTACGCGCTGTACGACCTGCTAAAGATTCTGAGTTCATCGCGTTTGCCAAAGTGGTTTGATGTTGTTGATTTTGCATGAGCCTGCTGTGTTCGACCGTTCTTGGCACCGCAATTTGCAATTCCACCGCTTTGAGTGACATGACCGCACCTCCAGGCTCAGTATACGACGTTTGTAGTCAGTTCTCCGTCAGTGATTCCGAAAACGACAGGCCCTGTACGCGTATCGCGCATATACGCCACTTGCGTCCCGAGCGTCAATTTCACACCGCCGTACAAGACATCTAGACAATATACTTTTGCCCGCTTCGTATCGAGCAAGATCGCTTCGATTTCCGAACGGCGATACATCAGTTCCTCTTCTTCACGCAAATAATGCTGATAGGTCGCCGAAAGATTCTGGCGCAGTGCAGCTTTATCGGGTGGCAACTGATTGCCAATTCCCGCCATGTTATCGAGTAAGGTGAGCGCTTTCTTCGACTTGTCCATGTTCTGATGTAAATCTTTCATTCGCTGATGCAGCCCTTGCATCTCAGTGCGCAACTGTGGATGTACGCCTACTTCCACTTCGGTCGGCGTTGCCATTGGCGAGCCGAGCGTGCGTGTGCGCACTTCTTCACCGGCACGTACCAGACCGCCGACAATCACCGCTTTCTGCGCTTGCATATTAATGCTGCGCCCAGCCGAGATCGTGCAGTGCATGATCGAATCTCGCACGATCACATCGACACCTGCTTCGACAATCGCGCCTTGCATAAATCGTGCACGAACGGAGCCACCCGCTTTGATCATGCCCTTGCCTCGCGCTTGCACACCACCGCGGATGATGATATCGCCGCCCGCTTCCAGCACTGCGCTTTCCACGTTGCCGGCCACTTCGATATCCCCGGCCGCAACAATTCGAAAGCCAGGCAGAACATTGCCGCGAATGCGTACAGTTCCAAGGAAGTCGATATTGCCTACCGAAAAGTCGATGTCGCTGTTCACTTCGAAGACGTCAAAGACATGAATTTTCACATCGCGCGGAGTGTAAGAAACATGACCGTCCTTGTCCGCAATCAATTCCAGTCCGTTTTCGCTGATCACCGTATTTTTCCCGTGCGGAAGTCGATAGTCACGTCCAGGCTTGGCCATGATTGGCGCACCATTGACCCCAACCCCTTGAACACCTTCGGTCGGCAGCTTCTTTTTGGCCAAGATCTGTCCTTTGTGGACCGTGCGCACGACACCAAGGTCAAAGAAATCAACACGTCCATCTTCCAGTTCCCGCGGAACGTGCGTAATATCTTCAAGCAGGATTTCGATCACTGCATTTTCACCGTTGATCGGCGCTTTACCGACGGCAACTTTCTGTTTGAAGCCGATATAGCCTCGCGGATTCATGACGATTTGTTGGCAGGAAACCATATCGATGCCAAAGGTGACTCCGTTGTGACGCAAAAACTCCACCAAGCCATTGTACGTTAAGTGTGGGAAATTCTGTTCTTGTAGTAAAGTCTCGCTCAGGGTCAAATATGCCGTCAAAGCACCTTCGACGGTGACTTTTCCGTTTTTGAGCCAAAAGGCGGTCTCATCTTGTCTGTTCTCCATGCTAATCCCCCCACCATCAAAATCCCTTAACTTCTCAACTCTTGCTTCAGACGACTCAACGCTCCGCGGAGCCGATAGATCGCCTTGGTGTGAAGTTGAGAAACGCGAGAACCGGACAGCTCCAAAATCTCCGCGATGTCTTTGAACGAAAATTCCTCATAGTAATGCAGCGTGACAACCAGACGTTCTTTTTCAGGCAACCTCGTTAAAACTTTCATCAACATTTCTTGTACCATCGAACGCTCGATCGAGGTCTCAGGTTGGGCTGCATTTGGGTCGATGATCGTGTCTGCTACCGTGACCTCACTGCCGGCATCGTCACTTTTCAAAATGCCATCCAGTGAGACTAGCGGAGAAACGGACAGCTCATACAAAGTCTGCCGAAATTCGGTAATCGGCATGTTCAGGCGTTGCGCAATTTCCTCATCTTCTGCCGACCGAAGCAATTCATGCTCCACTTGTGCATAAGCCGCCTCGATCTCCTTTGCTTTCGTTCGCAGGGAACGCGGTACCCAGTCCTGACTTCTCAGTCCGTCGAGCACCGCCCCACGAATGCGCCAAGTCGCAAAGGTGACAAACTCATAGCCCCGCATCGGGTCAAAGCGTTCGATCGCCTCGATCAGCCCGAGCGTGCCCATGCTGACCAAATCATCAAAGTTGACCGCTGCATTCCACGTACTCGACATCTTGTAAACGACTTTTTGCACCAGTGGAAGATGAGCGACAACGAGAGCATCGCGCGCCTGCTTGTCCTGATCATGTTGCCAACGTGTCCATAAAAGGTCTGTCTGCTCCAAATGCTTCAGTTGCTTCATCTCCACCACCACCTATCGGTCTAATTCTTTGAGATGCCGCAAAGCTTCTGCCATTTTGCGCGCCTCTTCATCGGAGACCGTCTGCTGTGGCAACGTCTGATGCAGGGGAACAAAGTCGGTAACAGGCTCCTCATGCAGTTGTTCATCATCTGGCATCGGCACCGGCGGCTGTTCCGGAAGTAAAAGATCGATGTGCTTGCCCCGGGCTTCAACGCCTTCCGGTTCCCCAACAAAGATGCGCGTCGTAAATTTTAACAAGTAGCCGAGAACAAACAAACCAAGCAACCCGATCGCGCCGCGGATCAGACTGGTGAGCATCGTGTTTCCGGCCGCCAATGACAGACCCATCGCCAGAAAAAATCCAAACACGCCAAGTCCAACTTGCAGTCCAAGACCGCTTTGTTTTTGCTTCATCAGATCGTCGTAACTCCTTGCTTTGCTGTTCGAATCACAAGTGCACCGTCAGAGCCGCTCAGTTCGATCGTACGGCCGCAGTTTCCGCCTGTGTCTTCTGCTGTTATTGGGATAGTTAAGGCCGAGAGGGCCAGTTTGACCGCTTCCACGTTGCGCGGTCCGATTCGCATCAGGTCGCTTTGGCCCGCGAACGTAAACATTTGCGCCCCTCCGGCCAACTTAGCGATAATTCTTCTTTTGATGGCACCTTTTTGCTCCATCAATTGAATCAACAACGGAACTGCTGTATTTGCATACTTGGCCCGATTTTTCTCATCTGCGCTGGCAGCAGTAGGCAACATGATGTGAGCAAGACCGGCCACCTTAGCCTTCGGGTCGAACAATGCGATTCCAACGCACGAACCGAGCCCGGTTGTGCGGAGCGAGTCAGGAGAAGTTGCAGTGCCGAGATCGGCCATTCCCACTCTAATCACATTCATACGCTTTCCACCCCTAAAGACTGGAACAACAAATTGACTGAACCGGGATCAGGGAGCAGGAAAAAGTGACCACGAATTTCAAGATCCCCTTGTCGGAACTCGGTATCTACGACGAGAGCGTAGTCGGATACCTGTCCCAATTGGATCATACCGATGCTTAAGATCGCTCCCGCCATGTCTACTGCAAGGGCTGGCGGTGTCGGCGATGTGTCTTTCTTCGTAAAGTCGGCGAGCGAGGAGAGATAGGAACCCGCCAAAATGTTCCCGATCTCCTGCAATGCGGATATTTCCATTTCAGAAAAATCTTCGTGCTCACCTGTGCTGTATGGGCCCACCAAATCAGAAACCAGTCGCTTCGCACTCTCCTGGTGCAGTAGGAAAAAGATACTGCCCGGCAATTCGCCTTCGATGCGCAGGAAAATGCCGATCACCAGTTGTTCCGCGCCACCAACAACGTCTGCAATCTCGTCAAAACCGACCACAGAGACGCGTGGAACGTTCATTTGAATCTCTGAATGGAGCAGTTTGGACAATGCGGTCGCCGCGTGCCCTGCACCGATGTTGCCCACTTCACGGAGGCAGCTGAGTTGGATTTCTCCGAGATTTCGGATATCCTCCATCATGCTTATCGCTCCATCGCGGACATCGCTTGGATCTCTTCATTGCTGAGCACTTTGTCGAGGTTCAGCATGACGAGTAAACGGCCATCCAGTTTGGCAACACCGCGCAGGTAGGAAGCTTTAATTCCCCCCACAACCGCGGGCGGCTGTTCGATCGAGTTGATTGGAATGTCGATGACATCGTTCGCCGCATCCACAATCAGACCCACTTCCATATCCTCAACCGCTACAATGATGATGCGAGTGGATTCTGTATAGTCCGCTTGACCCAAGGAAAAGCGGGTTTTCAAGTCGATGACCGGCGTAACCACGCCGCGCAGGTTAATGACGCCGATTACGAAATCAGGCGTGCGCGGGACGCGGGTAATGTTCTGCATCTTTTCGATCGAGCGAACTTGAGCAACTTCCACCCCATACTCTTCGTCCACCAGACTAAACACGATTACCTTGATTTCTTCCACAATATCTTTGCGCTCCAACATGACGATTTCCCCTCCTTATTGAATCAAAGCGTTGCAGTCCATGATTAAGGCAACTTGTCCGTCGCCGAGGATGGTGGCACCCGAGATTGCAAATACGGTACCGGTCAGATATTTGCCCAGCGACTTGAGCACCACTTCCTGCTGGCCGATGAAGAAATCGACCGAAAGCGCCGCCATTTTTTCTCCTTTGCGAACGATGACCACATTTACTTCGTCCTGACGATTCTCCTCGTCTCGCGGTACGGAGAACGTGTTCTCAAGATCCAAAAGCGGTACTACTTTGCCACGGAAGTCGATCACGTCTTGACGATGCACACGCTTGATGTCCGACTTTTTAATGATCGCTGTTTCGATGATCGAAGAGAGCGGAATTGCATATTTCTCATCGGCAATCTGCACCAGCATCGCCTGAATGATCGATAGAGTAAGCGGCAGTTGAATGGAGAATTTGGTTCCTTGGCCTGGGGTGGATTGAACGACGACGCGGCCGCCGAGCGACTCAATTTTCGTTTTGACCACATCGAGACCAACGCCGCGGCCCGAGATGTCGGAGATTTTTTCTGCCGTGGAGAAGCCAGAGTGGAACAGGAGGTCAAATACTTGCATATCCGGCATTGAGTCTGCGGACGATGGATCGACAAGCCCTTTGTCAATCGCTTTCTTCAGCACGCCGTCACGGTCGATGCCATTGCCATCATCGGTGATTTCGATGAAAACGTGGTTGCCAGACTGGAAGGCCACCAACTCGACGCGTCCCGTTTCGTTCTTGCCATTTGCACGTCGGGCAGCTGGGAGTTCTAAGCCATGGTCGATCGAATTGCGCAAGAGATGAACCAGCGGATCACCGATCTCATCGATGACAGTACGATCGAGCTCCGTATCTTGACCGCGGATGACAAAATCAACTTTTTTACCAAGTTCGCGCGCCAGATCGCGAATCATGCGCGGGAAGCGGTTAAAGACGGTATCTACAGGAACCATGCGGATGGTCATGACCAAGTTTTGCAGGTCTGTGGAGATGCGGCTCATGTGTTCAACCGTTTCAATCAGATCGCCATTGCCGATGTCTTTCGCGATCTGTTCCAGACGGGTACGGTCGATAACCAACTCCGAGAAGAGGTTGATCAATACGTCAAGGCGGTCGATGTCAACGCGTACCGATTTCCCGATCTGCATCTTCTTCTGATCTTGTGCTGCCGCTTGTGCTTTCAGATCGACCACAGGAGCGGCTGCCTTCGAGGACACAGCAGGAGCTACACTTGGAGCAGATGCCGCAACTTCCACTTTGGAAGTTTTCACAGGTTCAGGCTGTTGCTCCACTTTGACCTGTGTGACGATGACATCAGCAACTTCCGAGACGTTCATCCCGATCGAGCGGACAGTTTCTTGATCTTTTTTGGTCACCAAAACGATCATGAAGTCCTTCTCAAACTTTTCTTCTTCCAAGTCCTCGACACTCGGGTCAGATTTGATAATCTCGCCCGTACGCTCGTAGGCATCGAACACCATGTAGGCACGTGCCGCGCGCATGATGCATTTCTCATTCAGCGTAACCATAATCTTATACGCGCTGAACCCGCTCTCCTGCGATTGGCGAAGAATCGTCGATTCATATTCGTTGAATATGAGGCCGTCTTCGGTCACTTCAATACCAGAGACTTCCTCATCGGAAACAGAGGAAGAAGCTGGCTTACCAGTAACGAGAGCTTTCAGTTTATCCACAGTCACTTCGATATCAGAAGCGCTGTCATTGCCCGCTTCGATGATCTGATTCAACTGTCCTTCCAAAATATCTACGCAACTAAACAGCACGTCCATCACGTCGCCACTAACAGCCAAGATCCCATTTCGCATCAGATCAAGTCCGTTTTCCATCTCGTGCGTCAAATGAGTCATCTTCTCGAAGCCCATCGTCGCCGCCATCCCTTTCAGGGTGTGAGCGGAGCGAAACACAACATTGACGATATCGAGCGACTGAGGTGATTGCTCTAAAGCAAGCAGGTTTTCGTTGATGGCCTGCAGATGCTCTTTTGATTCTTCAATGAACATATCAAGATATTGATTCATGTCCATATCAAGACACCTCCTAGCGTTTCCACGGTTTTCTAAGCTCGTCCGCAATGCGATCCAGGGGGACAATAGTATCTACACAACCTTTGGCTATCGCGGAACGCGGCATTCCAAACACTACACAGGACTCCTGTGCTTCGGCGATCGTACGACCACCGTTTGACTTGATTTTAACCATGCCGTTCGAACCATCACCGCCCATTCCGGTGAGGATCGCAGCGGTCACTCGAACATCGGCTAATTCTGCAACCGAATCAAACAGGACGTCAACTGCCGGGCGGTGCCCGCCGACCGGCGGTTCTTGAGAAAGCTCTGTCATATAGGTATGGGGGCGATGCTCCACGATTTTCATATGGTAATCCCCTGGTGCGATGTAGACATGCCCTTCTTCCAACATTTGACCGTGCTCCGCTTCATGCACACGAACTTGACAGAGATGATCAAGACGCGTGGCGAGCGATTTGGTAAATCCGGGCGGCATGTGCTGCACGATGACAACAGCGGCTGGAAGTTCGGCCGGCAAATGGGAGAGCACCACTTGCAAGGCGCGAGGTCCGCCCGTAGATGTTCCGATCGCGATGATTTCTTCCACACGCTTCCCTGTCCGCATCGGTTTAGGAGGTGTGGGGATCGGTTTTGGCAAAGGCCGAAAATAGGTCGTGCTGCGAACAATTTGTTCCTTTTTTGCGGCCGCTTTTACTTTAGCAACCAGCTCTTCCCCGACTATGCGCAGATCGAGAGAGATAGACCCTGAGGGCTTGCCGACAAAGTCAAACGCGCCAAGCTCCAACGCCTTAATCGTCGCTTCCGCTCCATCCTGCGTTAAAGAGGAGAGCATGATCGTCGGCAGTTTGTATCTGCGCCAGATCATCGGCAACGCTTCTAGACCATTTAAGACGGGCATCTCAATATCCAGGGTAAGAACGTCCGGTTTTAAATGAGGTATGAGTTCAAGCGCTTCCAGACCGTTCTTTGCTGCTCCAACCACCATGATTTCGGGGTCCGATTTCAAAATGTCGCTGATGATGCGACGCATAAGAGCTGAATCGTCACAAACGAGAACTTTGATCGGGCTCATTCTGTCAAACATCCCTCAATTCTGGGTACTATTGAAACAGCCGAACCATTCGATGCAAAAACTGTTTCATTCCTCTAGTCGATACATCCCCGGCAACTTCGCCCTTGATCTGCGCTTGAACCACATTCGTGATACACATCGAGGCGAGACCATTGGGGTAGGCAAGCAGAAACGGCACTTGCCGTTTGACCGATTTGGAAACGTTAGGGTCGTCAAGCAAAACGCACAGTGTGGAAATCCCAACATTCAAAAAACGCTGTGCGACCAGCCGAATCTTCTCGGCCGTCTCCTTCCCTTCTGGCATGGACTGCGCCCGGTTGACCACCAGTTGAATACGGGTGGCCGGCTCGCGATTGACCACCATCTTGATCAACGCGTAGGCGTCTGTGATGGCTGTCGGTTCTGGAGTCAGCACCACATAAACATCGTCAGACGAGAGGATCAATTGCAACGTCTGCGCGTTCAGCCCAGCTCCAGTGTCGATCAGCACATAGTCGGCAAATCCTTGCAATTCGCCTAGTTGTTCCAAAAGATAGTCAAATTCCTCTTGTTGAATATCGAGCAGATCTTGAAATCCAGAACCGCCCGCAATAAATTTGATATCGCATGGGCCTGTTTCGAGGATGTCTTGGAGCGTAGCTTCCTTGCGAATCAAATCGGCTAGGGTCTTTTTCGGTGTGACCCCCATCAAAACATCGATGTTGCCAAATCCTACGTCCGCATCGAGAATGACCACCTGTTTTCCTTGCTTAGCCAAGCCCAGCGCGTAGTTCAAGGTAAAGTTCGACTTGCCTACTCCGCCTTTGCCACTGGTGATCGTGATGACGCGCGTAGACCTGACTGGCGTTTCTTCCTGACGTGATTTTGCGACCAGGGAACGTAACCGCTCAGCTTGGTCATTCATACAAAATCTCCCCTGTCAGAAGTTTGGCGAGTTTTTCTGTTGAGACTTCTTCAATGTCCTCCGGCACGTTTTGCCCTGTCGTCAGATAGGACAGTGGCTTCTTGTACCGAGTGACCAGGTTGTAAACCGCACCGTACGTTTTGGTCTCATCCGATTTCGTGAACAGAAACTTGTCGGCGCGCACCTGTGTGAAGTTACCGGCGATCTCTTCCAAGTCGGATGCCTTCGTCGTAAGCGAGAGCACCAGATAGGTCTCATCCGGTTGGATCTCCTCAAGGTAGGTGTTTAACTGCCGTACATTGAGAAGATTGTGATAGTTGCGTCCCGCCGTGTCGATCAGAACCAGATCGAAGTCTGCATACACGCCCATCGCACGCTTGATGTCTTCGGGCGCATAACAGACTTCAAGCGGAATGCCCAAAATGTTCGCATAAGTGCGAAGTTGCTCAACGGCAGCGATCCGGTACGTGTCAGTGGTAATCAACCCTACCTTCTTGCCACGGGCGAGCACTTGCTCCGCTGCTAGTTTCGCGATGGTCGTCGTCTTCCCTACTCCTGTCGGCCCAATAAACGCAACAACTCTTGATTTTAAAGCGATTTGAGCTGGAGGACTATAGCGTTCTAAATCCTCTCTAATAAAATTTGTCAAAATACCCCGAAATTCCTGCTCGCTAACTTCATGAACCTGAGTAATATTTCGAATTCCTCGTTCAATCAGTTCATCGACCGCTTCCTCAGAGAGATCATTTTTGAGCATTTGTTTGCGGACATTGACCACCGCTTCTGGCATTAGTTGATTGTAAGAAGAGTTAAGGAGGCTCCGAAACATCGTGCGCAATTCCTGGACTTCCTTGAGCACCTTCTCATCATCTTCCATCACTGGTGCCGTTTCTGACACAGATAGAGGTTCCGGTTTCGGAGGTGCTGGAGGAGTTGCAACTGGCGTTTCGGCTGGTGAAGGTGTAGTGGGCGGCTGCCCCATCTGGCGTTGGTAGGCATTAGTAGCCGTCGGACGAGCGTTGAACTGCTGCACTCGCGGCTCAACGGGTGGCTCCTGCTCGTTAGCTGCCGCGATCACTTCGATATGCGTTTTCGGAAACAGCCCGAGAAAGCCGCGCTTATGTACTTTTTTTGTGGAGAGAATGACAGCATCGCTGCCCAGTTCCTCGCGTATCATCGACACGGCTTCAGGCATCTCTTTGACAAGATATCGTTTCACTAACATTACAGGTTCACCACCCCTCCGCTTTGTACTTCAACGGTTGCATCCAATTCGTTAAACGACAGCACAGCCACATCAGGCAACACGCGTTCGATCAGTTTGCGGACGTGCATCCGAATGTTCGGAGACGTGATGAGGATTGGCGAGTGACCCATCGCCACCAGTCCCTGCACCTGTTCAGCCAGCTTTTGATACATCTGCTGTGAAATGCGCGGATCGAGCGCAAGATAGGCACCGTGTTCAGAGTTTTGAATGTTATCAACCACAACCTTTTCGACCGCAGGAGCCAGTGTAATCACTTTCACCGGGCCGTGCGAAGTTCGATATTGGTTGGTGATCTGGCGCGCCAAAGCCTGTCGTACATACTCGGTGAGAATGTCTGGGTCTTTGGTGTACTGGCAGTAGTCGGCCAGCGACTCGACGATGGTGACAAGGTCACGAATGGAGATTTTTTCGCGCAGAAGGTTGACCAGCACCTTCTGTACTTCACCGATCGACAGCTGCGACGGCACCACTTCTTCGACCAGAGCCGGGTAGTTCTCACGCAAGGAATCGATCAGTTGCTTGGTCTCTTGGCGTCCGAGCAGTTCGCTCGCATGGGTGCGAATCACTTCTGTCAAGTGTGTCGCTACCACAGATGGCGGATCAACAACCGTGTAACCGGCAAACTCGGCTCCTTCGCGCATGTTTTCAGCAATCCACAGCGCAGGCAAGCCAAATGCAGGTTCTTTGGTAGGGATCCCGACGACAGATTCGTCGTCTACACCTGGACTCATCGCGAGGTAATGGTCGAGCAACAGCTCGCCTCGCGCCACTTCGTTTCCTTTGATCTTGATGACATACTCATTGGGACGAAGTTGGATGTTGTCACGAATCCGTATCACCGGCACGATCAAACCCATCTCAATCGCGCACTGACGGCGAATCATGATCACGCGATCCAGCAGATCGCCGCCCTGATTGACATCAGCGAGCGGAATGAGCGCATAACCAAATTCGAACTCGATCGGATCAACGTGAATCAGTGACAATACGCTTTCAGGCGAACGCACTTCGTCTTGCTTGACCTCTTCTTCGCGCTCCACTTCACGCAGTTCTTCCACCTTCATCGTTCGCTGCATCTGAATACCGCCAAAAACGAGCAACCCGGCGATCGGCCAAGTGCTGATCACACCGATCGGCGTGAACAGACCAAGCATTGCGATCACACCAGCAACGATGTACAACATGCGCGGATAGGCGAGCAGTTGTTTGGAAAGGTCGTCGCTCAACGTGCCGTCCGATGCTGCACGGGTGACAACAAGACCAGTCGCCGTCGAGATGAGCAGCGCAGGAATCTGTGAAACCAAACCGTCACCGACAGAAAGAATCGTGTAGGTCTGCATCGCTTCAGCTGCCGATTCACCACGCATCGCAACACCGATGATGAAGCCCGCCACAATGTTGATCACGACGATGATGATACCTGCGATCGCGTCCCCTTTAACAAATTTGGATGCACCGTCCATCGCACCGTAGAAGTCAGCTTCTCGTTCGATCTTCTGACGCTTGTCCTTCGCTTCTTTCTCCGTAATCAACCCGGAGTTTAAGTCAGCGTCAATCGAGATCTGTTTACCTGGCATCGCATCGAGTGTAAAGCGCGCTGCAACTTCCGCCACACGCTCCGAACCTTTGGTGATGACGATAAACTGAATGATGACAAGAATCAAAAACACGATGATCCCGACGACAGCGTTGCCGCCGATTACGAACGTACCAAACGTGTGAATGACGTTCCCCGCTTCCCCTTGTGAGAGGATCGCGCGGGTTGAGGAAACGTTCAAAGAAAGTCGAAACATCGTGGTCAGCAGCAGCAAGGATGGGAAGATCGCAAACTGCAGCGGTTCTTTGGTGTTCATCGCGACGAGCAAAATGGTCAGCGAGATGCTTAAGTTGATGATGATCAGAAAATCCAGTAAAGCGGTCGGCAGAGGAATGACCATCATGATCACAATGCCGATGACTGCTCCGATTACGCCGAAATCTTTTAACTTCAACTAGGTCACTCCTTTCCTTACACTTTACCCTTCAGGCGATAGACATAGGCGAGCACTTCAGCGACCGCTTGAAACAATTCACCTGGCACCCCTTCACCAATTTCAACCGTCTTGTAGAGCGTTTGTGCGAGCGGCCTGTTCTCAACCATCACAACGTTCGCTTCTTTGGCCACCTTTTTGATGCGCTGCGCCACTTCGTCGATCCCTTTCGCTACGACTTGTGGTGCAGCCATTTGATCGGCCTCATATTTTATCGCGATCGCATAGTGGGTCGGGTTGGTGATGACGACGTCCGCTTGCGGTACATCGGCCATCATTCGTCGCATCGCCATCTGGCGTTGGCGCTCTTTGATCTTCCCTTTGATCTCAGGACTACCCTCTGTCTGCTTGTACTCTTCTTTTACTTCTTGCTTGGACATCCGAAGGTTTTTATTATAATCAAAACGTTGATAGAACAGGTCAAAGAGAGCAAGAATGAAGATCGCAATTCCGACTTTCCAGAAAATACTAAAGGCTATACTTCCTACCACATGTAAGATGTCGAGCACTTCCATCGAGCCGAGTTGCGACACTCGCTTCCAGTCACCCATTAATTCGAGATAAACGATAACCGAAACGATCGTCATCTTTAAGAGTGATTTGATCAGTTCTACCAAGGTTCGCATTGAAAATATGCGCTTAAAACCTTGGATTGGATCGATCTTTTTAATATCAGGCATCAACGGTTTCATCGTAAACAGAGAACCGACCTGAAAGTAAGCGACAAATCCTCCGATCACCATGATTACTCCACTGATGGGGAGCACGAGCATGGCCACCGTCAGTGTTAAATCTAAAAACAACGGTGCGATCGATTGATCATTCAGTTCATAAGATAGCCCGCTCGTCAGCTGTACCTGAAACCGTTCCACCAGTTTTGCAAGGAAGGTGCCAGACATCAGTTTCAAACAAAACAGACCGACCAAGAGCACGATCGCCTGACCAAATTCCTGACTGCGAGCGACCTGCCCCTTTTTTCTGGCATCTTGCCGTTTCTTAGGCGTGGCTTTTTCTGTCTTCTCACCAGCGAATAATTGGAGGTTAATACGAATCATAGAACTAGATGCCTCCCACTGCCCGCAGGAGCATATCCAGTTGACCATACATCGTATGGAACAGCCCCCGAAGAAGATAGATGAATGCAGGCATGGCGACAAAGATCATCACAGAACCGACCAACACTTTAGTCGGCATCCCGATGACAAAGACGTTCATCTGCGGCACAGCCCTGGAGAGAATCGCTAAACCCACATCGGTGAGAAACAGGGAAGCGATGATCGGAGCAGCAATCTTTAAGCCCAGTAGAAACATGACCGTGAAAGTTTCAACCACAATTGAGAGCAGGTTATCTGACATGACAAACGAGCCAAGCGGCAAGAAGTTGTAGCTTTGCAAGAGAGCTGCCAGCAACCCGTGATGACCATCCAAACCTAAAAACAGCAACATGGCAAGCGCATATTTAAACTGGCCAGTGAGCGGAGCGGAAGCGCCAGTCAACGGGTCAAAAACGTTTGCCATCACGAACCCGATCTGCATGTCGATAAACATACCGCCGACCTGTATTGCAGCGAAAATAAAGGCCGCAATCATCGCAAGTGTAATTCCGACCATAAGTTCTTTCACGATGATCAAAAACATGTCTGCAAATCCAGCACCAGCGTACAATTGCCCTGCTTCAGAAGCTGCCAACACAGGTGTCATCAACAATGCGATCATGAAGGCAAGTGCGATTTTAATCACCATCGGAATGTTTCTTGCTCCAAAAAAGGGGGTTAGGAAGAAGAAACTTGAGATCCGAACTAAGACAAGGGTGAACACTTCTACATAGGTAACGACTAGACCTAGCATGTAGATGTCACCCCTTCTATCCGATAAACGAGTTTAAATTTCCGAAAATGTTTCTGGCGAAGTCCAAGATCAGTGACAGCATCCAGGGACCGAACACAACCATTGCAACAAAGGTCGCAATCAGCTTTGGAATGAACTGTAGCGACTGCTCCTGTATCTGAGTGGTCGCCTGAAAAATCGAAACCGTCAAACCGACCAGAAGCCCGATGCCAAGCAACGGAGCGACCATCATGAGCAGCGTCAAGATCGCATTTTGTCCAAGTGAGATGATAAAGTCCGCGCTCAATCTTCAATCTTCCTTTCCGGTTACTGGTATCCGATCAATAGTGACTTCACGACAAGGTACCAACCATCGACCAAGACAAACAACAAGATCTTAAACGGCATTGAGATCATGACCGGCGGAAGCATCATCATACCCATTGACATCAACACGCTTGCCACTACCATGTCGATGATCAAAAACGGGACGAAAATCATAAAACCGATCTGAAACGCAGTTTTCAGTTCCGAAATTGTAAAAGCCGGTACGAGCGTTGAGATTGGTATCTCATCCACGGTGTTTGGCATCGGTTGATTACGGAATTCCAGAAACAGCTTCAAATCCTCTTCCCGAGTTTGTTTCGCCATGAAATGTTTCAGTGGTGTAGCTGCATGTTCAAGAGCTTGCGTCTGAGACATCGATCCATCCAGATAGGGTTGCAACGCGGTATCATTGATTTGCTGAAGAGTTGGATACATAACAAAGAGAGTCATAAATAACGCCAGTCCGATTAATACTTGTGTTGGCGGCATTTGCTGCAACGCGAGCGCATTGCGGACAAAGGACAGCACAATCACAATACGGGTAAAACAGGTCATCAGAATCAAGATCGACGGTGCCAAAGACAAAACGGTCAGCAGCATGATGATCTGCATACTGGTCGAAACTGACTGCGGATCGTCCGCTGTCGAGATTCCGATGTCAATCCCTGGAATCACTATACTCTGTTGTGCGTAAACAGGCTCTGTGACTCCGACAAGTGCAAACAAAGTAACCATAAGCAGCAGGAGGATTTGAATCTTTTTCATCATTTTTCATCCTCCGGCGGCAAACCAGTCTGTTGACGTTGTTCTTTGAGCGAGTTCAGCTTCTCACGGAGTGCGTCATCAAAAGACAAGTCCGTGACATTGATTTCTTCTGCTTGCGGCGTTTGCTTCTTGCGCAGGCGGTTCAGTAAGTCGGTAAGAACTGGTGCCCCAGCGGCCATACCGCTTGTCGGCGCGGATGACTCTTTGATTTGCATCACAAGTTCCGCATCCTCGATCGTATCAAGCAGTGTGACGTCGTCTCCCACACCGATCACATACACTTTGTCTTGCAGAGCGATCACATGCACAGACCTGTTGGTCGCCAGCGTATGCGCTCCGAGCGGCTGAAACACGTTACCGCGTGTAAGATTGGTGCGTGTGGAAAGAAAGCGTATCAGCAGATAGATGATGGCAATAATAATCCCAAGTGCGAAAATCAACTGCAGGATTGACCAAAACATCGAACCACCGTCGATAGCTGCCCCCTGAAAGTTGGTGGCAGGTGTATCTTTTTTCAGCACGTCCTCCACATTGTTCTCAACCGCCAACACGCGAGGGGGGACGACAACCAGAGGGCTCCCGCAGCAACAGACCAAGCAACAAGTCTACGTAGTTTCGGTCGCATGACCCCACCCTTTCTCAATTGTTGACGCAAGGGCAAAATTAGCTCAGCGTTTTCTTGATCGCTTCGACAACGCGGTCCGCTTGGAACGGTTTGACGATGAAGTCTTTGGCGCCCGCTTGGATCGCGTCGATAACCATCGCCTGCTGACCCATCGCAGAGCACATGATGATTTTTGCGTTTGGGTCGAACCCGCGAATTTCTTTCAGCGCATGAATGCCATCCATCTCCGGCATCGTGATGTCCATCGTCACCAAATCAGGGCGCAGCTCTTTATATTTTTCCACCGCTTGTAGCCCGTCTTGCGCTTCACCTACAACGGTATATCCGTTTTTGGTGAGAATCTCTTTGATCATCATTCGCATAAATGCTGCATCGTCTACGATCAGGATTTTATGAGACATCTTTTAGTTCCCCCTAATTACTGTAATTTACGAACTCGTTCAGACGGACTGATGATGTCAGTTACCCGTACACCAAAGTTTTCGTCAATGACCACAACTTCTCCTTTTGCCACCAACTTATTATTTACCATGATATCGACAGGATCACCTGCAAGCTTATCGAGTTGGACGATCGAACCTGGAACAAGTTCAAGAATGTCCTTGATCAGCTTCTTGGTGCGCCCCAATTCCACAGTGATCGAAAGCGGTACGTCAAGCAGGAGATCGAGGTTGCTGTGTTGGCCACCTGCGCCTTCGTTGGCGTCAAACGATGCAAATTGCACCGGCTGAATATTCACGCTGGGCTGCATGCGTTGTGGCGCATGCGTAGCTGCCGTTTCCGCATGCGTATAGCCATGCGGCGGGTAGTTCGGCGGGTATCCGTAGGACGGATGCTGCTGCGGTGTATAAGGCGCCTGCGGATGCTCTGCATACATCGGTTGCTGAGGATATCCGGTGGCCGGCTGTTCATACATCGGCTGTTGCGGAGGATGCACAGGATGAACCGGTGCTGCTTCCGGCAGCGGAGCCGCCGCTTGCGGAACAGGCTGCGGTACTGGTGCCTCCGTGCGCACTGGTTCAGGTGCAGCTGTTGCCGCTGGTGCCGTTTCAGGCTCAGACTCACCAATTCCACCTGTCAGCTTGTTGATCATATCTATGGCAAATGACACAGGAATCATCTGCATGATGTGCGAATCGATCAGATCGCCCACGATCAGTCGGAAGGAAATCTTGATCAGCACCTCATCATTTGGGAACAGAGTCATCGATTGTCTTTTGTCAAAATCCATCACATCGACATCGGGCGGTGTAATGTTGACCATCATGTTGAAAATCGTTGACATGGATGTGGACGCAGATCCCATCATTTGATTCATCGCTTCTGCAACGGCCGACAAGTGCAATTCATTCAGTTCAGCAGGTGCTGACTTCCCGTCTCCACCCATCATCAAGTCGGCGATCACCTGCGCATCTTCCACGCGAATCGCCAAGACGTTTGCACCAACAAATCCGTCCGTATAGCTCACTTTAATCGCAACGTGCGGCAGCGGGAAATCGTGATTCAACTGATCGCGTGCGACAACAGATACCTTCGGAGTTGTGATGTCCACCTTTTGACGCAGTAAGGTAGATAGTGCAGTCGCCGCAGTGCCAAACGAAATATTCCCGACTTCTCCTAATGCATCCACTTCAAAGTCCGACAGGAAATCAGCTACTTTCAATTCGCTTGAACCCTCGCTGTCCCCATCACTTTGTTTTAGGAGGGCATCGATTTCCTGCTGTGACAAAACTTCTCTATTCATCAGCGCCCACTCCTTCATCATCTTCTAATGCTTGCGAAATTTGCACGGCCACTTTTCCGCGAGCCGTGCCCGGCTGTCCGTAAAACTTGACTCGGCTACCGATGCGAAGCTGAATCTTGGCATTGACATCCTGATGCAAGGCGATTACATCGCCTACACCAAGCGAGAGAAATTCACCGACGGAGATCGTAGAATGGCCAAGTTCTGCGAGCATTGGCACTTGAGTGTTGCCGAGGCTCTGACGGATGGCTTCCCAATCTTCACTGTAATCTTTGGAGCTTTTCATGCTACCCATCATATAGTGGGCAGAAAGCTTAGGAATGATCGGCTCCAAAACCACATGCGGCATACAGATGTTGATCATTCCCGTCGTCTCTCCGATCTTCGTCGATAAGGAGACGACTGCAACCGTTTCATTTGGTGAGACGAGCTGTAGGAATTGTGGGTTGACCTCCAAATGATCAACGTCAGTATCAAGGTCAACGACCGCCTTCCAAGCTTCTTGGAAGTTATCCAGCGCCCGACCAAACACGCGCTCCATGATCGTCATTTCAATCTCGGTTAGGTCGCGAAGTTCATCAGTCCCTTGTCCAGGGCCGCCAAGCAATCGGTCGAGCATCGCGTAGGCGATGTTCGGGTTGACTTCCATGACGAATTTTCCTTCTAATGGCGCGCAGTTAAACACATTCAAAATCGTCATTTTAGAGATGGACCTAATAAACTCTTCATAAGGCAATTGATCGACAGAAACGACAGAAATCTGAACAAACGTGCGGAGTTGAGCCGAAAAATACGTTGTCAGCAAACGTGCGAAATTCTCAAAGATCCGAGTGATGCTTCGAATATGGTCTTTCGAGAATCTCATCGCACGTTTAAAGTCGTATACTTTGATCTTGCGGTCCGTGTCTTCTTTACGAATCTCTTCCGCTGTTAATTCGCCCGACGAGAGCGCCGATAACAGCGCATCAATCTCACTTTGCGACAAGACCTCAGCCATCTGTCATCACCTCCTTTATGTACCGGTTGGCCTATTGCACGACGATGTCGGAGATGTAGATGTTTGTGACTTTACCCTCGATCATCACTTTGTTCATTTCGTTAATGAGGCGGACTTTCAAAAGCTGATAGCCCTCTGGCTTCTCAATGTCGGCCTGTGTTGTCGTATGCAAGACGGTGTTGATAATATCTTTGATCTGCGCTTTGCGCTCTTCTAACTCACGCATCGCATCCACGCTTTCACCTTGCACGGAAAATGTAGCCTGTATCAGCGCGCTTCCAGCCAAGTTTGTAGTCATCTTCCCAAATTCAAACTGGCTTAGTTTTAATTCTTTCGCAGTCGGTACTTTTTCTTCCTGCTGACCTGATGCCGGAACGATCACCGTTTTGAAAACGACGACCCCGACGATTCCAAGCAATGCCACGGCAATGACCACAATAAGTACGATATTGAGCATCTTATTACGAAACATCGGTTCCCTCCGCGTTCAATTGCCGGGCTTGTACAGAGACAAGCCCGACTTTTCGGTAGAATGATTCGATCATGTCAAGCACTTCTGAGACAGTTTCAGTCACGATGAACTTTTTTCCGGTGATCAGCGTGATCACCGTATCCGGTGTAGCTTCCACCGTTTCAACCAGCGTTGCATTGAGAAAGACTGTGGAACGGTTAAACCTCGTCACTCGGATCATAAGCTCACCTCACCCCTCTAATTAACGCTTGAGATTGACAATTTCCTGCAGGATTTCGTCTGCCGTCGTGATCGTTCGAGAGTTGGCTTGGAAGCCGCGTTGTGCCACGATCATTTCCGTAAATTCGTTCGTGAGGTCTACGTTGGACATTTCAAGGGAACCTACCAGCAAAACCCCTGTGCCCGTTGCGGTGTCGCCAGGCGATGCGATAATTGCTTCACCGGAGTTCGGAGAGCTTCTAAACATGGACCCCCCTACTTTTTCGAGACCTGCCGGGTTGGCAAACTTCGCCAGTCCGATCGGACCGAATGTGGTCGTCCCACCTTCACCATCAACGACAGTCAAGATGCCTTTCGAGTCGAACGAGAAGGATTTGACAGCCGACATATCATCAAGAACGATCGGGGCACCGGCGCTGTCCACCACTTTCCAGCCATCTGCCGTCACCAGGTTACCTGTTTCGTCAAAATAGAAATTACCGGAACGGGTGTAGAACACCTCATCATTTTCGTTAACCACGGTGAAGAATCCTTCGCCTTGGATCGCAAAGTCCAGCGGACGGTTCGTAACTTGAGGTGCCCCGTTGTTCATGATCGTATCGATGGCAGAGATCGTCGATCCCAAACCGATTTGCTGCGGGTTGGTACCACCAAACGGATCGACCGGTGCGCCTGCCCCTTGCAGGGTTTGGCTCATGATATCCTTAAACATCACGCGGCCCGCTTTAAATCCAACGGTGTTAACGTTGGCAACGTTATTACCAATAACGTCAAGTTTGATCTGAAAGCCTCTCATCCCGGAAATACCGGAATACATGGAACGAAGCATTGAAGTTCCCTCCTTTAGTTGTGAGCCGCATCAGTCGGTCAACGGCTTCTGGGCATCCACATGGTGGTCCTGCCCTACGCAAATACTGCGCTGTCAATTTTTGTGAAAACATGATCGTTCATATGTGCAGAATCGACAGCAGTGATCACTGTGCGGTTTTTCACCGAGATCACGAAGGCGGTGTCTTTATACACGACCAGTGATTCGCGCCCGCCTTTAGCTGCCACTTTGTCGATCGCATTTCCCAGTCGATTGAGATCATCCTGTGTCAAGGAGATGTTCCGCAGACGCAGACGCTCAAGTGCATGTCCGGAAAATGTGACCCTTTGCTGCTTGGCGAGTACCTTGTTCAATTCTTCCTGAAAGGAAGTTCCCCCTGTATGACCCGGCCCTGTAGTTCGCGGGGCGATCTCTCGTTTCGGAGTGATCGGTAGCGACAAAGGCCGCAGGAGCCAATCTTGGCTCACATTCCCCACCCCCTGCTCGAAGGTTATTTCGCTTTCACCGTCTCGATCGCGTTAAGATCAACCAGTTCCTGGCCTACTTGTACGGCGACGATGCCACCCACAGTTCGTACCGCTGTCACTTCCCCTGTGACAGTCTCCCCTTTGGCGTTGTAGTACGTGACAACGTTGCCGAGCAATTGCGCCCCAAGAGTCATTGCGCTCATTTGCGCGACTTGTTGATTGATAATGGCTACTTTGTTCATTTGCTCAAGCGAAGAGAATTGTGCCATCTGGGCAATAAACTCCCTGTCTTGCAAAGGCTGTGTTGGATCTTGGTTCGCTAGTTGTGTGACAAGTATTTTCAAAAATGCATCCCGATCGAGTTCGCGTTTTGGGGCTGCTTCCGTGCGCGATTCATAACGATGCGAGTTGTCAATGAGGACAGTATTGGCCATGATTCTCACTCCTTTTACGCTGTGACATCGATGCTCTCCCCGGTCAAATGCTCACCGTCCGGCAACGTCTCCCCATCTGGTAAATTAAACGTGTCCACCGGGACTTGGCGAGACTGTTCGCCTTGCTGTTGCTCACGTGCCTGCTGACCCGAACCGCGTTGATCCGGCATACCAGAACCTAGGCCGGTGCTGTTCTGGGAGGAAGTTTGCACTTCAATGCGGTCGTACTGGATTCCTTGCGCCTGCAATTGAAGTTTCAATCCAGTAATCGCCGCGTCGAGCATGCCTTTCGAGGCGGATGAGTCCGCGATCAATTGTACCGATATCTGTTTGTTAATCGCTTGGATGCGAACTTCCACTTCTCCTAGACCTTGAGGTTCTAGAATAATACGGAATTCATGACGGCCTGGAGCTTCGATCAGCGTAGCACGCTTGATGATCGTCTCAGAAAACTCCGATCGAAATTGATCGGCACGCATCGTGACGACTGGCTCCAGCTGCAGGTTGCGCGACGGGAGTTGCAAATGCGATTGATTCGCTACGATCCCCGCGGCTGGCGAATCTGTTTGCTGCGTTTGCCCCTCTGAACCGGACTTCACGAGTTCAGCGGTTGCGCCGCTCGTTTCGGCTGTCAGATTGGCAGCCGCGACAACGCCCCCCGGTTTGATCGATTCGGAAGTGAACGCCGTACGATCTGTTGCTTGAAGCGCATGTGTCGAGATCGTCGCCTGCAATTTGCCAAAGAGACTGTTGGCCTTGAGCAGTAATGCAGAATCAGTCTGGGATTTACTGTCCGAAACAGTATGACCTTCTTGATCCGAGTCCGCTTGTATCGACTTCATCAGCGATTGGAACAACGCGGTCGTTTGCGACTCCTGTACAAGCAACTGTGGCTGTGCGGAGAGCGCATGCACCATCTGGGTCAGAGCGGATCCGAACTCTGCAAGCAATTGCGAGTGCGATTTTAACGTTTCGATCGGATTTCCATTCGGCTGACTGTTGAGGACAGTCAAAAGCTCAGAAGAGGCTCCGAATTTCTGTAGCACTTGAGCCAATTCGGCGTTTGAAAGCGGTAGATCTTTCAACAAAAGTGCTACATTTCTTTCACCAGCTTGTCCAATCAAAGCAAGGCCTTGCCCTTCATCCATCGCTTGGAGTTCCGATTGTTGTAAGACGAGTTGCGGAGATAATCCTCCAGCCATTGCTGCCAAAGCGGTTAGCAATTGATCTTGATCAGGTGAACTCTTATCTGCTGTCTGCTTCGACAACCCCGCCGCTTGTAGGAGCATCCCGAATCCGCCACGTGCTTCTGACTTGCCTGATGCTGTGCCAGTTTTCCCTGTTGCCCCAGTAGATTGGGTCACTGCGGCGTTTCCAATTGCCAGTTTCATTTGTATCACCTCCTTTCGCAGTTAGCGGCTCATGATTTTAGCCGCAATCGCTGGTTCCATCTGTTCCAAAATCGCTGCCTGCGCGCTTGAGCTCATCTTGCTCAACAGTTGCTTGGCTTCGGTTACTGACAGTTGGCTTAGCACCAGTGCTGCTTTGGAAGGCTTCATATCAGCGTATACTTCCGCTTGCGCCAAAATTGGGTCTTTTTGAGTTTTGTCCGTCTTCGTTTCAAATTCGGCAAGTTTCGCTTTCAAACGCGCGATCTCGCCGTCTTTTTTCTTCAGGTCGGACTCGGTTTGCTGTTTTTCGCTCTCAAGCGCAGTCACCTTGTCTTGCAGCTCTTGGATTCGCTTTTGCTTTTCTGCATCGGCCGACGGTTGCCCAGTTACCGTCTCCTCTTCTTCTGGAAGGAAACTTGAAACAACCGGAATCTCTCGAGCAGCATTAGCAATCTTACCAGTTACATCAAATCCAAGAAATTGAAGAATGATCCCGGACAAAAGAGCGGTAAACAGAAGCGGAAGGATAATGATGTAAAACAACCACTCCATTTTGCTGTAGCGATGTTCCGCTTCCATGCTTCCCTCTTCACCTCCCTTTACGGCTTCTCAGTGCCGCAGCCGCTTCGTCCAGCGCTTCCTGCGCCTGCTTCTCCAGATGTGTTCGAACTTCCACACTGCGCTTTTCTTGCAGTTTCGACCATATCTGTTCATCAAGGAAGCGACCTTTCAGCATTTCATGCTTGTCCTCGCATTCCACCTTTTGCATTGCGATCACTTCGGCTTGTTGCAACATCTGACGTTGCTGAGCATTGAGATACACAATCCAAGAATGCAAATGCTGTGTAGAGATCCGCTCTTCGGTCGCCTGATGCAGTTCCGCTTTTGCCGCATCATGCTGATCAGCCAGTGTATACAACTTGTTATACTCCGCATCGAGTTTCCGCTTCGACTCGGCATATTCCCAAGTCGCCTGCTGAGTAATGCGATTTTTCAATGTTGTGATCTTTTGCAAAGAAGCCAAGGAGATCGTCATACTTCGATCCCTCCGAACTCTTCGATGAGTGCTGCCCTAGCGCTGTCCAAATCGCTGTGCTCATGCACATCCTGTGCTGTGAAGCGCTGAATGGCAGGATGATGCAAAATCGCTTTGTCGATCTGCATGTTGTTACCGCGCTGATAGGCGCCGATGTTGATCAAGTCTTCCGAATCCTTATAGATCGAGCTCAACTTTTTGACGGTAGCAGCTGCGCGTTTATGCTCAGGCAGTACCAGATCGTTCATCACGCGAGAAACGCTCGCCAGCACATCGATCGCTGGAAAGTGACCCCGATTGGCGATCTGACGGGAGAGGACGATATGACCGTCAAGAATGCCCCGTGCCGCATCGGCAATCGGTTCATTCATGTCATCACCGTCAACTAACACCGTATAAAAAGCGGTGATCGTCCCCAATTCGCCGGTACCCGCTCGCTCTAAAAGCTTTGGGAGCATGGCGAATACTGACGGGGTATAGCCACGCGTAGTCGGAGGCTCACCAACGGCGAGACCTACCTCGCGCTGAGCCATTGCAAATCGGGTAACCGAGTCCATCATCAGCACGACATCCTGCCCCTGATCGCGAAAATATTCGGCGATAGCAGTTGCGACAAGAGCGCCTTTGATTCGCACCAAGGGGGGCTGATCGGAGGTAGCCACGATCACGACGGAGCGGGCCAAACCTTCCGGTCCCAAGTCCTTCTCAATAAACTCGCGAACTTCGCGACCCCGCTCACCGATCAGTGCGATCACGTTGATATCGGCAGCCGTGTTGCGGGCGATCATCCCAAGCAGGGTACTCTTGCCAACGCCTGACCCAGCGAATAGTCCGACCCGTTGACCACGGCCCACGGTGAGCAAAGCGTCGATACAGCGAACGCCAACTGATAGCGTCTCGTCGATCCGCTTACGACTTAATGGATTGGGTGGTTGACGTGTAGCGGTGTAGGTCTGCGGGCTGTCTAACGGCCCTTTTCCATCGATCGGCTGACCAAGCCCGTCAAGTATGCGTCCAAGCAGATGCGGTCCGACAGGAATCTCAAGTGAACTGCCAGTCGCTAGAACGTCATGACCTGGACCGATCGAACCTAAATCGGAAAATGGCATTAAGAGCACGTTGTTTTCGCGAAAACCCACCACTTCTGCAAACATCGGCTCATTTCCCGGCGATTCGATTTGGCACACATCGCCGATCGTCGCAGCTGGTCCCCTCGACTCGATCGTGAGACCTATGACTTTTGTCACCTTGCCATTAATTTTCATTGTCCGCGTACGGCTCAGCCGACTGAGATACTTTTCGAGATTCACATGCCCGCTCATGGTTCAAGGCTCGCAGCGACTTCCTGCAACGCCTTTCTCACCTCTTCCAATTGGGTGTCAATCCTTGCATCGATGTTGCCAAAAGACGTGCAGACGACACAGCCTCCAGCCTCCACGCTATGATCTTTGATGATCAAAAGCTCAGCCTGTCCCGGCACATCTTTGCGAAGCCGCTCACGGTTCTGCTGGACAACCGCATGATCATCCGGATGGACTCGCACTTCAACTTTGCCGCTATCGTGCATCTCATCTAACGCGGCCTGTACGACCTCGACAACAAATGAGCGGTCAACCGAGCTCTCGCGAATCATGATCTTCTTGGCCACTTCCAACGCCAAGTCAACAATCATCGGTTCCGCTTGCGCAAAGTAGCGGCGGCGTTCCTCCACTGCAGACTGGTATTGTTCATCCGCTGCCTGCAGCATTTCGACACACTCCGCTTGTGCTTGCTCCATGCCAAGCGCTATACCTTCCTGACGGCCCTGTTCCTTCGCTGCTTCCACTTCCGCTTGCAACAGAGACTGCACACGCTCACGCTCACGTTCCAGCATTCCTGAAACCTCTTCCTCTGCATGTGCGACATGCTTGCGGGCAGTAGCTTGCGCGTCAGCCAATATGGCGTTTGCCTCCTGCTGAGCAGCAAGTATCGCCTGTTCGAACTCGGCTTGCCCCGGATTTTCTGATCGCGGGAACACGACCGGCTCGACTTGGATCTGATAGGCTTGCTGAGCGAGCGACGTCTGCTGTGCTTTGAGCAACTTAGACAATGATATCGTCTCCTCCGCCGCGGGCGATCACGATCTCGCCACTCTCTTCCAGTCGGCGGATGATGCCCACAATCCGTTGTTGTGCTTCTTCGACATCGCGCAGACGCACAGGTCCCATGAACTCCATATCTTGTTTGAACGTTTCGACCATTCGCTTCGACATGTTGCGGAAAATAACTTCTTGCACCTCTTCGCTGGATACTTTGAGTGCCAGCGCCAGATCGTTCGTGTCCACATCGCGGATGACACGCTGGATCGAACGGTTGTCGATGGACACGATATCTTCGAAGACGAACATACGTTTTTTAATCTCCTCAGCCAGTTCTGGATCTTGCAGTTCCAGCGATTCGAGAATCGTTTTCTCCGTAGCACGATCAACACCGTTGAGCACTTGTACAATCGCGTCGATGCCGCCTCCGGTGGAGAAATCGTGCAGCGTCATTTGGGACAACTTATTCTCCAACACACGCTCAACTTGGTTGATCACTTCTGGCGAGGTGCGGTCCATAATCGCGATCCGGCGTGCGATGTCCGCTTGACGCTCTTGCGGCAAGGCGGAGAGAATCATCGCAGCCTGCTGGGCATCTAAGTAGGAGAGCACAAGTGCAATCGTTTGCGGATGCTCATTTTGGATAAAGTTTAAGATTTGATTTGGATCCGTTTTCCGGGCAAAGTCGAAGGGACGAACTTGCAACGATGCGGTCAAACGGTTGATAATATCGATCGCCTTTTGCGAGCCGAGCGCCTTTTCTAGCACGTCTTTGGCGTACTCGATCCCGCCCTGTGAGATGTACTCTTGCGCTTGCGCAATCGAGTGGAACTCATCAAGCACATCTTCTTTTTGTTCGTATTCAATTTTACGCACATTCGCGATCTCAAGAGTCAACTGTTCGATCTCATCTTCACGCAGATGCTTGAACACCTTCGATGCGATTTCCGGTCCAAGAGAGACAAGCAGAACGGCCGCCTTTTGACGCCCGGTAAGTTTTTGTTGCATGCGCGCCACTAGCAGTCACTCCTACTCTTCTACCAACCAAGTACGCAACAGGTTGACAAATTCTTCCGGTTTTTGGTTTGCAAGTTTTTCGAGTTGCTTTTTCATCTTTTGCGATTCCGATTCTTCCATCGCCACCGCAATCTCTTTCGCTGCCGGGACTTCGAGCACCGGTACGTCCGTTTGCTTACGTCGTCTGGTCAGCACATAAGCGCCGCCTCCAAGCAGTACGAGAGCTGCTGCCATCGCCCCTAAGAACCATGGCTCTTTATAGAAGTTTTGCGATTCGAACGGGTTGGCTGGAGCAACAAATTGTTGTGCGGTTACGGTGATCACATCATTTGCCGTGCCGTCATTTTTGTTACCGATCGCAGTGGAGACGAAGTTGGTGATCTCGTCTTTTTGGGCCTGAGTCAGGTCTTTATCGTTCAACAGGACCGATACGGTATATTGCTTCACGCGGTACATCGAAGTTTTTCCGTTTTCGGTGTAGGTGTTCCACTCATAGTTCGTCGTGTTATCTTTTTTCGAAGAGGACGATGTTCCTTGCTCAGCAGCTGGGTATTGTTGCTGGTTGTTGTTGTTTTGCTGTTGGCCAGCAGCACCGCCGCCTTGTGTACCTTCTGTCTGTTCAGTGTTTTCTCGTTGGGAGATCACACCACCCGTCGTGGAACCATCGATCGGCGGTGTCAGCTTTTTGTCTGTCCAATTGCGTTGGTCGAAATCAACATCTGCATGAACAACGACAGCAACATTGTTGAGACCGACAATCCGCTCAAGTGCGTTACGAATCTTTTTAGTAGTTTCTTGTTCAACTTGAATTTGGATCTGCTGTTGCTTGGTCAGCTGCGAGTTCGTTCCGCCCACAGTCAGCGCCTCACCAGCATCATCGACAAGACGTGTGCCGTTTTGATCGACGATGGCTACATTTTGCGGAAGCAGACCTTGTACCGAATGCGAGACCAATTGTTGAATCCCGCCAATTTGATCGGTGTTCAATTGTACTCCGGGTGCCAGCGACAACATGACAGAAGCCTTTGCATCCTGCTGTGCTTGGGAAACGAAGAACTTCTCTTGCGCTTGAACAACGCTGACCTTTGCCTCCTGTACTCCCTTGATCGTCCGAATCGCATTGGCGATATTTCCTTCAATCGCCTGCTGGTAGCGGACATTGAACTCCTTTTCGGTCATGCCAAGATCGGTCTTGTCAAAAACGGAGTAACCTAGCGTCCCAGTGGATGGGAGACCTTCCATAGCGAGCTTCATCGTCGCTTCATGCTGGTACTGTTCAGGCACAGAGATCGAATCGGAACCGACTTTGATCGGGATGTTCAATTCCTCGAGTTTTTGCGACAATTCACCCAAACTCGCAGGCGATTGATTCGCGAAAACCACTACATAATTCGGGCGAAAAGCGAACCAAGAGAGAAGGGAGACTGTGAGTACAAAGAAGACGCCAACAAGGATCAAGTTCCGGCGCTGTCTTTTCTCAAGCTGCTTCCAATATCCTGTAAGTTTTTCGAATAATTGCTTAAGCTGCTGGTTCACAATTTCACCTCGTCGTCACTTCTTACTCCCCCACACGTGCTTCACGCAATCCCTTAAACTTGCATGCGCATGACCTCTTGGTATGCCTCCATCGCTTTGTTTCGTATTTGAACCATCAATTGAAAGGAAATTGACGCTTTTTCCGCAGCGATCATCACAGTATGCAAATCGGGAGCTTGACCGCTTGCCAGCGCTTCAGTCAACACATCCGCATGATTCTGTTGATTGTTCACGCTTTCAATCGCTTGACTCAACACTTCGGAAAAGGACGGGCCTCCAACAGACTTGACATCCGGCGCTTGCAGCGCCTTCACCCCATCAAGAGCTGTCGGTTGCATCAGTTTATTTACTCCCTGGATCATCGATCACGCGCCTCCTTCCTATTTACCGATTTCCAGCGCTTTCAGCGCCTGAGCTTTCGAGGCGTTGAGCGCAGTTACGTTCGCTTCGTAACTACGGGTCGCAGAGATCATATCGACCATCTCACGCGCGATGTCAACATTAGGCATCCGTACATAGCCGTACATCGGATCACCTGGAATCTTGACCGCATCCGGATGATTTGGATCGTACACAAGCTTGAACGGCGTCTCATCCTTGACGATGCTGGTCACACGCACACCTTGACCAGATGCTTGGCTCAGTTCTTGGTTCAGCACATTTTGGAACGACGAAGCTGTACGCTCGCCAAATGTGACGATCTGACGACGGTACGGCTCGCCATTCACTCCGCGCGTCGTGTTGGCATTGGCGATGTTGCCGGCGACCACATCGAGACGCAGACGCTCCGCGGTGAGTCCCGTTGCACTGATGTTTAGGCTGTCAAAAATCCCCATGCTTATCGCTTCCCTTCGCTGATCGCATATTTGAGCGTAGCAAATTTGCCGTTGATCCGTTGTGTAACCGCGTTGAAAAGAATTTGGTTCTCAGCAAGATTGGTCATTTCAACATCGATGTCCACATTGTTGCCGTCTAGCCGCATCGTCGTGGAAGTGTCTGTTACCGTCTTCGGTTGCACTTCGGAGAAGGAGCTTGTCCCGATCTGCATATGCCGCTCGTCTGTGCGACGTCCCCCCAACACTTTTCCTTGCAAGACTTGCTGCAGCGTGTGTTCAAATGACACATCACTGCGTTTGAAGTTCGGCGTGTTAATATTCGCTAGGTTGTTTGAAATCACTTTTTGCCGCAAACTTGCTGCATCAAGCGAGCGCTCCAGCAAGGTGATAGCGCTATTGTTGATTAACGACATATAATCACCCTTATAGTTTGATAGTAATATAATTTTCTCCACAATGTTTGGAAATCCTGCACAGTTCGACATCGATTTGAAACTGCCAGTCATCATTTTATAACTCCTGCTAAAATCTTACTAGGGACTTTCGACCTTACTCGACATAATCCTTCTGAATCTTTTTTTGCATTTACAATGATAAATAATTAGGGCGCGAACCTAAGTTCGCGCCCTAATTATTTATCATTTCGACTTCATGTCTTCCAGTAACGGAAGAAGTTTTTCGTTCAAGATCTTAATGTGTGTTCCCTTCATTCCGAGCGAACGCGCTTCTACAACCCCAGCACTTTCTAACTTGCGAAGCGCATTGACGATCACGGAACGGGTTATTCCAACACGGTCAGCGATACGAGATGCGACGAGCAATCCTTCACGGCCGTTCAACTCGGCAAAGATGTGATCGACCGCTTCCAACTCCGAAAATGAGAGCGAACCGACCGCCATCTGCACGACGGAGCGGTCACGGCCTTCCTGCACCTTCTTCTGCGAAGAGGCGCGAACCATCTCCAGACCGATCAGCGAAGCGCTGTATTCGGCGAGAATGATGTCCTCTTCGGTCAACGCAGAGTTTTGCTTTGTGAGAAGAAGCGTGCCGATCCGCTCGCCGGTGCCACGGATCGGTACGATCGACACATATGTCATATCCCCTGCCGTCGCACTGCAAAACGGGGTGTCCTCCTGTAAATTGGTGCGTGTGAGATCACTGCTGAGGAGTTTTGCTGCAAAGTCATTCGGCAGGCACGTGGTACCTTGTGCATCTTTCGGGAGTTGCGAGACATCCACCATCTCCGAAAATGCGCGACCGAGCATTCGACCTATGTCATCTACCAAAAAGACGTTGGCGAAAATAAGGTCGCGCAGACTTGCCGTCATTTCTTCGTAACTCACCCGCATGCCGTCAGCACGTTGCAACAATTGATTCATGACCCGCGTTTTGCTTAGTAGTTCCATAACAACCTGGTACCCTCCTGAGATATGCCTACAGGATGTATTGGCTGAGATCCTTGTTCTTCACGATGCCTTCCAGTTTATCTGAGACATAAGCTGGCGTGATGACCACTTTGTCAAGCAGCACGTCAGACGCTTCAAAGGAGAGGTCTTCGAGCACTTTTTCCAGCAAGGTGTGCAGGCGTCGCGCTCCGATGTTGTCCGTCTCCACATTGACGGTAGTGGCCAATTCGGCCAATTTGCCAATCGCATCTTCTGTAAACTCGACTTTGATCCCTTCCGTCTCAAGCAACGCGATGTATTGTTTGATCAGCGCGTTTTTCGGTTCGGTGAGGATGCGCTTAAAATCGTCAGCGGTTAAACTGGTGAGTTCGACCCGGATTGGAAAACGGCCTTGCAGTTCCGGAATCAAATCGCTTGGTTTGGAGATGTGGAACGCACCTGCCGCCATGAACAAAATATAATCGGTTCGAACCGGACCATATTTTGTCATCACGGTCGAGCCTTCCACGATCGGCAGAATATCGCGCTGCACGCCTTCACGGGACACATCGGGACCACCCCGCTCTTTGCCGGCGATCTTATCGATCTCATCGATAAAAATGATGCCGGTCTGCTCAGCGCGGTGCACCGACTCGGAGGTCACTTCATCCATGTCGATCAGCTTTTGTGCTTCTTCTTGAGCGAGCAGTTTGCGCGCTTCCCGAATTGGCAACTTACGCTTCTTGCGACGCTTGGGCAACATGTTACCCAGCATCTCTTGGATGTTGTTCATTCCAAGCCCGTCCATGCCTGGAGTGTTTCCGAGCATATCCAGCATGCCCGGGCTGTTGTCCTCGACATCGACTTCGATGATCTGATCGTCCAACTCTCCGCTTTCCAAACGTTTGCGGGCTTCGCTTCGTTTTTGTCGGATCTCATACGAATCCTGTGCATGTTCGTCTTGTTGAATACCAGCATTGCCACTAAACAGCATTTCAAACGGATTTTTGTAATTTTTATTTTTCGACGAGTCGGGAACGAGCAGTGATACAAGGCGGTCTTCCGCCATATATTTTGCTTTTTCTTCTACTTCCGCCATCTTTTCTGTCTTTACGATGCGAATCGCCGTTTCGACCAAGTCGCGCACCATCGACTCGACATCGCGGCCAACGTAGCCAACTTCGGTGAACTTGGTCGCTTCCACTTTGATAAACGGTGCACCAGCCAGTTTGGCAAGGCGGCGGGCGATCTCCGTTTTCCCTACCCCGGTCGGCCCGATCATCAGAATGTTTTTCGGTGTTACTTCGTCGATGATGTCTTCAGACAATAGCGAGCGACGATAGCGGTTGCGCAGCGCGACAGCAACCGCCTTTTTCGCTTTGCTCTGTCCGACGATATATTTGTCGAGTTCATCCACAATTCGTTTTGGAGTCAGGTCTTTCATTTTGTTCATCCTCTTCCCCTCCTCTTAGCCGATCTCTTCCACGATGATGTTGTGATTCGTATACACGCAGATGTCTGCCGCTGTTTTCAGGGCGTTCTCCGCAATCTCACGGGCGGTCAGCTCCGTGTGGTTGTAGAGCGCGCGTCCAGCAGCCAGAGCAAAGGAACCGCCCGACCCGATCGAGATGATGTCATCATCCGGTTCGATCACTTCTCCATTGCCGGAGACGAGCAAAAGATGGTCGCGGTTCATCACGATCAGCATCGCTTCAAGGTTCTTCATCATCTTGTTTGTGCGCCATTCCTTAGCCAGTTCAACAGCTGCTCGCTGCAGATTGCCGTGGAACTCTTCAAGCTTTTCTTCGAACAGATCAAACAGGGTAAACGCATCGGCGACCGATCCGGCAAAACCGGCGACCACCTCACCGCGAAAAAGTCGTCTGACTTTTTTCGCGCCGTTTTTCATCACCATATTTTGACCAAATGTGACCTGACCGTCACCTGCCATCGCTGCTTTCCCATTGCGGCGGCAGGCGAAGATCGTGGTGGAGTGGAATTGGCTTTCGCTCATCGTTCCCGTCCCCTCTCTCATTAAGCCCGCGGGTGGGCCTTGGTATAGACTCGCTCCAAATGCTCGCGAGTGGTGTGTGTATAGATCTGTGTGCTGGACAGACTGGCATGGCCGAGCAGTTCTTGAACAACCCGTAAGTCTGCTCCGTGGTCGAGCAGATGGGTGGCAAACGTATGGCGCAGCATGTGCGGAGAGACTTTTTGCATCCCTGCAAGCTGCACTACGTATTTGTCGAGAATTCGTCGCACACTGCGATCTGATAATCGCGTTCCTTTATGATTGAGAAACAGCGGGCGCTCTTCCCCCGCCCCCTTTTGCCGCAACAATGGCCAGGCATCGCTCAGATAGCGGCGCAGGGCGTTGACAGCAGGTGCACCGAGCAGGACGTAGCGCTCCTTGGCTCCTTTGCCGAAAACGATTGCTGCGCCAACGTCCAAGTCGAGATCGGAGACGTCGAGCCCGACACACTCGCTGACCCGCACACCGGACGCGTACAGAAGCTCAAGCAACGCTTTGTCGCGAAGCCCGAGCCATGTAGAGGTGTCAGGAGCGTTCATCAAACGCTCCACAGCGTCGAGGTACAGAAATCCTGGCAAGCGCCGCTCCAACTTCGGCAGATGTACGCCTTTCGCTGGGTTGGTCTCCACGAAGCCTTCCCTCCTCAAAAAAGAAAAGAAGGAACGGAGCGCCGAAATTTTCCGGGCGATCGTCTTTTTCTCGCGATGCAAGGCCATGCGCCCAACAAATGTCCGCACGTCGATATGAGTGATTTCAGAAAAAGAGGTGCGCGCTTCGCTCAGCATGAACGCGATAAACTGCTCGAGGTCCGAGTAGTAATGGTCGAGGGTGTGGTGGGAGACGCGCTTCTCGACCGCAAGATACTGCATGTACAAGTCAACCTGATGATCGATCATCGGGGGCCAAGCGATCGGTTGCTCCATCAATGTATCCCACCTTTTCCTGCATCCCTATGTAAAAAAAAGGCGATTTAGACCGACTCATCAGCTTCGGAATCAGATTTCTACAGCTGATGCTCAGACGTGAAAGCTTGCAGACGATCCAGTGCACGTGCGGAGATTTTTTCGTTCTTCTCCATCTTGTTGCGAATTTTTTTCTCAAGCGGCGGAAGCAGACCAAACGTTGCGTTCATCGGTTGGAAGTTCTTACCGCTGGTGTGGGTAATATAGTACGCCAGTGAGCCGATTGCTGTTTCGCGCGGGAACGTCAGAGGTTCTTGCCCTTCAAGCAGACGGCTGGCGTTGATGCCTGCGATCAGACCTGCTGCAGCCGACTCCACATAGCCTTCTACACCGGTGATCTGGCCTGCGAAGAACAGCGTGTCGCGAGTTTGCGTCTGGTAGGTCTGACGCAAGAAATTGGGGGAGTTGATGTATGTGTTGCGGTGCATCACGCCAAAACGCACGATCTCCGCATTCTCAAGGCCCGGGATCATCTGGAAGACGCGGCTTTGATCGCCCCACTTGAGGTGAGTCTGGAAGCCGACCATGTTGTAAAGCGTCGCACTCGCATTATCCTGGCGCAACTGAACAACTGCGAACGGTTCTTTACCTGTACGCGGGTCAGGTAGCCCAACCGGCTTTAACGGACCAAACAGCATCGTTTGACGGCCCCGTGTGGCCATCACTTCGACAGGCATACAACCTTCAAAGAAAATCTCTTTTTCAAATTCTTTTAACGGCACAACTTCTGCCGTGATCAGCGCTTCGTAAAAAGCATTGTATTCCTCTTCGGTCAGCGGGCAGTTGATATATGCAGCTTCCCCTTTGTCATAGCGGGATGCGATATACGCCTTCTCAAAGTTGATCGACTCTTTGTTGATGATCGGCGCAGCTGCATCATAGAAATACAAATACTCTTCACCGGTCATTTCCAAAATCGCTTTTGACAACATAGGAGACGTCAGCGGTCCGCTTGCGATGATCACGATGCCGTCTTGTGGAATCTCGGTGACTTCATCGCGGATGACATTGATGTTCGGATGTTCCATCACACGGCGAGTCACTTCTCCCGAAAAGACATCGCGATCTACAGCCAGTGCACCGCCTGCCGGTACGGCTGTCCGATCTGCGGACGAGATGATCACCGAGTCCAGACGACGCATCTCTTCTTTCAAAAGGCCGACCGCATTGGTCAAGCTCGCTCCACGCAGGGAGTTGGAACAGACAAGCTCAGCAAAATTCTCCGTTTTATGAGCATCGGTAGCACGAACGGGGCGCATTTCATACAAGTTTACCTTGTGGCCGCGCTTTGCAATCTGCCACGCAGCCTCCGACCCTGCCAGACCCGCCCCGATTACTGTGATCGGTTGTGTCATGATGAATTCTCCTTTCGTATCACAAAAAACAGGGGCAAACTACCCCTGTTTGCCCTCTGTGGTCACTTCTTCTTTATGATTGCATTCCGCTCCCGAACACTGGATAACTTCCTTACCTTCACCTTTTCCGGTTCGTTTTATGACCAGCGGTTCGCCACATTCCGGACAGGCCTTGCCAGACGGACGATCCCAGATGATAAAGTCGCATTCCGGATAGCGATCACAACCAAAGAATACGCGTCTGCGCTTACCTTTTCGCTCGACCAACTGGCCTTCTTTGCATTTGGGGCAGCCCACACCGATCTCTTTTAAGATCGGCTTGGTGTTCCGGCAGTCCGGGAAGCCTGGGCACGCTAAAAACTTGCCGTAGCGGCCATGTTTATACACCATCAGTTTCCCACATTTTTCGCAGGGAACGTCCGATACCTCTTCTTGCAACTCCACATGCTTCATTTCTTCTTCAGCGATGCGCAGATGCTTTTCAAAGTCCCCGTAGAATTCACCGAGCACTTTTACCCAATCGATATCGCCTTCTTCCACTTCGTCCAGTTCCTGCTCGATGGTAGAAGTGAAATCGACGTCGATGATTTGAGGGAAAAATTCCTCCATCATCTCATGTACAATCTCGCCAAGCTCGGTCGGTACAAACCGTTTTTCCTCCAAAAGCACGTACCCGCGCTTTTGAATCGTTTCTAATGTCGGCGCATAGGTAGACGGGCGACCGATGCCGATCTCCTCCATCGTCTTGACGAGACGGGCTTCCGTATATCGTGGCGGCGGCTGAGTGAAGTGCTGTTTCGGCTCGATTTCCGGATCGATCAGCTGCTGACCTTCTGCCATCTGCGGCAGGAATTTTTCGTCATCCTCTTTTCCTTCGTCATTTCCTTCAATATATAAGGTCATGAAGCCCGGAAATTTGATCTTCGAACCGGTCGCACGAAAACGTGTCTCCCCAGCTGTAATATCGACAGTCATCGTGTCGAGCACGGCCGAAGACATCTGCGACGCGACAAAACGATCCCAAATCAATTTGTAGAGGCGAAATTGGTCTCGGCTCAAAAATTCCTTGACCTTGTCCGGGTGGCGCAACACAGAAGTCGGACGCACCGCTTCATGCGCTTCTTGGGCACCTTTGGACTTTGTCGCATAGTTGCGCGGCTCAGCCGGGTAATAATCGGCGCCATATTCTTCGACGATATACTCTTTTGCTTCATCCTGCGCAACCTGCGAAATGCGAACAGAGTCGGTACGCATATACGTGATCAAACCGACCGTTCCTTCCCCCCCAATGTCAATCCCTTCATAGAGTTGCTGAGCGAGAGACATCGTTTTGGAAGCGCGATAATTTAATTTGCGCGCCGCTTCCTGTTGCAACGTGGAGGTGGTAAAAGGTGCAGAGGGATTGCGTTTGCGCTCGGTCATTTTGATCGACTGCACGATCCAGTTCTGACCTGCGATCATCTTCTGGATCTCCAGCACATCGCTTTCCGTTTTCAGTTCTTTCTTCTCATCTCCGAAACCGTGGAATCTTGCTTCAAATTTACTTTTCTCAATTTTGAATTGAGCGGTAAGCGTCCAGTATTCTTCCGGCTCAAACGCGCGAATTTCATGCTCGCGGTCGATGATCAAACGTGCCGCAACCGACTGCACGCGACCTGCCGACAGCCCTTTTTTTACTTTCTTCCATAGAAGTGGGCTGATCTGATAGCCCACGAGACGGTCTAAAATCCGACGCGCCTGCTGAGCATTGACCAGATTCATATTGATGGAGCGCGGATGTTTAAACGCTTCTTTTACCGCATCCTTGGTGATCTCGTTAAACACGACACGGCACGGAGCCGCAGTGTCCACGTCCAAGATATGTGCGAGATGCCAAGCAATCGCTTCCCCTTCGCGGTCGGGGTCGGCCGCCAGAAAAACGGCTTTTGCCTTTTTGCGGGCATCCCGCAACTCTTTCAAAATGTCGCCTTTTCCACGTATGGTTATGTATTTCGGAGAGAAGTCGTCTTCCACAGCAACACCAAGCTGCGATTTGGGCAGATCACGGACGTGGCCCATCGAGGCCTTGACCACATATTTCTTGCCGAGATACTTGCCGATCGTCTTTGCTTTGGCGGGAGACTCGACAATAACGAGATAGTCGGACACGACCCTCTCCCCCTTTCTTTATGTAATAGAATGCGTTTTCATATGAAAATCAAGATGCTATGTACCAATATATATCACCGATAATCTGTTTGTCACGACTTATCGTGATTTTTATGGCAAACTCCTGCCATAGTCATTTCCAATCTGAGCCCTCCCCAAACCGATGCGAACTAGAAAGTTCTGCGAAATTCTTGACGCTTTTTCGAATAATAAACAAATGTTTTCGATCAACATCGCCCCTTTCCGCTGCGTATCTTACAATTATTTTCTCGGGGTCCAATATGAACAGCAACCGGCTTCGAAAATGTGACAAACAACTGAATCGATGCGCTCACATCAAATCAAATCGATTGTCCCACCGCTTCAGGTGGGATTATTTTAGGATCGAAAGATAGCGGTTGCCAGGCAAAGCTGCAATTTTTCCTTGCAATTGCAAGCGAAGTAACGCGGTGTGGAGAGCGCCTTGGGGCATGCCAGTGCGGTGTAAAAGGACATCGAGATGAACTTCTTCGTGGCCGAGAATTTGTAGCAGGAGTTTGGCATCGGGGTCAAGAGTTTGTCGATCGGATGTTGAAGAGATGGTTGACGAGGTGATTGCACTGGAGGAAGCAGCACAGAGGAGTTCGTAGTCTTCGAGGATGTCCGAAGCCGCGAGGACAGGTTTCGCCCCGTGCTGGATCAGACGATTCGTACCGATGCTCATAGGGGAGGTGATCGGGCCTGGGACAGCGTATACGTCACGGCCTTGTTCAAGCGCTTGATCGGCGGTGATCAGCGATCCGCTCTTTTCTCCTGCTTCAATGACCAGTGTCGCTTGCGTGAGACCTGAGATGATGCGGTTGCGTATCGGGAAGTTTTGCGGCCGACCTGGAGTTAAGGGCGCCCATTCTGAGATGACCGCTCCGTGCCCATCAGCAATACGATGCGCTAAACGCATGTTTTCACGAGGATATATCTGTAAGAGTCCACTGCCAAGCACAGCGATCGTCTGACCGCCCGCTTTCAGCGTCGCGCCATGCGCCGCCGTATCGATACCCCTCGCTAGACCTGAGACGATCGTCAACCCGCTCTGCACCAACTCGGTCACAAGTTTTTCTGTGACGAGCCTACCGTATGCGCTCAACGTTCTTGCCCCTACTACAGCAAGCGCATGACTGCCCGTTTTTGGAAGGTTGCCCATGACGAACAGCCCTGCAGGCGGGTCGTACAAAGCGCGGAGCATTTCAGGATACTCAGCATCCATCTGGGAAATGTAGCGAATCCCATCCCGTTCAAACTGTTTGCGCATCGCCACTGGGTCAAATTGGGCTCGGGTCGATGCGAGTTCCCTCACGCTTTTGATTCGTACTCCTCCCTGTTGCAGCTCGCTTACATCAGCTTCCCAGACGCGCTGCCAACTGCCAAAATGATCGTGGAGTTTTCGAACGCTGACTGCGCCAACGCCTGGGCTGCACGACAACCAGAGCAATATATCTTCAGCACGCACAAACGTTCCCCCTTTCGGATAAAAAAGAGAGACTCGCTATGAGTCTCTCTTGCATGAATGGCTGATTCAAGCCTTATTTCACGGTCACTTTCTCAAGCATACCTTTTTCGTTGAGCAGTTCGACCATGGTGGAACCGAGATCGGACGGGGTCGGAGCAACTTTGATGCCGGCTGCTTCCATCGCGGCGATCTTTTCAGCTGCGGTGCCTTTACCACCAGAGATAATTGCGCCCGCATGGCCCATGCGCTTGCCCGGAGGTGCAGTTGCACCTGCGATGAAGCCCACAACCGGCTTGGTGCAGTTAGCTGCGATCCATTCAGCCGCTTCTTCTTCAGCGGTACCACCGATTTCACCGATCATGATGATCGCATCGGTATCTGGATCGTTTTGGAACAGTTCCAGCACGTCGATGAAGTTCGTTCCGTTGATCGGGTCGCCGCCGATACCGACTGCGGTAGATTGACCGATGTTCAGCGTGCTCAATTGGAACACCGCTTCATAGGTCAAGGTGCCGGAGCGAGAAACAACGCCCACGCGGCCCGGGGTGTGGATGTAGCCCGGCATGATGCCGATCTTGCACTCGCCCGGCGTGATGACGCCCGGGCAGTTCGGACCGATCAGGCGGGTGCGCTTTCCTTCCATAAAGCGGCGCACTTTGATCATGTCCAAAACCGGAATGCCTTCGGTGATGCAGATGACAAGATCGAGGTCAGCGTCAACCGCTTCCATGATCGAGTCAGCCGCAAAAGCCGGCGGAACGTAGACGACAGACACGTTTGCGCCAGTCGCATTTTTAGCATCCAACACGGTATCGAATACCGGAATGCCTTCGATTTCGGTGCCGCCCTTGCCCGGCGTTACACCTGCAACCATGTTCGTTCCATATTCAATCGCTTGCTTCGTATGGAAAAGGCCCGTTTTACCCGTGATGCCTTGGGTCATGACCTTCGTATCTTTGTTAATCAAGATAGACATTTGGGTTACCCTCCTCCGCTCGTATTACTTCACCAATGCGACGATCTTTTGAGCTGCGTCAGCCAAGCTGTCCGCCGCGACAATGTTCAGACCGGACTCGTTCAAGATCTTCTTACCAAGCTCAACGTTGGTGCCTTCAAGACGAACGACGAGCGGGTGGCTGAGACCGATTTCTTTAGCAGCTGCAATAACACCTTCTGCGATGGTGTCACACTTCATGATGCCGCCGAAAATGTTGACCAGAATCCCTTTGACGTTTTCGTCAGACAGGATGATTTTGAACGCAGCGGTAACTTTCTCAGTGGTCGCACCGCCCCCTACATCAAGGAAGTTCGCCGGGGTGCCGCCAAAGTGTTGGATGGTGTCCATCGTCGCCATCGCAAGACCTGCACCGTTTACCATGCAGCCGATGTTACCATCAAGTGCGATGTAGGTCAGGTCGAACTTGGAAGCCTCGATCTCTTTCGGATCTTCTTCTTCGAAGTCGCGCAGATCGAGGATGTCGCTGTGGCGGAACAGTGCGTTAGAATCGAAGTTCAACTTCGCATCCAATGCTACAACACGGCCATCGCCAGTGACGACCAGCGGGTTGATTTCAGCGATCGAGCAGTCGTTGTCAACAAATGCGTTGTAAAGCCCGGTCATGAATTTAACCGCTTGCTTGACCAGTTCTTTCGGAATGTTGATCGCGTACGCAAGCTTTTGCGCTTGGAACGGAGCCAGACCTACAGCCGGGTCGATCGCTTCTTTAAAGATCTTCTCCGGAGTCGCTGCTGCCACTTCTTCGATCTCGGTGCCGCCTTCTTCAGACGCCATCATGACGACGCGCTGTGTCGCACGGTCAACGACCAGACCGATGTAGTATTCTTTCTTGATGTCGGAGAGCTCCTCGATCAGAAGACGGTTCACCACTTTGCCTTCCGGACCTGTTTGGTGGGTGACGAGGGTCATGCCGAGAATTTGCTCTGCATATGTACGTACTTCATCAACGCTCTTGCCAAGCTTAACGCCGCCTGCCTTACCGCGACCGCCAGCGTGGATCTGTGCTTTTACTACAGCTTTGCCGCCCAGTTCTTCAGCGATCTGTGCTGCTTCATCTACCGTAAAGGCCACGCGGCCGTTCGGAACCGCGACGCCATACTTTTTCAAGACAGCTTTGCCTTGATACTCATGGATGTTCATTCCGCTTCCTCCTCCACTTGATTCGTGAAAAATGGTACATCGTCAAACAAAACTTCTATATTCGACCTATTTCGCGTGAATCCTGCAAGAAACGACAAAACGATGACAAATTCTTAGCGGAATTTCTGATCGCTCTCGTACTGTACCTTGCGTTCGCAAAGACCACAGATATAAGTGGTATTGCCTTCCTTGGCAGTTTGTAACTGCTCGGCAGACGTTGCGTCCGCTTCATGGGTCGTACCGCACAACGAACAGCGAAGCATATACTCCTGATTCATCTGACGTCACTCCTTTGAATTCGATACAGATGAGCCTAGTATGCTGCTCCTCATCCTCTGAGATGCTCGCACCTTGACTAGTTCAGTTTCTTGACAGGTTTATCGATCAGGCCGGACTTGTCGCTGGACCACTCATGGTCGTCCATGATGTCGAGGATGCGGGCGACCACTTCTGCGATCGTATCGCGTCCATACAGGTCATCGCCCAGTTCCTTCTCCATCGCGTCAATCTGCTCGGTGACAAACTTTTCATCAAGATACAGTTCGTCAACGACTTTCTTGATCACCATAGCGCGAACGGAAGCTTTATCCATCCCGCGTAGCCCCTTCCACACACATCTATCTTAGGATAATCCAACCTACTAGAAAATACAAACCTGATTCCACTGCTGAATTAAATTCGGAATACTAAAACTTCTGTATGACGGAATATACAAATAGAGATACTTTGGATACTTGGAAAGGGGAGTTTATGATGAATGTGACAGGCGCGATTCTTACACGGCGTACGATCAAACAATTTAAACCGGACCCCGTGCCGATGGAGAACGTGCTGGCGTGGCTATCGACAGCCGCCTATGCTCCGAACCACCGCATGACGGAGCCTTGGGAGGTCTATGTGGTCGGTCCCAGCACACGAGCAAACTTGAAACACAAGAATGATTTCGGCGGTGCACCGCTTTTGTTGGCGGTGGCATCAACACCCGCGAAAACGTCGGTCGATCGCGATGAACACCTGGTTGCGACCGCTTGCTTCATTCAAAATTTCATGCTGGCCGCGCACGCCGAAGGCGTCGGCACCGGCTGGTCATCGCTTGGCGCCTCACCTCGCGTGCGCGAATTGCTCGCCTTGCCACAGGGACAAGAGATCATCGGCTTCCTTCCCGTCGGGTATCCGCTGGAGGTACCAGAACCCAAGCTGCGTACACCAATTGAGCAAAAACTGCACGACTTGCCGTAACAAACGTTGTTCCCCTCCATACAAAAAGACAGCCGCGCCGATCTAGACGGGTGTCTTTTTGTGCTTACTATTTGATCTCGTTGATCGCGGCGTAGGTCCGGTCCGGTGCAGTATCGAGCAGATACCAGTTGCCTTGTAACTCAAAGCGATCCGCGTAGACGTTGATGCTGATCTTTTCGGTTCCTACGTCAAAAATGAATGTGACCATCGGCACTGTTTTCTGGACGAGACGTCCCTCCTCGGCAGGCAATGCTTTGCCTTCCTTTAACACCGGGACGAGGTTTGCCACTTTCGCCTTCGCGTCCGCGCCTTCGAATCTCCATGTCTTCGGCAGGTCTGATCCTGCCTTGGTAGTCATGACAAACTTTGTCGTTTGAAGCAGGTCGTCAAACGTGACCGCCTCCCCTACCGCCTGTTCCTGATGGGCCGGCTTCGGCTGCTCGGCAGTCATCGGCGCACATCCGGTCAACATCAGTCCTGCGCAAAGTCCCGCTGCGATCAATCGTTTCATTGCTATGCCCTCCGTTCTGTCGCTTCGCTCGTTGCCGTGCTATGGTCGGTGTCCTTGACGGCAAATTTCAACCACAACGCGTTACCTAGCATTGTACACGTTGCAATAAGAAAGAGCGAGCTAATCCCGAACACTCCTCCGATAAAACCGCCCACATTCGGCCCGCACAGATTCCCTAGAAACATGGCCGATGTGTTGTAACCGAACATTCGCCCCTGCACTTCGGTCGGCACCCGCGAACGGATCAAGGAATTGACTTGCGGCAACAGACCGCCAATACACATGCCAAGTCCGAAACGGCAGAGCATCAGTTGCCACGGTGAGGTGACGAACGCTTGCGGGATATAGAACAGAGCGGCTCCGCACATCGCGATCAGCAATACTTTTTTGTAGCCGATCCGATCGCCTAGCTTGCCAAGACGCGGTGAGAAAATGATGTTGGCAATCCCTGTACAAGCGGTGATCAACCCGGCGATCAGCGCAACGTTTTCTGCGCTCGGTGCAAGCTGTGACACATAGATCGACATCATCGGATCGACCATCATCATCGAAAATGAGATCAAAAACGAAACGATCAGCACCGGCCAGACCATCTTCAGATGACCGAGCATTTCAAAGTGCTTGCGCTCCCCTTTGATCTTTTTGGCAGCCGGTTCTGGTTTTTTGAACTCCTCTTTTACAAATACGGTCACGATGATCGTCGCGCAGATCAGCAGACCTGCGGTGAACCAAAATACACTTCGGAACCCTAAAAAATGGGCTAACACTCCGCCGACGAGCGGACCGATGATCTGGCCGGACACCGCACCGGTCTGTAACGTGCCGAGCGCATAACCGACATGCTCCTTTGGCGTGTTCGTCGCCATCAGCGCTATCGCTGCCGGGATAAATCCAGAGATGATCCCCATCGCCAAACGCAGTGAGAACAATTGCTCAACCGATGTGACAAACCCCATCAGCGCCATGACGATCGACATCCCCACCGCACTGCGCAACAACATCACCTTGCGTCCCGTCCGATCGGACAGCGCTCCCCAGATCGGTGCAAAGATCGCTGAGGTCATAAATGTGCCGGAGAAGACTAACCCTGCCCATCGCGTCAAATCCTGCGGATCGGTGATCCCCAGATCCCCAATGTACAAGGGCAAAAATGGCATGACCAAACTCATACCCATCATCACGGTAAAGTTAGCAAACCACAACACGACCAGGTTGCGTTTCCAAAGTTGCATGGACTTTCCTTCTTTCTATGATGTACAATCACCTCAGAAGACTACTTATAAAGGAGTGAAAATTTCAGATGGCAAAAGATGCATTTCAGGTAGTCATTCGCGGGCTTGTTACACACGAATTCGACTTGGAATATTCTGACTTTACCAGTGGGAAATTGGGTCCTCACCTTGAGGTTACTCCTATTGTACCAGCCTTCACAGGAAAAGCGACCCCAATTTCTTCGCTTCTCGAAATAATACAGCCGTCTGTCGATTATACACATGCCGTATTTCACGCAAGCGACGATTTCCAAGCGGTGCTTCCGAAAAATGAGTTGTACAGCGCCTTACTCTTGTTTCAACAAGAGGACAAACCTTTGAAAAAGGGGTTCCCTGTTCGCCTGTTGGTACCGGACGGTCACAGCGATTGCTTGAATGTCAAATCGGTCGTGAAGATCGAATTTATTAAAACTACAGCACAGCAGCCCGCAGAGTTTGGATTTAAAAACACCGTATCGCCTGAAGAATTGTAGCGCAAGGTATCTATTGGGAATACCTTATCGATACGCTTATGAAAAGAGGAGAGACGATGTATACGCTGGTGCTTGAATATAAGATCCGTAAATTTATCACCACCAAGATCCTCGCCAACAACGAGTACGCGGAGGACCAACTTGAAAAAGGTGATGGTTATTTGCACAAGTTGCTACAAGTTGTGCCAGCTTTTGTGGAAGGCGGGCAGATTCTTGGCAGCCGATTTTCGGAAGACGGTTCGCAGATCGTGGTACAGGCAGAACTTGCAGTCCCTGCGATTACAAAAGAAGCTGCACTGCGCTATTTCGAATCGTTTCGCAAGGAAATCCCCGATCAGGAATCGCTTTGTGTGATCGAAGTCAAAGAAGATACACCCCCGTCCAACGGGGATCTATGATACGCTAAAGGCACGATTTCAATTCTTTTCGTTAAGGGGGAACGCCCGATGAGCAAGGATACGCTCTGTTGTGGATTGACGATGGTTGCCGTCATGAGAAGTGTCTACTCCGAAGGCGGAGTATTGATCCATGACGTGCCGATGCTCGTCTGCCCTACCTGCCATCATCATCATCTCGCCCCCGAGTTGGAACTCGATTTCATCATGCTGGCACACCATGCGGAAACGGATGGTGTGAAGATCGCCTCACTACTCGAAGCGATCGGGGACGAAAAAGTCACACGCGTGCTCAATGCTTACCCAGAAGACGAGCGTTACCGAACGGGACGCCGCGTGCTGCCAGAGCAAGTCGACTCGCTGCTCGACATGATCAACATGGCCAAATCGCTTGGTGACGATGCATGGTATCGTGAACTGCTCGACACACTCAAGCAGTTCACAAGTTGGTCGCAAGTTCGGACACGCTAAGTTAGAGCACGGTAAATTCACCACAGATCTGACCATCGTGATAGGTTTTCAGATGATTACGAATGGTGATCATATCGTTTTCCTTCAAAAACTCGTCAAATTCGCTTTCTGACATCCTACATTCCAACACCGCGCTGTTTTTTGGGAAAAACTGATGCAGTGACTTGTCATGGTCGAGCTTGGCATACTGATCATGATAAAGCTGTACGGAGATCATCGAGACACCCCCTCCCCTCTAACTGGACACCTCTAGGATATGTAAATGCCGAGCATGCTAAACGCCCCCATCGTTTGCACGAACGGGGGCGCTTAACTCAACTTCTTATGGTCAACGGTAGCCATGACTCTCTCCTTGTTCGTCATCTGAAGCAACACCCTCGCATGACTCACAACGATTCTTCGACCGGCGGACTTCGTCTCCCTCGAAGAAACCTCCACATTCGAGGCACACAAATTCCAACCCCTTTCACCTCCTTCATCAAATCTCACTCACACCTTTATTATAAACCAATGTGTAAAAAAGAACAGTAAATCCAAGATCGTATTCATCATTTGTTGTGAATCATTGTTCCTTATTCTTGACGACCTTGCTCTATGATATGCAAAAAAAGCCAATCCTGAACTAAGTAAAATCAAATTCTGATCGAATGCTGTCTAAAAATGCGATCTGAGGAGGATTCTCTTTCATGTACGCACAAATGACCGGGCTTGCTTTATTCGGATTGCAAGGAATGATCGTGCAAGTTGAGGTCGATCTGGCCAACGGACTTCCCAACTTTGATCTGGTGGGGTTGCCAGACAGCTCCGTACGCGAGGCCAAAGACCGAGTACGGGCCGCATTACGAAACAGCGGCTTTGATTTTCCACTCCAGCGCATCACTGCCAATCTTGCCCCTGCTGGTTTGCGCAAAGAAGGCGCGGGCTATGATCTCAGTTTGGCGCTCGGCATCTTAGCCGCGGGCGGGATGATTCCCCAAGGCTTGCCCGATTCATTTGCAGCCGTCGGGGAACTCGCGCTTGATGGAACCTTACGTCCGGTGCATGGGATGTTATCGCTTGCTTTAGCCGCAAGAGAGCACGGCTTGAAAAAATTGCTGGTCGCGCAGAACAATGCGCGCGAAGCGGCGCTGGTCAGCGGTATTGAAGTGTATGGGGTCGCTTCGCTCCGTCAAGCCTACGAGTATGTAACTGGCAAACGAACTCTGGAACCGTATGTGGCAGAACCATCAGATCGTGGTCGTCAGGAAATCAGCGACAAAGAGGATTTTGCGGAGATCAAAGGCCAACCCCATGTGAAGAGAGCCTTGGAGATAGCGGCTGCTGGGTCTCACAATGTGCTTTTGATCGGCCCGCCTGGCAGTGGGAAAACGATGCTGATCCGCAGACTACCCTCGATCTTGCCACCGCTGACCGATGCCGAATCGTTGGAAGTGACACAAGTTTACAGCGTGTCGGGACTTTTGTCCCAGAACGGGCCGTTGCTTCGAACAAGGCCCTATCGCTCCCCCATCACACGATCTCCAACGGTGGTCTGATCGGTGGTGGAACGATTCCGAAGCCAGGCGAAGCGACGTTGGCTCACGGTGGGGTGTTGTTTTTGGACGAACTGCCCGAGTTTAAAAAATCGGTTTTGGAAGTCCTGCGACAACCGCTGGAAGATGCCAAAGTAACGATTGCTAGGTCGCAAGCCACTTATACATTTCCCAGTCGCTTCTTGCTGGCTGCGGCGATGAACCCCTGCCCGTGCGGTTATTTTGGGTCTGACTACAAGCCATGTACCTGCACACCTTTGCAAATCTCCCGCTACCGAAGCAAAATCTCCGGCCCGCTCCTCGATCGCATCGATCTGCACATCGAAGTGCCCCGTGTCAGATACCACGACCTCAAAAGCACTTCCCGCGAAGAAACGTCTGCCCTAATCCGCGACCGTGTCATTCGCGCACGCACTCGCCAACAAAATCGCCTGCCTGACCGCCCTATCCCTTGGAATGCCACCATGAATTCACGCGATCTTTCAACGTACTGCACGCTCAGCCCTGAAGCGGCTCAGTTGCTGGAAGACAGCTTTGAGCATCTTGGTCTATCGGCACGTGCCTATGATCGGATCTTAAAAGTGGCGCGCACGATTGCCGATCTGGAGGGGGTTGCAAATCTTGAGCTCTCTCATATCGCCGAAGCCATTCAGTATCGCAGCTTGGATCGCAAGTTTTGGGGTGATTGATCATTTCCGGGATCGGAATGAAGGCAGCCCGTTCCACAGAACGGGCTGCTCTTATTGAAATGGAATTCGATTGCGTTTACAAAAGGCGCGCACCGCCTCTTTTAGTTCCTTCACTTGTTCTTTTTTCAACGGCACCATCAATTGCTGCGGCTTGCCCTTATTGTCATACGCGAGGATCACCTGCTCTTCGATGACCACTTTTTGTATGTCACTAGAGCTGAACTGGCGTCGCTTGAACATGCTTTGCAGTTCGATCGTGTTGTGACCGACTTCGATGTATTGTTTACGCAGTAAAAACACGAGCAGCATCACCGCCAACACGCTAAAGCCAGCTGCGATCGACACTGTGAGCGGTTCCGTTTTTTGTAAAGCGTTGTTGATCCAAATGTACGGTGATACGGCCGCAATGGTAATAAACATCCAGTTGCGTTCCCCAACAAATTTCATAGCTCTTCTCCCCTGCTCCATAGATTGTCCTTCATCAGTATACCAAAAAAGTCCGCTTGTCAGAGGGCATACGATCATAAGACAACGATTTGCTTCGAGATCGTTGCACTCTATTTCTCAGATACGACCCAATATCGCCCTGCTGATTGCTGTCATAGTTGTGATCAACACAGCAAGATCGAAAAGCTGGCCCAATGCCAACCTTTCAACACGTTGATCGATAGTACCTAAAGATTTTCGATCAAGGATTGAGTAATGTTCGACACCCCACACCGATTAACGAGGCCAGCGCCGCGGTTTCCAACTCGGGAGCGATGTGGACAAGTGATTTGAGGAGATGGGAGAAGTCGGGATGCGGAGACGGCCCAGTATAAAACCAAAAACTCCGCTACCAATCGCCCACCAGACGGTGGGAGGCACGGAGTGGGTAGAAGGTGTGGAATCGATTTGAAGCTCCAGCGTGTTGGAAGTAGCACGGGTGATGTGTAGCGTGTTTCCATTTAGTTTGACTTCCGTGCTGCCTTGAGGTAGGAGTACAACCTGATCTCCCTGACGGAAGATAAGATTGCCAGACGAATCGAAACCACCGTACAGCCAGCCATCAAGAACTGACTGGCCGACCGTTACGGTTTCGCCTTCCCCTCCCCCGCCGAGCAGGGCGCAACTGCCGATGAAAAGGATGATCACAAGTAGCAAGGGTATCAACAACAGCCACGGTTGGCGACGGGTCCTGTAGCGAAATCTCCACAGAGGAGATCCCATTTTCATAGCGCTCACCTCCCTCTCCCTTCCATTGTATGCAGGAGGTGATCTGTCTATCTTTAGTTTGTCCTCCGCTACTGCCGTGAACCTGTATACCATCCGTACATAAGCTGATCACGAGCATACCTGAGAGGGGGTTTTCTTGATGTGCCGTTATCACGCTTCAAATTGTCGACCGTACGTCGGAAGAATGGTGCAAATTCAAACACGCAACGGTTTCCACCGCGGCATGGTGGACCGTGTGTCCAACAAGGGGATCTATCTACGGCCGGTCGGTCTCGCCTCCGGGGAGAAGGAGTCCTCTTTTCAAACACTTGACTCCGGTACTTCCGCACTACAAGCCGACCACGTTTTTTATGGGGGCGGGTTTGGCTATCGGTATAACCCGGCAGTATTTTTAGTCCCGTTTTTGTCGATTCTTGCACTATCGAGCCTGCTGTTCTGGTAGACATGAAAAAAGAGAGGGCTACTCGGCCCTCTCTTTTTGCGTATTATTTCTTCTTTTTCGACGACTTATTGTTGTTCGCAGACTGCATGCGCTTGGAAACTTGCATCAACTGCTTTTGGTTGAGATTCATGCCCATGGAACGTGCCATCGATTGGATCTCCTTGTCTGACATCTGCATGTTCTGCATTTTGTTCTTCAGGTAGTAAACACCGCCGAGGGCGCCAAGAACCAAGCCTAACACAAAGGTACCGATTGCAATAAGAGTGGGAACTAGCATGAGTATGTATCCTCCTACGTCTTTCTTTCTCACCCATGATACCATAAGCAACATGATTTTAAAAAGCGTTTCGTAGGTGGCGAATTTGCAAGATTTGCTCGGAATCTCGCTGGAGATAGACGACGATGACATCGAAACGAAAGCGTTTGTATCGAAATTGTTCTGTGGAGAGGTAGTGGACGGCGAGTTGGCGGACTTGGCGCTGCTTGCGCCAATCGACCGATTCTTCGGCAGTGCCGAATCGAGTGAATGTCGTGCGGGTGCGAACTTCGAGGAAGAGGAGTGTATCGCCTTCAGCGGCGATAATATCAAGTTCGCCCGCTTGGCATCGCCAATTGCGGGCGATCAAGTGATAGCCTTGCTGTGTCAGCCAGTCACTGGCAATCTGTTCACCGAGATCACCAATTTGTTTTCGGGAGCGAACCATCAGTCTCGCTCCCTTTTGTCAAGACGTTGAACAAAAGCCAGGACTTCTGCCACCACTTGATAGAGATCGACTGGAATCTCTTTCCCAATGTCGAAGGCAAGCAGCGTTTCCACAAGCGCGCGGTCTTCATGCAAAGGCACATCATTCTCAGAAGCTACCGATAGGATTTGCTCGGCAACCGCCCCACGCCCGCTCGCGACGATGCGAGGCGCAGAATCTTTATTTTGATCATAGTGGATCGCGACCGCCTTTTTGGTGGTCGTTGGTTCGGTCATGATTCCGCCTCCTCTCGTTTGCGCTTATATTTTGAGGTCAAATTGCTTGTGAGTGAGGATCGGTGGCAAGAGAGGTTGGTGCTCCCCCGGTTCTCGTTGTTTTTTGTCCTCGACTTTGCACACCCCGAGGTGGAAGCCAACTTTTTGCATGGCATTGCGGAGGTCTCGTTGATCGGACGGTGTGAGCGTCAGGCTGGCGTAGTTTTCGGAAAGAAAACGGACTCCGACCACTTTGTCTACAATGTGCAGATGGATGTCCAGTTCTCCCAAGTTGGGCATGTCTAAACGAAACAGCACATAGCAATTGGCCGCATCGATCGCTTTTTGACCGGGACCTTTACGTGCCATTACGTGTAGTTCGACCGTTTGTTCATCTTTACCATGGCGAATCGGGACGGCTGCAAATTGGTAAAGCAGGTCGGTACGGTCACTGCCCGCCATTTGCATCATTTGCTGGCCTGTCACATGTTTCAACAACGTGCTCACGTCTTGCAACAGAAAACCGAGTCCTGCCGCATCCAATTCGGCCGAAGTAGCTTGGCTGAGCAGCAAAGCGTGTTTTAAACTGGTGCCTTGCTCGGAAGCCATTTTCAGCGCCTGCTGGAACGCATTTTTGATCTGAGCAGGATCACTGTCTGCTGGAAGTCTGCGCAATGCATGGGCAAGTTGTTCCTCGAAGTTCAGCCCGAGCTGCTTGGCTTTATCGGCCAAATGTGCTGCCGTTGGGGCAGCGTCGTCTGGACTGTTTAACAGCTGGTCAGTTACATGCAAAAGCTGTTCCAGATTGGCACGGGTCGAGGCAGAGAGGGCATGACTACCTGGATGTGCTATGCTGACTGCGCGACTATTTTCCGGGAAATGATTCACCACTTCCCCGTTCTGCAGTGCCGTTTGGGTCATTACACGCTCTGCTTGCGGAACTGCGCCAGACGTTTGATTTGGCAGTTGCGCCACAGCTGATGTGGTCGTGTTGGTTATGCCTGTAGACAGAAGCGTACCAATTTGCGTCTGCAGGGCACTCGTTGCCGTGGTTCCTGTTTGGGTAGCCGATTGGTTCGCACCTGTTTGTAGAGAAGTTGCACCGCCAGTACGTACATCGGTGTTCGATGGAACAGTGGGCGCACCTGTTCCGGCAGACATCGAGTTGCCCACTGGAATTTTGGCTGACGTCGCCGTTTGTTGCCCATCGGTTGAATTAGAAACGGCAGTAGATCCCGTCTGAGCAGTGGCCGTTTTTAGCATGACCGATTCAGGCTGCCCTGTCATCGCTGTAGCTGTCGGAGATGCGGTTTGCCCTGAAGCAGCGCCCGGCCCAGCAGTCTCTCCACCGATCTGGACTGGACCTGCTGGCGTCTGTCCGCCCCATTGACTCGCAGTGCGGATCGATGCCCCCACTTGCGTTGTGGTGCCTGCCCCTTTGCCAGCTAACGAATCCGCTTCTGGTAGCAGGGCAAGCAGTGTGCTTTGAATTTTGGTGAGCAACTCATGTAGCTTAGGTCCATTTTCTAGGGTGTGCATCGCTTCAAACGAACTAGGAAGGATTGGGATGCCCAATTCGGCCATTTTTCCAAGCGTCGCGATGTGCGATGGCGTAACCTGCGGCAAACTGCGCAACACGGCCAGCGCCGCACGAACCGTATCCGGCTTCAAAGGGACACCTCGATTGACAAACTCTTGAACCAGTGCCTTTGACTCCTCTGTGTCTGGCAAGTTCAGCATCCGAACAAGACCTGAGATGTCGAGTTGTTTTCCTCCTTCGCCCCCACGGATGGGTTGCCCAACCACTTTCAATTCCATCGCACCTTGCTTCTGCTCTCCCGTCACCAGCAAGTCCACCTGATCGCCCGGCTTTACGCTGGCATCGAGGCGAGCACGGAGGGTTTTGCCCTCGATTTGCAGGAGCACCTCATCTTTTCCAGTGTGCTGCATCAGCGTAGCCCGCACCACACTGCCCACTTTCAACTCTAATTTGCCGTCTAATTCCTTTGCTCCTTGCAATGTAGAAAGGACAACCTGACCCACTTGTCCGGCTTGAATTCGCATGTCAAACCCACCCTTCTGACCTTACAGGTCTGCAAAATCGAACAGTGTTCCTTGCAAAAGTTTCTGCACTGGCGCAAACGAAGTGCGATGAATCGGACATGGGCCGTGCATTTCTAAAGCTTGCATATGCTCCGGCGAAGAGTATCCTTTGTGCCGCTCAAATCCATACTGCGGGTACTCTTTTCCATATGCCTCCATGCAACGGTCCCGCGTCACTTTTGCCAGAATGGAGGCCGCAGCGATCGAAAAGGAATTCGCATCTCCTTTTACAATCGCCTGATAGGGCAGTGCAACCCCCGGGATTTTCAAATAGTCGGTCAAAAGGTAGTCGGGAACCCGATCAAATTGCTGCTCCATTTGGCGTAGCGCTCGACGTGCCGCCTCGAACGTTCCTTGTAGAATATTGTGCTTGTCGATATACTCCGTATCCACGACGCCGATCCCATATGCAACCGACTTGGTACAAATGAGATCGAACAATTGATTTCGCGTCTCTTCCGCCACTTGTTTCGAGTCATTGAGACCTTGTAGTTCGATCCCAGGTGGCAAGATTACTGCGGCCGCCACAACCGGCCCCGCTAACGGGCCGCGACCCGCTTCGTCAATACCCGCCACAGCATGATACCCTTGTTGCTTAGCCGCCCGTTCATACTTCCACATCCCATCGCGCCAAGCAGCGTACGCTGCTGCTTTCTCCCGTTCGCGCACATAGGATTCGATCAGTTTGCGGACGCCACTTCGCGAGTCGGTCCGCAATTGCTGTTCCTGCCTGCTATTCGGCACCGTGCCTTGCAGCCAGTCGCGAATCTCCCCGACTGTCCAAGCGCCAAAATCCAGCTTGCTTTTCATCCGAAGAACCCCTTTCCCTTACTCCTTTCGCCGTTCCTCCTGCGTTTCCTGTCCCTGACAGAAAAAACCACCGTGAATTCACGGTGGCTGTTCTTATTCTTCGGTTGTATTCACAATCGGGGCTGCATCCAGTTCCGCACGCTCATCCTCTGCGAAATCGCTCGGGCTTTCCAAGGAAATTCGCCCGAACTGACCGCCACGAAACTCGCGAATCATCAGTTTCCAAGTCGCGAGCATATCTACGACATTGCCTGCGCGCAGGAAACCACGTTTGCGCCCGATCGCTTCCAACGCCTCACGCGGATCGGTAGGTAACTCGTCTAGGCCAAAGCGAGACTCTAGGACCCCTTTGTAGCGCTTGCTCATCACTTCGACGATGAAAATCGCGACCGGCTCCGTGTCAAGAATCTCTTCTTTGATCGCACCAGTTGCTGCCAAGCGCAATCCGACTTCTGGGTCCTCAAATTTAGGCCAAAGAATCCCCGGCGTATCGAGCAGTTCAAAGTCTTTGCCGACCTTGATCCACTGCTGCGCTTGCGTCACGCCCGGACGGTCACCCGTCTTCGCGATCGACTTTTTCGCCATCCGGTTGATCAATGATGATTTGCCGACGTTTGGAATGCCCAAGATCATCGCCCGAGCCGCACGCGGACGGATGCCTTTTTTCTTCATCGCTTCGACCTTCGGTTCGAACAGGCGCTTGGCTTCATTTGCCGCTTTGGGCAGCCCTTCACCTTTCAGTGCATTGATCGATACGCAGGCAAGCCCTTGATTTTGGAAATAATTTATCCATTGGTCGGTGATGCGAGGGTCGGCCAAGTCGGCCTTATTCAGCAGAACCAAGCGCGGCTTGTTCTGCACAATCTCGTTCATCATCGGGTTGCGACTCGATAAAGGCAGCCGCGCATCGACAAGTTCCATCACGATATCGACCAACTTCAACTTCTCGGTTACTTCCCGGCGAGCCTTGGCCATATGGCCGGGGAACCATTGAATCGTCATCTCTCTGTTAGCCCCTTTTAAGCTATTCTATGACCCTTAGATGCCACGGAAGTGGTCAAATGGCCACCATACAAATTCGGCTCTGCCAATCACCGCATCGTACGGCACATAGCCTACCGCAGGGTCGCGGCTGTCTTTTGAATAGTTGCGGTTATCTCCGAGCACAAAGATCGTACCATCTGGCACTTGGAAAACACCGTTGTTGGTTGCGGTCGGTTCCGCAATATAATTTTCTTTTAGTTCTTCGCCGTTGCGGAATACTTTATAATCCCGAATTTCAATCGTATCGCCAGGCAGGCCGATAACGCGCTTAATGAAGTCTTTCGTTGGATCGGCCGGATATTCGAAGACAACGATGTCGTTATACTCTGGTTTATGTAAGTAATAGACCATCTTGTTGACAACAAGACGTTCTTTGTCTTCTAACGTCGGTACCATCGATTGACCATCGACCATAAAGATCGCAAAAGCGAATTGGCGAATGAGAAGCGCAAGCAACAAAGCAATTAATAGTGATTTACCCCATTCCCATGCTTCCCGACCCCAACCTTTTTTCGGTTTTTCTTGTTCTGTAGTGTCTTGGTGCGCTTCGTTTTGAGGGTTCAATTCACTCATTACAGTGCCTCCCAGCCATGCTTCTTATACGATAAAAGACAAAGAAGGGACTTGTTGTTCAACAAGTCCCTGTACTTTGTTAGCGGATTTCGCGAATACGAGCTGCTTTACCTGTGAGGTTGCGCAGGTAGTACAGTTTCGCACGACGAACGCGGCCACGACGGGTCACTTCGATCTTGTCAACCTTCGGAGTGTGAAGCGGGAACGTACGCTCAACGCCAACGCCGTAAGAAATCTTACGAACGGTGTACGTTGCGCTGATACCGCCACCACGACGTCTGATTACAACGCCTTCGAAGACCTGGATACGCTCGCGGTTACCCTCTTTTACTTTAACGTGGACACGCACGGTGTCGCCCGCTTTGAATTGAGGAATGTCCTGGCGGATCTGTTCAGCAGTGATTGCTGCAAGCAATACTTGGTTCATGAGTAGACCTCCTCCCTACAGGCGTTCGTAACGTGGGCTGTCTAATGAGCACCAGAAAGAGGACCGCCTTGATAACAAAAGAAAGTATAGCATAGATGTCGGGAGGATGACAAGCACTTCTCCTTGATCGTGTGCTGGCTATTGAAGGACGCGCTTCGCATACAGATAATTGGTTGTCCAATAAGAGGACGATATTTTGGAGATGGTCACACCTGTCTTCGGCACGGTATGCAGCATTTGACCGTTTCCGATGTACATGGAGACATGACCGACACGACCGTCCGAATAGCGACCTGGGTATTTAAAGAACATCAGATCACCTGGCTTCAGTTCCGATTTGGATACGCGGGTGCCTACGCTCGACTGCTGACGCGAATCGCGTGGCAATGTGACGCCATTCTGTTTATAGATATACTGTAAAAATGATGAGCAGTCCATGCGCCGCGGAGCTTCCGAAGGCTTAGCCCCGAACTTATACGGGACACCCATGTACTTTTTGCCGGTGTTGATGATCGCCTGTGCCTTCGCAGATGCATTGGATGACTGCACCGGTGTCGCGGTTGCATTCTGACCCGGAGCAGGAGCAGGTGCCGATTGACGAGCGGGCTCCATCTCCCGAGTCTGGTACTCTGGCGGAACGCGGAGCATCTGCCCTGGCGTGAGCGAATCGCTCTTCAAATTGTTAGCAGCCCGTACAGCTGAGATCGTGGTGTGATGGGCCTGTGCCACTTCCCACAGCGTATCGCCTTTTTGCACTCTGTATTGGCGGGCTGGCAGTTGCACTTGGATCGAACCATTCTCCACTTTGAACCACGTGTACGTGTTAAAAACTGCGCCGACAGAGCCTAGAGACAAATAGGCGGTGCCATTGATCAACTTCGGCGGATCGACATGCACATGCTCGTCCCCTTTTACGGCCGAAGTCCCGCCGATCGTCACTTTTACGGTGACCGAACCATCGGTGGCGGTGTAGGATTTGGTGTTGTAGTTGTAGCGGATGTCATGATAGTCGAGGATGCGCGCCATGTCCTTAAATGGCACATAGTACATGCCACCGACGATGACCGGATCGATCCCCGCTTTCATCACACCGTTGACCGCCACACCTGCGCGGTTGACCGGCTTGTGAGCGGCGGTCGTCACCGCTTGTACCGTATGGCCTCCTTGGACGGGAGAAGCCTGCGCATCGACCAGTGCCGGGAGCGGCATCAAAGCAAAAGCGGCTGCGAGCATCAGACTGAGTTTTTTTCTCGAACGAATTGTCATCTTCTCTTCACCTCAATCTGTAAGATTCGACCCCATGAAGCTAGTGTTTGGCGCAGGCGAATCGAAGAATCGAAGCAATAGGTGGAAGAAAAGGCAAAGGACCTGTCAAAAGACAGGTCCCCGTATCAGTTTGCGCTCGATCCGCGTAAAAAGGCGATTTCTTCTTTGTACTTTCCTTCCGGCGTTTCCAAAATGCAGGGCTTTCCTAGCGCCAGTTCATGATGCACGATACGCTTGAGCGCTTCACCGCCGATCGAGCCTTCTCCAATGTTCGCATGACGGTCTTTGCGCGAGTCGAACGGCGTTTTGCTATCGTTGATATGCCAAACTTTGATGCGATCACGACCGACGATGTCGTCAAACTTTTGCATGACGCCTTCAAAATTGTTCACAATGTCATAGCCGGAGGAGTAAAGATGGCAGGTATCCAAACAGACACCGAGCTTGTCCTGATGTTTGACAAGCGAAATAATCTCCGCCAACTCTTCAAAATTTGACCCGAGTTTCGACCCGTCACCTGCCATGCCTTCCAGACAGACGAAAAGATTTTCTTCCCCGGTCAAGATTTCATTCAAACCTTCGGCGATCCGTTTGATGCCGTATTCGACACCAGCCCCGGTGTGCGCACCCGGATGGAACACGATATATCGGATGCCAAGGTATTCGGTGCGGCGAATATCTTCACGCAGCAACTCCACACCATAAGTCCAAGTCTCTTCTTTATTGGAAGCGAGATTGATCAGATACGGTGCATGCACGACAGGATCGGCCAAGTTGTGCTCCTTCATCATTTCATACGCTTTCTCGCGATTAAAATTCTCGATCGGCCGCGCATTGCCGCCGCGGTTCGAACGCGTGTAGATCATATAGGTGTCCGCTTCATAGCTGATCGACTCTTCGACCGCCTTGAGCATTCCGGTTTTCGCAATCGAAACGTTCGCCCCAAGTCTCATCATGTTCATCCGCCCTCTCTGATTCCACCATATCATCGATATTTTTACAGTAGGAAGTGTAGCATACGTTCCCCGCTTAGGCAAACGTGCATACCCTGACAAAGACAGATTGAAATGGAGGGATGGCGATGGCGGTCTCGATCCGAGTATCGCTGCACAAACGCAGGCTCGACCTGCTGGATCACACAAAGGTGATCAAAAGCTACCCAGTCGGTGTTGGCAAAATGGCGACTCGAACCCCGTTTGGCAACTATAAGATCATCAGCAAAGCGCCCAATCCAGGCCGTCGTCCAGGCGGCCCGATCACTGTGTATGGCACCTACTGGATGGGCCTGTCGAGAAAAGGGTACGGGATTCACGGCACCAACCGCCCGGCATCGATCGGGAAATACGTCTCAAAAGGCTGCATTCGGATGTTTAACAAGGATGTCGAGGATTTAGCCAAACGAGTGTCGATCGGAACAGAAGTGAAAATTGTACCCTAAAGCAAAAAGCACCTCTCCAAAAGAGAGGTGCTTATCATTTATGTATGTTTGGTGCGAGTAGCCGGACTCGAACCGGCACGGGGTTGCCCCCGACAGATTTTAAGTCTGTTGTGTCTGCCATTCCACCACACTCGCATGGGGAATTTTTAAAATAATTGGAGGTGGCACCCGGATTTGAACCGGGGGTCAAGGATTTGCAGTCCCACGCCTTACCACTTGGCTATGCCACCTCATTATGGAGCGGAAGACGGGATTCGAACCCGCGACCCTCGCCTTGGCAAGGCGATGCTCTACCCCTGAGCCACTTCCGCATACAGGATGTATGCGTCCCGCGATGCGACAGGACGTCGCGATTTTAGCGGGGCTACCTCCGTCCCGCGTTGCAACAGGACGTTGCGATCTAAGCGGGGCTACCTCCGTCCCGCGATGCGACAGGACGTTACGAACAGGATGTTCAGTATCCAACGTTGCGACAGGACGTCGCGCCCTTAGTTGGACTTCCTTTGAAAAATGGTGGCTCGGGACGGAATCGAACCGCCGACACGAGGATTTTCAGTCCTCTGCTCTACCGACTGAGCTACCGAGCCTTGTGTAGCAAGAAAAGAAATGGTGACTCGTACGGGATTCGAACCCGTGAATGCCGCCTTGAAAGGGCGGTGAGTTAAGCCGCTTCTCCAACGAGCCATGCGATGGTGCCTTTTACCGGAATCGAACCGATGACCTCATCCTTACCATGGATGCGCTCTACCTACTGAGCTAAAAAGGCGTATCTGGCTCCCCGAACAGGACTCGAACCTGTGACCATCCGATTAACAGTCGGGCGCTCTACCAACTGAGCTATCGAGGAACAATGGTGGAGATAAGCGGATTCGAACCGCTGACCCCCTGCTTGCAAGGCAGGTGCTCTACCAACTGAGCTATACCCCATTAAGTGGTGCCGAAGGTGGGACTCGAACCCACAAAATCACGATTTTGAGTCGTGCACGTATGCCAATTCCATCACTTCGGCAGATGGCTGGGGAGGAAGGGATCGAACCTTCGCATGACGGAGTCAAAGTCCGTTGCCTTACCGCTTGGCGACTCCCCAAGAAACGTATGTCGTATCAGCGACGAGATTCAATATATCATAGATTAATTCGAGCGTCAACATCTTTTTTCAAAACCGCTCAGCGGCGGCGACAGGTACAATCCTATCATCGAACGACCGATCTTTCAAACCTGAGCATCGAGAGAAACGAGCCAAATTCGGCAGTTGTTCGAGCAAATCTTTTACTTTCTCACGCGCACAACCATTTCAACCTGCCACTCAAAAAAACAACCCTGCTCAACAAAAGCAGGGTTGCCTCTATTTCAAACCTTCTTCCCGCTTGATCTCAGCTAGCAACTTGTGATCCTGCTCGCTCAATTCAAGACGTTCCATCAGGTCTGGACGGCGGAGCAACGTGCGCCTCAGCGACTCTTTGCGCCGCCAGATCTCGATGTTGCCATGATGCCCCGACAATAAGATGTCTGGCACCTTCCAGCCCCGAAATTCGGCTGGTCGCGTGTAGTGCGGGTATTCGAGCAACGGCTCGCGAAAGGAATCTAAGACAGCCGATGTATCATTGCCTAGAACCCCAGGCAAAAGCCGAACGATCGAATCGACGATCACCATCGCTGGTAGTTCTCCACCGGTCAGCACATAGTCACCGATCGAGATCTCATCGGTGATCAGGTGTTGACGAATACGCTCGTCGTACCCTTCATAATGGCCGCTGACGATAATCAAATGTTCTTCTTGCGCGAGTTCCAATGCTTTGCTCTGGCTGTAGACTTCCCCCTGCGGACAGGTCAAGATCACCCGCGGTCGCTTGCCTTCTTGCACAAGCGACTCGACGGCCGAAAAGATCGGTTCCGGTTTCAGCACCATTCCGCCGCCCCCGCCATAAGGCGTGTCATCGACAGTGTTGTGCTTATTGGTTGAGTAGTCCCGGAAATCGATCAAGTTGATTTCCACCGCATGCTGCGTCCTGGCCCGTCCGATGATGCTGGTGCCGACAACGCCTTCAAACATCTCAGGGAAGATCGTCACGATGTCTATACGCACTCGCATTCGCCTCCAACGTTAGTCGAGCAAACCCGGAATGATGTGGACGAGGATCTTTTTGTTTTGCACATCCACATCGAGCACACAATCCGGGATCACTGGCAACAGGATGTCCTTCCCCTTCGACGGCTTGACCACATACACGTCGTTCGCTCCCGGCTGTAACACCTCTTTGAGCGTGCCAAGGACGACACCTTCGTCTGTTACCACTTCACAACCGACCAACTGATAGATGTAGTATGTATGTTCAGGGAGTTCCATCAAGTCCGTTTCGAAAACTTTTAGCTCTCCACCCTTGTACTTTTCTACATCATTAATATTATGATGCCCTTCGAAGGTCAGTAAGATAAACTGTTTGTGCTTGCGGGTGGAAGCAATCGTTAGTTCAATCGGCTTCGGCTGATTTGGGTGTACCAGGAACAGCTTGGCCCCTACTTTAAAACGCACATCTTCAAAATCGGTACGTGACAGTACCCGAACTTCACCTCGAACCCCTTGCGTATTCACTAGATGTCCGACGAGGATCATGTTCTTTTGCTGACTCAAGCGCCATCACCTGCTCGACGAATTTCGGCCACGACGCCATCTTTCAGCACGATTTCGGTGCCGTTGACAATATCTTCCCAAACATCGCCGACGCGTACTTCTGCATGGGTATCAATCTGGCCGCCTGGGATTTCGGAACCGATCGGGCTTTGCTGGATTTGCACCAGTTGCTGCATCATTTGCTCACGACGTTCCATGCGCATGCCAACTTCTTGGTTGATGCGGGCTTGTACAGCGTTCATCGCTTGTGGGCCGTTCTTCTCCGCATCTTGCAAAGCTTTGCGAGATTGAAAATCGATCTGATCCAGTTCACGCTGGATTCCTTGAATCGCTTGATTGATTTCGCCCGTGATCTGCGCTTTCGTTTCTTCGGTCAACACAATCTTTACCTGTACTGGAACTCGCAAGTTTAACACGTTAATTCACACTCCTTAGTGATTTACAGTTATTATACCACAAAAAGGCTGGGAGTCATGAGCCTCCCAGCCTTTTGTTTACACGATTTCAATCGTGACGCGCTTCTGCTCTTGCAAAGCCGCAGCCGACACCACAGCGCGGAGCGACTTTGCAACCCGTCCTTGTTTGCCGATAATTTTCCCCATATCAAATGGAGCTACCGATAATTCAAGCACGATTGCTTTTTCGGTCACAATCTCAGTTACCCGAACTTCCTCTGGGTGATCCACAAGTGCTTTGGCGATCGTTTCAACCAACTGCTTCACAGCAAACCCTCCTGAAAGAGAGATTACTTGCCAGCTTTTGCTTCGTGGACTTTCTTGAGGATGCCGGTTTTCGAGAAGAGGTTTTTCACAGTGTCGGACGGTTGTGCACCGTCGTTCAGCCACTTGATAGCCTTCTCTTCGTCGATGTTGATTTGTGCCGGTTGAGTAACCGGGTTATAGGTACCGATCTCCTCGATGAAACGACCATCGCGCGGAGAGCGGGAATCAGCTACGACTACACGGTAGAACGGAGCTTTCTTTTGACCCATACGTTTCAGACGAATCTTAACTGCCATTGTATATTCACCTCCATCACAAAATCCAATCTTATCATAAATCTCGTTCCGATGGAACGAAAAGATTTACCGTTAGTAAAAAATCCGGGACTAGGGCATGAACGGGAGTTTTAAGCCCTTGCCTTTCTTCCCTTTTTTCATCTTCTTGGCCATTCCGGAGAACTGTTTCATCATCTTCTGCATTTCCTCAAACTGCTTGAGCAAACGGTTGACATCCTGTACGGACGTTCCGCTGCCTGTAGCGATGCGTTTGCGGCGCGAGGAGTCGATCACTTTCGGCTCGATGCGTTCGATCGGTGTCATCGAACGAATGATCGCTTCGACACGTCCGATCTGCTTATCATCGACGTTCGCATTTTGCAAGCCTTTCATCGCCTTGTTCATCCCAGGCATCATCCCAAGCAATTGATCAAGCGGCCCCAATTGTTTGACCTGTTGCAGTTGATCGAGGAAGTCATCGAGCGTAAAGTCTGCATTGCGCAGTTTGCGCTCCATCTCCATCGCTTTGTCCTTGTCGATGTTCTGTTGCGCCTTCTCGATCAAGGTGAGCACATCACCCATCCCAAGAATCCGCGATGCCATGCGATCCGGATGGAACGGCTCGATCGCGTCGATCTTCTCACCGATACCCGCAAATTTGATCGGGATGCCAGTGACCGCACGAATGGACAAGGCAGCACCACCACGGGTGTCACCGTCGAGTTTGGTCAGAATAGCGCCTGTCACGGTGAGCTGGTTGTGGAAGCTCTCCGCAACGTTGACCGCATCTTGACCGGTCATCGCATCTACCACAAGCAAAATCTCATCGGGGTTGACTTCGTTTTTCACACGCTGCAGTTCGTCCATCAACTGTTCATCGATGTGCAAACGGCCGGCGGTGTCGATCAACACGTAGTCATGGCCGTGAATCGTTGCATGGTGCAACGCTTGTTTGGCGATCTCCACCGGGGAGACTTGATCACCTAAGGAAAAGACCTCAGCATCGAGCTGTTCACCCAATACCTGTAACTGCTTGATCGCTGCCGGCCGATAGATGTCTCCGGCGACGAGAAGCGGTTTTTTGCGGTCTTTTTGCAGAAGTCGCGCCAACTTACCGACGTGGGTGGTTTTACCCGCACCTTGCAGACCGACCATCATGATGACAGTTGGCGGCTTGGTGACGGCGAGCTTCGCCTGCTCGCCACCCATCAAGGCGGTTAATTCTTCGTTGACGATCTTGATGACATGTTGACCCGGAGTCAGGCTTTGCAGGACTTCCTGTCCGACTGCACGCTCGCGCACTTTTTCAACGAAGTCCTTGACGACCTTAAAGTTGACGTCCGCTTCGAGCAAGGCCAGCCGCACTTCCCGCATGGCTTCTTTGACGTCCGATTCGCCCAGTTTCCCTTTGCCGCGCAGGCGGTTAAAGGTGTCCTGCAATCGGTTCGCTAATCCTTCGAAGACCATTGCCATCCTCCTTCGATCCGGAGTTACCTCCGGTTATTCGGCGATCAGTTCATCGAGCAGCAAAGCAAGTTGTGAGAATTTGTCCTCCTCCAGACCATCGATCAGCTCCATGATCTGCTGATGAACGGCTGTGCGGTGTAGAAAACGCTCGACAAGGCACAGCTTGGCCTCGTATTCGAGGAGCTGCGCACTTGCGCGCTTGAGGTTATCATGAACCGCCTGACGACTGATCTCAAACTGCTCGGCAATCTCAGCAAGCGACAGATCATCCAAGTAGTACAGTTCGACAAATTGCCGTTGCTTTTCGGTGAGCATAGCACCATAAAAGTCGTACAACAGGTTCATCTGGGTGGTCTTTTCTAACAAATGAGACACCCCCTGCCTGTCAAGTCGAGAACCTTTACAGACGATATATTACTGAAAAGACAACGGCTTGTCAACTATCTTAGAAAAAATCTTACTCTTGCGGCTTATCGTCGCTCTTCGCAAACAAAGCGTCGATAAATTCCTGCGATTCAAACGGCTGCAGATCATCCATTTTTTCGCCCAAACCGACCAGTTTGACCGGAATTGACAACTCTTTGCGAATGGCGATAACAATCCCGCCTTTCGCCGTCCCGTCCAACTTGGTCAGAACAAGTCCGGTAACACCGGTCGATTCACCGAACAGTTTGGCTTGCTGCAGGGCGTTCTGACCGGTCGTTGCGTCGAGCACTAACAAGGTCTCATGCGGCGCATCTGGCACTTCGCGCTTGATCACGCGGTAGACCTTGTTCAGTTCATCCATCAGGTTGGTCTTGTTCTGCAGGCGGCCTGCCGTGTCGCAAAGCAACACGTCTGCCCCGCGCGCACGTGCGGCCTGAATCCCGTCATAGATGACCGCAGCCGGGTCGGAGCCCGCCTGTTGCTTGATCACGTCTACGCCTGCGCGCTGGCCCCAGACTTCCAACTGTTCGATCGCCCCAGCCCGGAACGTGTCCCCTGCTGCCAGCACCACTTTTTTGCCTTCCGACTTGAACTTGTGGGCGAGCTTGCCGATCGTCGTCGTCTTGCCGACACCGTTGACGCCAACAAAAAGGATGATCGTCAGCCCTTCGCGCGACATGTGCAATTCATTGCTCTGCTCGCCCATCAACGAGATCAGAATGTCTTTGAGTACCGGGCGCAGCTCTTCCGCTTCGGTCAGCTTGCGTTTTTTCACTTCGTTGCGCAGTTCGTCCATGATGTCCATGACGGTGTTGACACCCACATCGGCCATGATCAACGCTTCTTCAAGCTCTTCATAGAACTCCTCATCGATCTTACGGCCAAAGGAGATAAGCGATTCGACTTTGCCCATCAAGGCATCGCGCGTTTTGGCTAGCCCTTCTTTAAATTTGCTGAAAAATCCCATGATGATCCAACTCCTTCTCTATACTGCTTCGATCTCGTTTTCGACGAGGCGCACGGAGACGACTTTGGAGATGCCCGACTCTTGCATCGTGATTCCGTACAGGACATCTGCGCCTTCCATCGTGCCTTTGCGATGCGTGATGACGATAAACTGCGTCTGTTTGGAAAACTCGCGCAGGTACTGGGAATAACGGGTCACATTCGCATCATCTAGCGCCGCTTCGACCTCATCGAGGACGCAAAACGGCACCGGTTTGACGCGGAGGATGGCAAAGAGCAACGCCAAGGCTGTCAATGCCCGTTCACCGCCGGAGAGCAGGTTGAGGTTTTGCAACTTTTTGCCCGGTGGCTGAGCCAACACATCGATACCTGTGCTGAGCATCGATTCAGGGTCGGTCAACGTCAAATCGGCCCGGCCACCGCCAAAGAGCGCAACAAATACATCGGCAAAATGCGAGCGGATCGCTTCGAACGTCTCTTGGAAGCGTTTGGACATCTCTTGGTTGATCTCTCCGATCACTTCATACAGTTGCTCCACCGCTTTGACCAGATCGTCGCGCTGCTCGGTCAAAAAGTTTAATCGATCCTGCATGCGGGCATACTCTTCGATCGCGCCATAGTTCACATCCCCCAGCGCCTCGATCTCGCGACGCAAGGTGTACACGCGCTGTCGGGTCGCCTCGATCTCCTCTGGCATCGGATAGCGCTCTTTGGCCAGTTCGTAGGAGATGTGGTACTCTTCGGCCAACTTGGTCAGCGCGTTGTTCAGTTCGACGTCGAGACGATTGACCTTGACCTCGTTGGTGTGAACCTTTTGCTCGATCTGTTTGAGCAAAATGCGGGCCTCGCGCAACTGCTGCTCCAACGTGCCCGCTTTACCTGACAGATCGGCCTTATTCTGCCGCAGTACGTCGAGTTTGTCCTCTGCTGCCCGGCGGTGTCCTTCGAAGTTGGTGAGCAGGGAAACAGCGCTCTCCAGCTCTTTTTTGATCTCCTGAAGGCGAAGACCTGCTTCATTCAGCTCCTCGTCTTTGCCTGTTGCTTCTGCCTGCAATTCTTGCAGGCGGCCTTGAAGACGTTCCAGATTGGCAAGCACGCCATGATGCTCCTGTTCGACGGTGGCGAGTCTGACCTTAAACTCGGTCACCTCTTCGTTGGCATCATTCATCGCCGACTGCTGCGCTTTCATCGCATGTTGCTTCTCATCGACCGTCTGCTGCAAGGCAACCACTTCGGCATCGAGATGCTGCAGTTCGCTTTGCACCCGCTCTTTTTTGCCCGCGTTGTCTTTTTCCTCGATGCGGTATTGTTCAAGTTCCAAGCGGACGAGTTCAAGACGCTCTTCCACGCCATCGAGTTGAATCTTCAGTTCGCGCAGTTGCGAATCTTGGCGGTAAAGCGTCTCCCTATGGTTTTCAACCTGCCCGGTCAGCTTGTGCAGATCAGCTTTATCTGTTACCAATTCTTGCTCTTTTTTTGCCAACACAGCCTCGGCATCCGCGATCTTTTTCTCCATCGCTGCGATCTTTGATTCCATCTCTTCGATCTCACGGGTACGACCAAGCAGCGAGGTGCCTTTTTTCTGTACGGAACCCCCGCTCATCGAGCCGCCTGCGTTGACAACATCGCCATCCAACGTGACAACTCGCACTCGATATTGCAACAAGCGTGCAAGTGCGTTGGCATCGGCGATCGTTTTCGCGACGACGACCGAGCCAAGCAGGTAATCGACGATGTTGCGATACGAGTCAGGGGCGGTGACCAGTTCTGAAGCGATGCCTACATAGCCGCTGTGCCCTTCGACAGCCATACGTTCCGAACGGCCGAGGTTGCGGCCTTTCATCACGTCACGAGGCATGAAGGTCGCCCTTCCTCCGCCCGACTGCTTCAGAAACGAAATGGCATCACGACCAGCTTTTTCATTCGCGACGACCACGTTTTGCATCGCCCCGCCAAGCGCCGTTTCCATCGCCTGTTCCAGTTCGCGCGGCACCTGCACCAGTTCAGCCACTGCGCCGTCAATCCCGCTGACACGCCCTTTTTGCGCCGCTTGTAGAATGTTGCGCACCCCAACTTGATACCCTCCGTGTTGCGACTCCATATCGCGCAACAACTCATATCGTGAACGCGCGGACGCATGTTCGGTCTGCCAGGTGCGCAGAATGCCAATGCGCTTCTCTTGGTCTTGGGTTTCGGTCTGGATTTTATTGCTCAGCAGTTGAACCCGTTCAGCTGTGCTTCGCTCCTGGGTCGCTTCTGCTTCCCGCGCCTGTTGCACATCCTCGATCGTTTCACAAAACGCCTGGGCTCGACCTTTCAGATCGGTCTCTTCCTCGCATTGCCGAACGATGCGCCGTCCAAGCCCTTCCAGCATCGATTCGAGGTTCTTCAATTCATTGCGCTTGGAGGCGCTGTCATTGAGCCGTTCGATCAAGTCGGTTTTCAGGCGCTCCACTTCCGATTCGCTGCCAACCTTGTCCAAAATGCCTTTCGCCAGATTGAGCTTTTGCTCAAGCTCTCGACGCAACGTCTGGATTGTAGCCGCAAGACCGGATGCCTTGTCCCTTTCCGCACGATGCAGTTCGCGGGTTGTCTCCTGTTCGCGGTTCAGCTTGCTCAACGCATTTTCGATGTCCTGAATCGTGACAAGCAGATTGCGCTCACGCTCGAGCAACACTTCGCGGCGTCCTTCCGCCTTTTCAAACTCTTGCACCACTTCGACAAGCGCTGCCTGTGCTTTTTCGAGCTCCACTTCGATGCGGCTAAGTTCCCAGCGAATTTTCTCTGTATCGGCTTCCTGCCGACTGACGAGCGCCGAGCGATCGAGATGCTCCGCTTCGAGCTGTTTTCCGTCCGCCATGCCCTGCGACCATTTGCCATGCAGATCCTCGATCTCGTGAACATAGAGGGCCACTTCATAGCGCTCAAGCTGTTTTTTAAACGCTTTTGCTTGTTGGGCCACTTCTGCCTGTTCTGCCATCGGACCGATCTGTACGTCCAACTCCCCGACCACATCGCCGATGCGGATCAGGTTGGCCGTGGTCTCGTCGAGCTTTTTCTCCGCTTCTTTCTTGCGGCTTTTATATTTGACGATTCCCGCCGCCTCTTCGAAAATCAGGCGTCGGTCTTCCGATTTGTTGGATAAAATTTCATCGATCCGGCCTTGTCCGATCACCGAATATGCCTCTTTACCGAGACCTGTATCCATGAACAGTTCGGTGATGTCTTTCAATCGGCAAGACTGCTTGTTGATCATATATTCTGAGTCACCCGAACGGTACACCCGCCGCGTGACGACCACTTCGTTAAACTCCAAGTCGAGCTCGTGCTGACTGTTATCGAGCGTCAGGGACACTTCGCAATAGTTGACTGGCTTGCGGGAATCAGAACCGGCAAAGATGACATCTTCCATCTTGGCCCCGCGCAGACTCTTGGCGCTCTGCTCCCCGAGCACCCAGCGGATCGCATCGGAGACGTTCGACTTACCGCTGCCGTTGGGACCGACAACGGCGGTGACGCCCGGAACAAATTCAAGTTCGGTTCGATCGGCGAACGACTTGAATCCGATCGCTTCTATTCGCTTCAGATACAACCCATTTCCCCTCCGTGATGAATCGACTTTCAACCGTTCTATTTTACCATACACTTTTTGTTTGTGGAGCGTTGACCAAACTTCATCGCCTATTCATACCAGCTCAATACTCCTGCGATAGGATAAACATGTAAAGTTTAACAACTCAATTGAGGAGGCGCAATCGCCATGAAACGGGTGATCGTCAAATTGCTCAAGTTGACCGCTTTACATCCGGTCGATGTTCAGTTCGAAAAATACCGTGCCAGCTCTTTGCAGTCCGTTCAGTAGGTTCGAGCAGAAGGCAAACCGAATCATCCCCTTCCCTCTTTTCTACCGCCGCTCCCCCTATAAGCGGCGGCTATTTTTTTGCAAATTCATCTTGACGGGTTAAACGATAATGTGGAAAAATGGTTTTCGTTACACCTCTCCGCTTTTCCCCCACAACATTGCCACGTAAGGAGCCCCTATGATGATCAACAAAAAGCAGTTGCTGGAGTTTTACCGCTCCCACCCCGACAGTTCCGCCCGTCTACAAGGTCTGTTCCCAGAAATGATGAAAGCGGTGGGCCGTTTGATCCTGTACCTTAACGAATCGCCCTTGCGGCGCAGCATCCCACTGGTGCTGTGGAGCGAATTTTGGCTGGAACGATCGCAATATGCGGAGAATCACACCCGCTACAAGCGCGGGCGCATCGTCTATGCCGACCTAGGAGCCTTTAACATCGGTTCGGAAACCTCGTACCGCCACCCCTGCCTCATCCTCTACGAAGGACGCAACTGGGCGTTCGTCGCCCCGATGACCTCCAAAAAGTACGGTGACCCCGTCACCCTCCACTTTGATCTCCCGACGCATTACCCGTTTGATACCCCCTCTACCTTGCAGCTTGACGCCGTCAAAGTGATCGACAAGCGGCGCATCCTCGGATACTTTTTCTCCAAAAGCCATCATGATCGATTCCTCAGCCCCGAAGAAATGGATAGGCTGGAGCCGATCATTCTCGACAAAAAAGACCTAGACGCCGTTGACGAGCTGATTGCCCGCTATTTTGCGCCAGGTCTTTATCGTGAAATGCAAAAATATCGTTGTGAGATCGAACAGCTCGCTCTGGAAAACGAAGCGCTCCACCGCGAGATCACACGGTTGCGGGAAGCACAGTCCCTCTCATAAGGCTTCCTCCGGCGACCAAGTCACTCGCTCGGTTTCTGCCCTGATCACTACAGGAAGCCTTGCTCAGATTTTGCCGAGCATTAACATCGTCATCTGTGCTGCTCGCTGCTCCGCTTCTTTCTTGGATCGCCCGACACCTTCTCCCATCGACCTGGTGTCCAGCATCGCCATCGCCACAAATTCGCGATTGTGTGCCGGGCCTCGCTCTTCAAGAATCTGATACGAGAGTTGCCCAAGCCCTTCGCGCTGCACATACTCTTGCAACGACGTCTTGTAGTCTTGCAAAAGTGGAGTGCCGACGCTTTGCAGCTCCGGGAACACATACTTGTGCAAGAAATCTTTTACCGCTTGCAAACCTTGGTCGAGATAGTAGGCCCCTACAAACGCTTCAAAGACGTCGGCGAGCAAGGCTGGACGCTTGCGCCCGCCAGAGATCTCCTCCCCGCGACCAAGCCGAATGTAGCGATCAAATTCCAGCTTCGTGGCAAACCTCACCAAGGACGGTTCACAGACAATCGCCGCACGCAGCCGCGTCAGTTCCCCCTCTGGAAGCTTGGTGTATTTGAGGAATAGGTATTCGCTGACCAAAAGTTCGAGTACAGCATCCCCGAGAAATTCCAGTCGCTCATTGTCCTGCCCGCCTTCTGTTCTGTGTTCGTTCCTATAGGAGGCGTGCGTAAAGGACTGCTTGAGCAGTCTTTTGTTGCTGAATTGAATATCGAGTTGTTGTAGCAATTGTTCAAAGGAGCCACCCGTCACGTTTTTCACCTGCCTGTAGAAAAGGAGATACCCTGGCAACTTGGGGTGTCAAATTGCCAGGGAGAAAGACATCAGTCTCTATATTTTTTAAAGATGATCGACGCATTATGCCCGCCAAAGCCAAGAGAGTTGGACATGACATATTCGACGTCAGCCTTGCGCGCTTCGTTCGGCACATAATCGAGGTCACAGCCTTCGCCAGGCTCTTCGAGGTTGATCGTCGGCGGCAAAATGCTATCGGTCAGCGCACGAACGCACGCCACTGCTTCAATCGCTCCAGCCGCACCCAGCAGATGTCCGGTCATCGACTTGGTAGATGACATCGCCAGTTTATAGGCGTGTTCTCCAAATGTGCTTTTCACCGCTAGCGTTTCGAAGAAGTCATTAAGTTCGGTCGAGGTACCGTGCGCGTTGATATAACCAACAGCGCTCGGTTCGATCTCAGCATCGCGAAGCGCTTCTTTCATCGCGCGCGCTGCCCCTTCACCTTCGGGGGCTGGTGCTGTGATATGATGGGCGTCACCGCTCATGCCGTAGCCGACAACTTCGGCCAGAATCGTTGCTCCGCGCTTTTTCGCGTGCTCCAGCTCTTCGAGCACCAGCACGCCGCTGCCTTCGCCAAGTACAAATCCATCGCGATCTTTGTCAAACGGGCGACTCGCTTTTTCCGGCGTGTCATTATATTTGGTTGCCATCGCCTTGGCCGAGTTGAAACCCGCAACGGTCAGCGGCAAGATCGCCGCTTCTGAACCGCCGGTGATCATCACATCGGCCGCACCGCGCTCGATGATCTTAGACGCATCACCGATGGCATTGGTTCCGGTCGCACATGCGGAGATCGGCGAGGAGTTCGGCCCTTTGGCGCCCAGAATAATCGAGACCTGACCCGAGGCCATATCGCCGATCATCATCGGTACAAAGAACGGGGAAACACGACGCGGCCCTTTTTCGACCAGCGTGGAGTGCTGTTCGCAGAGAGTTTCCAATCCGCCGATCCCAGAACCTATGTAAACACCAATGCGTCCCGCATTTTCCGGTGTAATCTTTAGATCTGCATGCTGCATCGCCTGTTTAGCCGATGCGACAGCGTATTGGACGAAGCGGTCCATACGACGCGCTTCTTTTTTATCGATAAAGTCTTCCGGATTGAAATCGACCTGACCGGCAATCGTGGTGGCAAAACCGGTGTTGTCAAAACGGTCGATGGTCCGGATTCCCGATTTTCCTGCGATCAAGTTATTCCAGAAAGTATCTACGTCATTCCCAACCGGGGTGATAACTCCCATACCGGTGATCACTACACGTCGTTTCACGCAGATTCACCTTCTCTTTTTTAGAGTTAGCCTTTCATAGAGAAAAGAGAAGCCCCGTGGCGGAATACGTCGCGGGACTTCCCCACTCCAGTAAGTACGTCCTTACTTATTCGAAGAGATGTAGCTGACTACGTCACCTACGGTGTTGATCTTCTCTGCGTCTTCATCAGAGATTTCCATATCGAACTCATCTTCGAGTTCCATCACCAACTCAACAACATCAAGAGAGTCGGCACCAAGGTCTTCTTTGAAAGAGGCTTCAAGTTTAACTTGATCTTCCTCGACACCCAGTCGGTCTACGATGATGGTTTTTACTTTTGCATAGATTTCTTCAGACATACTGTTCACCTCCTCTCAAAGTATACTACCATGTTACATGACCATGCCGCCATCCACATTCATAATTTGACCTGTGATGTACGATGCTTGATCAGAAGCCAAGAAGCTGACAAGGTTTGCAATATCTTCAGGCTGTCCCATTCTGCCGAGCGGGATCGCCTCAAACAGTTTGCTCTTGATTTCATCTCCGAGCTTGTCGGTCATCTCCGTTTCGATATAGCCCGGAGCGATCGCATTCACTGTGATGTTGCGCGAAGCAAGCTCTTTCGCGTTCGATTTTGTCAGACCGATCACGCCCGCTTTGGCGGACACATAGTTCGCCTGACCGGGATTGCCGATCTGACCGACAACAGAGGTGATGTTGATGATACGGCCAATACGCTGTTTCATCATCGGGCGCGACGCCGCTTTTGTACAATTGAACACGCCTTTTAGATTCGTGTTGATCACCGCGTCCCACTCATCCTCTTTCATCCGGATGAGCAGATTGTCGCGGGTGATCCCGGCGTTGTTGACGAGCACATCGAGGCGGCCAAACGTTTCCATGGTTACCGCCACCATCTTTTCAGCATCGTCATAGGAAGCGACATCACCTTGTACAGCGATCGCTTCGCCGCCCAAGCTTTTGATCGCCTCTACCGTTTCTTCAGCGGCGGCTTGGCTTCCTGCATAGTTGACCACAACTTTTGCGCCTTGCTTCGCTAATTCCAGACAAATCGCACGACCAATCCCGCGCGAACCGCCTGTGACCAGCGCGATTTTCCCGGTTAACATGTAGCAGTTTCCCCCTTCAGCGTTGTCACAGTCGCAACGTATGTATCCGGGTTGTTGATCAAAAGACCTGTTGCGGTCTTATCGATGCGCTTGAGCAGACCGGTGAGCACTTTGCCCGGGCCGATCTCAACGAACGTCTCAACTCCCAGATCGTTTCGCATCGTCAGCACGCTATCTTCCCACAACACCGACGATGATACTTGACGAGTCAGCGCCTCGCGAATCTGAGTAGCTGTCTGCACCGGACGCGCGGTGACGTTGGCGACGACCGGGATGGACGCATCTTGAATCTCAATGCGCTCCAACACTTCGGCCAAACGGTCAGCAGCCGGTTGCATCAGCGAGGAGTGGAACGGACCGCTTACGACAAGCGGCGTGACTTTGCCTTTGTTTTCTTTCAACACACGACCTGCTTCCTCCACCGCTTCCGCCTTACCCGAGATCACCACTTGACCGGGAGAGTTGACGTTGGCAAGCTCGACCGGGCCGTGCGATTTCGACACTTCAAGGCAGATGGCGGTGATCGTTTCACGATCAGCACCCATCACGGCGCTCATCGCCCCAAGCCCAGCCGGAACCGCTTCATCCATAAATTTACCGCGGGCATGCACGACGCGCACCGCATCTTCAAAACGGATCGCACCCGCTGCAACCAGCGCCGAATATTCACCGAGCGAATGCCCCGCCGTAGCTGCTGGCGCAAAACCTTCACGCTTCAGCACTTCCAAGAACGCGATGCTCGTCGTCAGGATCGCTGGTTGGGTGTAGTACGTCAAGCGCAGCGTTTCTTCCGGTCCATTCCAGATGATCTCCGACAAGGAGAAGCCAAGCGCTTCATCGGCGCGCTTGAACACTTCTGCAGCTTCAGGATATTGCTCTGCCATCTCTTTACCCATGCCGACGACTTGTGCACCTTGACCGGGGAACAAAAAGGCAAGTTTGCTCATCTTGATGTCTTCACTCCTTCAACGATTCTCTACCAGCGCAGCACCGTGGCGCCCCACGTCAAACCAGCACCGAAGCCGACGAGTACCAACGTGTCGCCCTCTTTGATCTTGCCTGCGCGCACCGCTTCATCCAACGCGACCGGAATCGAAGCTGACGACATGTTCCCATAGCGGTCGAGGTTGACGTAAACCTTCTCCTCCGACAGATCGAGACGTTTGATCGCCGCGTCGATGATGCGCGTATTGGCTTGATGCGGGATCAGGAAATCGATGTCCGTTTTATCAAGTCCTGCTTTCTTCAAGGCCGCTTCGGAAGCGGCACCTAAAATGCGCACAGCAAACTTAAACACTTCGTTGCCTGCCATCGAGATGAAGTGCTTGCGCGCCAGTACCGTCTCTTGCGTCGCCGGATTGCGGGAGCCACCCGCTTCCTGCTTCAATAGATTGCCGCCCGAACCGTCAGCTCCCAGTTCGAAGGAGAGGAAGCCGCGACCTTCGGTCGTCGGCCCAAGCACCACAGCGCCTGCACCGTCGCCAAACAGTACACAGGTGCTACGGTCTTCAAAATCCATAATCCGCGACAAAGTTTCGACACCGATGACAAGCACGTGCTTGTGCATCCCCGTCTCGATCATCGGGACCGCGCAGGACAGCCCATACAAAAAGCCGCTGCATCCTGCTGAAAGATCGAACGCCGCCGCCTTGGTTGCGCCGAGGCGATCCTGCACGAGGCAGGCCGTCGCCGGAAACATCATATCGGGCGTCACGGTGGCACAGATGATCATGTCGATCTGTTCAGGGGTGATACCAGCAGCCTCGATCGCCCGTTGCCCGGCCAGCAGAGCCAGATCGGACGATGCGGTCTGCTCGTCAGCAAAACGTCGTTCCCGAATCCCTGTGCGGGTGCGAATCCATTCATCGTTCGTGTCTACTCGTTTTGCCATGTCATCGTTTGTGACCACTTGGTCGGGAACTGCTGAACCTGTACCCAGAATGCCAACAGGAATTTTGCTCATGCTTTCTCTTCCCCTCCTGCCGAAAGATCGGTGCGGATCTTGCCGAGCACATCCCCTTTCAGGAATGCTCTCGCTTGGTGAATCGCCATACGGAAGGCGCGGGCATTTGAGGAGCCATGCGCCTTGATCACCGCGCCGTCGATGCCAAGTAGCGGAGCTCCGCCATATTCGGCGTAATCAAACTTCTTTTTGAAAGCGGAAAGCCCTGATTTTAGGGCCAGTGCCGCCAATTTGGTCAACGCGCTTTTGTAGAAGATTTTCTTCAACTCGCCGAAAATACCCAGCCCAAAGCCTTCAATTAATTTGAGCATGTTGTTGCCGGTGAATCCGTCTGCAACCAACACGTCGCATTTGTCGTTCATCGCCTCGCGGGCTTCGATATTTCCGACAAAATGGAACGGACCTGCTTCGAGCAGCGGGTACGCTTCTTTGCGCAATTTATCGCCTTTACCAGGCTCAGCCCCGATGTTGAGCAGGCCGATGCGCGGCTTCTCCTGTTCCAGCACGATCTGCGCATATGCATTAGCCATCAACGCGTACTGGTAGAGGTGATTGGCTTCTGCATCCATGTTCGCCCCTACATCGAGCGTCAACATGCTGTTTCCGCCCATCGTCGGCCAAATCGAGGCCAGCGCCGGACGCTCGATGCCTTTGACCCGACCGACGATCAACAAACCTGCCGTCATCAGCGCACCGGTGTTGCCAGCCGAAACCATGCCGTCTGCCAATCCGTCCTTAACCATCCGCGCGGCAACCACCATCGAAGAATCCTTCTTGCGGCGCACCGCTTTCACCGGCTCGTCTTCCGCTTCGATCTTTTCAGTGGTATGTACAATTTCAATATTGGTAGGGAGGTTCGCTCCCGCACACTGCTTAATCTGTCCTTCATCGCCGACCAAAATCAGCGTGACATCAGGATAGGCACGCGCCGCATCAAGCGAACCTGCTACAATCTCTTGCGGTGCGTTATCGCCGCCCATGGCGTCAATCGCAATTCTCACAGGTCTCTCCCCCGTTCCTAGTCCTTACATTTTGAAGACGACAAACTGCCCGTCAAACACGATGTCATCTCGAACTTTTGTCGTCACTTCCACACGCGCACGTTCGCCACGCAGTTCCTTGACCACCGCTTTGCAAACCAAGCGCTCGCCGAGCTTGACCGGACGCTTGTAACGCACATCTGCCGATCCTGTCAACACCGTTTCGGCGTCGATGATGCCTACAGCCAGCGAATTGGCCTGTGCAAAAAGATGATGTCCGCGGGCGATCTTGGTCCGGCTGAACACATGCTCCGGTCCGATCTCCATAATCGAGATGGCCAAGGAGTTCAGATCAAGTTCGATCAGTTCCCCGATCACCTCTGTACTCTCCAAAGATCGCACTTCTGTATAGTTCTGTTCAGCAACCGCTTTGATTCGTTCACGCAGTTCCGGGATGCCAAGAGCAAGTCGATCGAGGCGAATCGTCTGCACGCTTACCTCAAAGCGGTCGGCTAACTCTTCATCTGTCAAAAAAGGCTCCAAGTCGATCACTGCCGTCAACTCAAGTTGCCGCTGTCTTTTATTTCGCGTTGCCATGTCTTCTTGAATCCCCCTAGCCATGAGGAGATGTCTGCGATGTTTACTCGCTCTTAGTACCTAGTGCTATAACAAGTATATAAAAAAAGGACGGCTTCCACAACTCATTTTTTCGTCCATTTTTCGACAACGAAAAAAGCAAGCGCCAAAATGCGGCACTTGCCTTTATGGGCGTAATTATTCAGCCTCTACAACGGTGCGGCCTTTGTAGGAGCCGCAGTTTTTGCAGATGCGATGAGCCAGTTTCATTTCGTGACACTGCGGGCAAGCAACCATACCCGGGATGGAGATCTTGAAGTGGGTGCGACGCATGCGCTTGCGTGTCTTCGAGGTACGTCTTTGCGGTACTGCCATTTGGATCCACCTCCTTAACAGAGAAAAAAGAAAACTTAAGAATCTTTTTCAAAAAATTTAGCTAGATCTGCCAACCGAGGATCGATTCGTTCTGTCTGACAGGAACAGCTCTCCTCATTGAGGTTGACGCCGCATTGCGGGCACAATCCAGCGCAATCTTGATTGCAAAGTGGACGATACGGCAGAGCGAGATTGATCGCCTGCTCGAGATAAGGTACAAGTTCGATCTGTTCACCGACGACCAAGTTGCGGTCATCATTGTAATCAGTACCTTCCTCTGCGGAAAGCTTGTCCTCCGTCACCTGCATAAAATGCTCATCAAATTGTACATGCAGATCCTCGGTAAAATCGTGCAAACAGCGTGAGCAACGATATGTGGCCTCGCTTTGCAGCAAACCCTGCAACAGTCCGACACCCGATGCTTCCGTTCCGTTCAGAGAGACACGTACCGGTTCCAGCTTGATCAATTGACGATTTTCTTTGACGAGGTTCGGCAGTTCAATCGATTCTTGCAATGTAACTCCTTCGGATCGCTCTCGCAATTCACGCCAACTCAGTTTCAACGATATCACCTCGTAAGCAACAGAGTTCATTATATCTAGTGATTGGCAAATTGTCAATAAAGTTCATGCTTGCTATAATGACCAATATTACGGCAGTTGGGAGGTGTTCCCATGAGAGTTACCGGCGTAGTCGTCGAGTACAACCCGATGCACAACGGACATCTTTATCATCTCGAACAAGCAAAGCTCGTTACAGACGCAGATGCGATCGTCGCCGTGATGAGCGGTCACTTTTTACAGCGCGGAGAACCGGCACTGGTCAACAAATGGGCACGCACAAAAATGGCACTGCAACAAGGCGTCGATCTGGTGCTGGAACTTCCGGTCGCCTATTCCGCACAAAGCGCCTCACTGTTCGCACTCGGCTCAGTTGCTGTGCTCGATCGGCTCGGAGTGGTTGACACGGTCTGCTTTGGCAGCGAGAGCGGCGATATTCACTCGCTGCAAGCTCTCAGTTCTATCTTAGTAGAAGAACCTCCACTTTTCAAAACCTTTTTGCGAGAAGAACTGCAAAAAGGACATTCCTATCCGCGCGCAGCCTCCGATGCACTGGCCCGTTACGCCTCGCAAGACACGGCCATCCCCTCTGAGTTGGCCCACATGCCAAACAATATGCTCGGTCTGGAATATCTGGCTGCTCTGCGCAAGTTGAACAGCAGCATCGCGCCTGCTACGATCACGCGCATCGCAGCCGGATACAACCAGGAGACGGTGACACACCCGTCGATCGCTTCGGCGACCGCAATTCGCAAAGCAACCTTCGAAACGGGCATCGATACGGCTGAAAACTTACTGCCTGTCTGTTCCTTCTCCGTGCTGCAAGAAGAGTTTGCAGCTGGGCGCGGCCCAGTCTCATGGGAAAACTATCGCCAAGCGCTCTTCACGCTGCTCCATCGTGCCACTCCGGACGCTCTGGCGGCGTTTGTCGGTGTCGATGAAGGATTGGAACATCGGCTGTTAGAAGCCGCCTTGCAGACCGAAACGGTGCACGAGTTGATCTTGCACACCAAGACGAAGCGTTACACGTGGACGAAAATCCAGCGCGCGCTCACATCGATCCTGCTCGGGCTGACACGCCAAGAACAGGCCGCTCTGAACGTCTTACAAGGCCCACCCTATATCCGCGTACTCGGCTTTACCAAACGGGGACAAACACTACTAAAAGCTGCATCCTCGCGGGCCAGTGTTCCTATTCTGACCAAATTGCCGAAGGAAAAACCGAACATGCTTGCGCTTGATCTACGGGCCACGCGGCTGTACGCACAGGGTTATCCCACCCACCAACAAGGAGCCGAACTTTGGGACATCACACGCCCCGTGCTCATTCAAAACTAAAACAAAACGTCTCCCCGTTCTTTCGGAGAGACGTTTTTACGTATTTTACGACTTAGGCTCGATTCCTTTTAAATAATCGATCGCTTCCTGCAACGTTGCGACCGGCACCACCTTCATCTTCAACTCAAGTTTTTTCACTTCATCGGCCGCTTCAAAAGCGTTGGTGTCATATTCTGGATCAAGGTCTGCCGGAGCAAAAAAGATTTCCGCTCCTTCATCGTTGGCTGCGACGATCTTATGACGGATGCCGCCGATCTGACCGACTGCACCTTCCATCGAGATCGTCCCGGTACCAGCAATGCGGTGTCCCTTCGTGATATCTTCCGGAATGAGCTGGTTGTAGATCTCAAGTGAGAACATCAGCCCGGCCGATGGACCGCCGATATCTGCCGCATCGATCTTGACCTTGCGCTCAGTTTCGATGCGCGTCTCATTTTCCAATTGCAAGCCGAGCCCGATGCGCTCGACAGGACCCGTTTTCGTATTGACGGTAAACGAGACCACTTCCAACGTTTCCTTGCGCTCTTTCCCGTCGCGAGTGAAGCGAACCTCAACTTTGTCGCCAGCCTTTTTGTTCTTCTGGATAAAGTCGGACATCTCTTCTACTTTGTGAAACTCATGACCGTCAATCGCGTGCAAGATATCACCGATTTGGAGGGTGCCTTTCGCCTTTGAACCCGTTAGAAACGAGCGTAAAAACACACCTTCATACTTCACTTGCACCTTTTCGTTCGCAGCGGTCAGCCCTGCCACAATCGCATTGTGCTGGGAGCTCTCCATCATATGGTCGAGCAGGCGAGAATATTCCTCATCGCTCATCTCGCCACGCACTTCTGTTTCCTTCTTCACTTCTGTGTGCGGCGCAAGGTAGCCATAGCCCAGGTAGTAGATGTTGTTCGCTTTGACCGAAGCCACCGTGGTCAGCATCAAAGCGCCTTTTTCCATTTTGTCGCCGCCTTCAACTGTGACCATCGGCGCCAGCTCTTCGGCGCTGCCAGGTTGATAGATATAGTACGGCGTCGGGATGAAAAACGAGATGGCGATCAAAGCTGTGATCACGGCGCCTCGGATGTTACTCTTTCCGAAAAAACGGCTGCTTTCTTTATGCTTCTGTCCCATCCGTGTACGCTCCCCCTTGCCATTCCTCGATCGTCCTCTGAATCAGATCAGCGACGCGCTCCGCCGCATCTCGTCCATGTGCGATCACCTCGTCGATGTTCGTAAACGCAGTGGATGAAATGTGCCCCACATCGGGACGAATGATCACATCAGCATTTAACATACGGGTGCGCAAAATCTCTCGCTCCATGATCTCGATCGACTGAAAGATCACATCGAAAATCCCTTTGACTTCAGTCTCCCGATCATACAGTCCGACATCGACGGCGATCACGATGTCTGCCCCCATCTCACGCGCCACATTGATCGGCACCCGGTCGATGACTCCACCATCGACCAACACACGCCCTTGGTAGCGGTGCGGCATAAAGATGCCCGGTATCGAAATCGACCCTCGCACCGCATGGTAGATCGGACCTTCGCGGAAAACGACCCGTTCCCCCTTCTCGATGTCGGTCGTGACAACGGCGAGCGGAATTTTTAGATCTTCCAGATTCATATCTTTTGTCAAAAAGCGGACCATCTCCATGATCCGCGTACCATTGACAAAGCCCATCTTTGGCACAACAGTAAAATCGATCCAGTGCCTGCGCTTTAAATTGATAGCCAGAGACTCCATATAGCGGGTGTCCATCCCGGAGCAATAGAAGGAACCGACCAGGGAGCCCATCGAGCTCCCTGCAATCATGTCGATCTCGATCCCCATCTTTTCCAACACCTGCAGGACTCCGATATGCGCAAAGCCGCGCGCACCGCCCGCTCCAAGCGCCAATCCGATTCGTGGTCTGCGCACCAGGCTCTCCCTCCCTGTGCAGGTAATGTTAAGTCGTTTCTGCCTCTTTGTTTCTTATGTATGACTTCAGCTCTGGTTGCTGAATTTTTCTCGCATCGCGAGTTCGACGTGCTTCGGCACAAAATCGGCGATCGGTCCGCCATGACGTGCAATCTCTTTGACGATCGAGGAGCTGAGGTACGAGTAATTGTGATTGGTGGGGATGAACAGCGTTTCGGCCGCTTCATACATGTGACGGTTGAGCGAGGCCATCTGCAGTTCGCTCTCAAAGTCTGATACGGCGCGGAGTCCCTTGATGATCACGCTTGCCCCCTGATCGCGGGCATACTCGACGAGCAGCCCTGGAAAGCTGTCCACTTCGACGTTTGGCAGATGTTTCACCGCGTTTCGGATCAGTTCTTTGCGCTCCTCGCTTGTGAACAGCGGATTTTTATGCGGGTTGACCATGACAGCGATGATCACTTTGTCAAATACTTTGGCACCGCGCTCTGCGATGTCGAGATGCCCCAAGGTAACCGGGTCGAAAGAACCCGGGTAGATAGCCACTCTCATTCTTTTGTCTCCGTTTCTGTAACGATCTCGTAAAAACTGATCGCGATCTCGCCATATTCGGCCAATCGCCAGCGTATTGCCCTGCCGTACGCATCCGGCAATTCCACATCGGCATGGTGCTCTGCGATGATGTACGCTCGGTCGTTTAGCAGCTGCAACGCTTGCATTTTGGTGATCAACTCTTCATACAGTTGCACCTGTTTATAGGGTGGATCGAGGAAAACCAGATCAAACTGCAACCCGCGACCAGCGAGTTGATCGAGCGCACGGCGGGCGTCATTTTTGTAAATCTCCGCTCGAGACGTCAAACCCAAGCTGGTTACGTTTTCCCGCACGGTCGCCATCGCTTTGTGGTCGGTGTCAAGAAATATTGCTTTCTCGATGCCGCGAGATAATGCTTCGATTCCCAGTCCTCCACTGCCGGCGAACAGATCCAGCGCCCAGCCGCCGTCAAAATAGGGACCGATGATGTTGAACATCGACTCTTTTACTTTATCGGTTGTGGGCCTCGTATTGTTACCGGGCACTGCTTTTAGTCGTCTGCCTTTACAGTCGCCTGAGATGACGCGCATGGTGACTTCACTCCTCCACCCCTACTTTACCATAAAAGACCACCTCTGAGCCAATCCCCTCCTTGCCCGATTAAAAATTTATCCGCGATGTATAACTGGCCTGTTGAGCGGCAAAGATAACAACTAGCAACGGCGAGAGCTGTTGCAGGCAACCGCGGAGAAGACTTAGGTTTCCCCATAAGCCTCTTCCTCCGGTTTCTCCTCTCCCAGTGCTTGCCGTGCAAACGGTGAGCGAAAACCCGCGTATACCCGGACGCGGGTCTTTCTTTTTTCCAGACATTCTTGACGCTTCGCAAGGCATGCTACTAGAGAGGAGCGACGCATGTTGACGATGATCTCACAATTGCACATCAAATCGCTTGAACAATCTCTGTACCGCCTGCAACTGGCAAGCTTCGAGTTAGAAGGCGTGACCAACCTCCTGCTCCAAGGGCCCTCTGAGATGCGTCGGCATGGTCTGCGCCTGCAACAGGTGCTGACTCGGTATCGAGAGGAACTGCAACGAATCGAATATGTGACCGAGCAAGGTGATCGGCCGCCAAAGTCCCGTGAGCTGTTGGAGATCGGTCTTAACGTGCAAGAAGCGATCAATGAAATCAGCCAAATCTGAGTCTAGGAGACCAGGAGGTGAGCGGAATGAAGTTCGAATTGACCGCGGCACAAGTTGCCATTTTCGCTTCGCTGATCTTTGTCGGTATCATCTTGTTCCAATTTTTTATCATGATCATCATGCCGCCCAAAGACAAACATCGCCCCTAAGCAGCAAGAAAAGCTGAGGGGCTATTCCCTCAGCTTTTCTCTCAATTTGGTCAAGATGACCGCCAGTTCCGCACGCGTCAGTGGTTGCTTCGGGCGGTAGGAGCCGTCTTCATATCCTTGCACCAGCCCAAGTTCGGCCGCCTGTTTGATCAGCTGCTTTGCCCATAGTACCTCATCCAAATCGGTAAATGGTTCTCCTGCAACAGGTGAAGGTGTGGGCGGCTGGACGATCGGTTCAGGCGTTTTTACCTGAAGCATCTCCTGCCACAATCTGAGAATCTGTTGACCATAGTTGGTGCCAGGCACAGCCCATCTCCCGTTTAACTGTTCCCACGTTGGTGCCACGCCGCGCAGTTTTGCGCTCTCCAAGATCCCAAAGCGCGGGTCCACCACTTTGAATCCAGCGGGGAGCGGCGCGCTGGTCGCATAGCCATAGAGATGCTGAATCTGCGCTTCAATGCCAAATGCGGGCGTGGCAAAAGTTGCGCCCTGCACATCAGCACTCACGCTGCCAAGCCCTGCAAAATTGTTCTGAACAGGCCGGACCGTGCCGGTAAACCTCCAATATCCGGTCTCATGAATCGATTGGGCAAAGGCGATGTCTCCACGCACTCCATATCGCAACCCGATGTCCAGATAGAGCTCTGAGTAATCGGGCGCTTCCGGGTTGACAGTGCGCAAAAAAAGGCGCATCTGACTTGCCGTCACCTGCGCCATTCCCATAATTGATGTGGCCATACGATCTCCACCCTCCTCAAGCGTTCGCATCCATAAGCAGGATCACATGTCGGCGTGTCCGGACTCCCTGCCAATCCCCACGGAAGGCTGTCTTTGTTTTCGCTCCCCGCTCTGCACTTCTACAATCAGCATATCAAGTTCCTGACTGATGCGTAGCACGTTCGGATGCAGAAAATCACCTCGGTAACTATCCACCGTTTCGAGCAGCTTTTGCCTTAGTGTCTCGATCTGCAGAGAGATACTGTTCATCGCCATACACCCGTACCTTTCTACTGGCTGTTTCCTTTATCATACGAAGCTTGAGAAGAATACTTGCTACAATCGCTCACTTTTTCATACATACAATATAAAACAATTTTCCGATTTATGTAAGAGTTACTTTTTGAATTGCAGATCGGCCAGTTCAATCATCCGTTTCGAGACAGCGTCGGAAATCAATTCACCGTTCCACCGCTTGGGCGCTTTTTCGTACACCGAACTGCCCAGACCGATTTCTCTGGCGATCTCGTAACGAAAGGTCTGCATCGCCTGTGCGCCACCAAGCACGATGGTCTTCTTGTTGTTTTTGCTCATCCTAACTCCCCCCTTTCTTGGAAGTTAGGATGAGCCGAAGCGGGGGTGATTATCCTTTCAGTCTCCCGCGCGCTGTAACAGCACCTTTTCTTGTTTGAGAAAATCGACCAACTGTGCGTAGCTTGGCAACGTCCAAAAATCGGGTGTACGGATGCAGGTTTGCACTTCATCACGGGCGACTTGCATGATTTTGGCATCCTGAAGCAAATCACCGATCTTAAAGTCGGGAATGCCGCTTTGCCTGACGCCAAAAAATTCACCGGGGCCCCGCAGTTCCAAATCTTTTTCGGCTAGCACAAATCCGTTCTGCGTCGCAACCATCGCTTTCATCCGTTCTTGGCCCGCTTCTGTGTCCGGCTTGGACATCAAAATGCAAGAAGAGGCATGCTCACCTCGCCCGACCCGTCCCCGCAATTGGTGGAGCTGAGCGAGACCGAAACGTTCGGCGTTGTAGACCATCATCACGGTCGCGTTAGGAACGTTGACCCCGACTTCGATGACGGTGGTGGAGACAAGCACTTGAATGTCTTGGTCAATAAAGCGGCGCATCACTTCTTCTTTGTCTGTCGGACGCAACTTGCCGTGCATCAGACCGACTTCGAAACCGGCAAACCAGTCCTTGAGCATTTCATACAGGTCGGTCGCATTGACCACACCCTCCACCTTATCCGACTCTTCGACGAGCGGACAGACGATGTACGCTTGACGTCCTTTGGCCAACTCGCTTCGGATGAAGCGCAGCGACCGATCTTCCTTGTCAGGCGTGATCCAGTAGGTTTGGATCGGTTTGCGGCCAGCAGGTAGTTCGTCCACCAACGAAACATCAAGATCGCCAAAAACAGACATGGCCAGCGTGCGCGGGATCGGTGTCGCCGACATGAACAATACATCGGGCGCATGCCCTTTTTGTCGAAAAATCGAGCGCTGCTCAACCCCGAACCGATGTTGTTCGTCCGTGACAACGACGGAGAGCGAGCGAAAGCGCACCCCTTCTTCGAGCAGGGCGTGTGTGCCGATAATCACCTGTGCGGCTCCGCTTTCGATCGCCGCCAACACTTCACGACGCTCTTTTTCCTTTTGGGAACCGACGAGCAATACGCTTTGCACGCCAAGCGGTTCGAGCAGTTCCACAGCGGAGCGAAAATGCTGTTCCGCCAAGATTTCGGTCGGGACGAGGATCGCCCCTTGATGGCCGGACCGAACCGCGACAAAAGCGGCCAAAAAGGCGAGAATCGTCTTCCCAGAACCTACATCCCCTTGCACGAGGCGGTTCATCGGCATTTTGCTCTTCATGTCTTGCAAGATTTCAACCGCCACCCGCTTTTGTGCTCCTGTCATCTCAAAGGGCAGGCGACCGATAAATCGCTCCACTTCTTCATCTGTTGCCACGTGCACCACGCCCGGCTGCTCATGGCGATGAATCCAGCGAAATGCCTGTAATTTTAACTGGAAGAGGAAAAACTCTTCAAAGATCAGCCGCCTGCGTGCTTGATGCAGAGTGTCGCTATTTTTCGGGAAATGGATTTCCTGAATGGCATCAAGCCGATCGATCAAACGGTACTTTTGACGCAAAGCGATCGGGAGCAGCTCCGGTATCTTCTCGCCATACGTTTTCACGGCCTGGGCGATCAAGTTACGTAAAATTTTCGGCGTGATGTCCGCCTTCACGTTATAAACCGGGACGATGCGGTTGCTGTGCACCGTTTCCCCGGAGACGACAAAGTCATGAGTGGCAACCGTAATCGAGCGGCGGTTGGCATCATATTTTCCGGTGACCGTCATTTTGCGGCCAGGCTTCAACTGGTCTTTGACATAGGGCTGATTGAACCAGACAGCATGCAGGCGGCGAAAGTCTTCGGTCACGATCGGTACGATCGTCGTCGAAGCGCGTTTCCCTCTGTATTTGAGACCGGCCGCGCCGTCGATCGTAACGCGTACCGTGACCCGTGCTCCGTGTTCTAGTTCACGGCCAGGCTGCGCATTGCGATCTTCATAGCGAAATGGGTAGTAGCTGAGCAGATCAAACAGCGTGAAAATACCAAGAAGCCCCAGCGTCTTTAGTCGCTGGGGGCCAACTCCTGGCAAAACGCTGACCGGAGCAGTTCCCAAGGTCACGCTTCGTTCAACTCATTTCCGTAAATCTGCCTTTCGAGCTTGCGCGCCGTCGGTGTGTCAGCCAAACCGCCCATCGCCGTCTCGCGCAGTTCGACCGGCATGACTTTCCCGATGTTGTACATCGCCATGATCACTTCATCCGGTGGAATCACGCTGCGTACGCCAGCCAGTGCCATATCAGCACCTGCCAGTGCCAATACCGAACCAAACCCATTTCGAATGATGCAAGGGATTTCAACCAAACCTGCCACCGGATCACAGACGAGGCCGAGCAAATTTTTCAAGGCCAGACCTGCCGCTTGGATCGCTTCGGACGGGGTTCCCCCCGCCAGTTCTACCGCTGCCGCTGCTGCCATCGCAGTCGCGGAGCCGACTTCTGCCTGACAACCGCCACCCGCGCCTGAGATCGAGGCGTTATTGGCAACGACGTAGCCGACCGCAGCTGCGGTGAACATTCCGAGTACCAACTGCTCTTTTTCAAGTCCCAGAGAGCCGCGCAAAGAGGAGAGGACGCCAGGCAAGATACCACAGGAGCCCGCAGTCGGAGTCGCGACGACGAGGCCCATCGCCGCGTTGACTTCGGAGGTGGACAGCGCCATCGCCATCGCTTCGGTCGCTTGCTTGCCGAGTAACGTCTTCCCTTTTTGTGCGTATTCATACACGCGCTTTGCATCGCCTCCGGTCAAACCGGAGAACGACCGGATGTCTTCTTTCAATCCGCGCTCTACCGATGCCATCATGACATCGAACGATTCTGTCATGTGCGCGATCACTTTCTCCCGCGTCTCACCCGTCTCGGTCACATGCTCTTCGATCATAATTTCATAGATCGGCTTGTTTTCCTTTTCGGCCAGTTCCACCAGCTCTGCTAATACTTTAAATCTCACGATGCACTCCTCCTAGGAAGGGTTGATGATCGCTACCTCTTGCACCGCTTCCAATGCTGCAATTTCTTGTACCGCGACTTCATTCGGCCTCTCGTCGGTGCCGATCACCATCAGCGCATCTCGGCCCCGCCCGCGACGGGCAACTTCCATCGCAGAAATATTCAGCCGGTATTTTGACAAAATTGCGGTAACTGCTGCCACAACGCCAAACTGATCTGTGTGCGGAATGACGAGGGTCGGATAGCTTGCTGTGATTTTAACCTTAAATTGATTGATCTCCAGAATCTCGATGGCACCTCCGCCGATCGAACAGCCCAACATCTCCAACTGGCGTGCGCCTTTGTTCAGCTTGATGTGCACCGTGTTCGGATGCAAGTCTGTGTTCGGTTTCCCCATGATGAATGCGACATTCATTCCTGTCGCCTGCGCCAGATGCAGCGAACGGGGAATGCGCGGGTCGTGCGTTTCAAAATCTAGCAGCCCGGCTACCAATGCGACATCGGTGCCATGACCTTTGTAGGTCTTGGCAAAGGAACCGAAAAGCGTGATCTCCACTCGATCCGGCTGTTCCCCAAAGATCCCGCGCGCGCTTCGGCCAAGCCGTGCAGCACCAGCGGTGTGCGAGCTTGACGGACCGATCATCACAGGTCCGATAATGTCAAACGAATGGCGAAAAGAAGACATAAGGACTCTCCTCCCTGCCCGTATAAAAACGTCCTGCCGAAAAGTACGACAGGACGGGTTCATTCAGGGCTGACGCGATCTTTCAATTACTCTACAGAGAAAATATAGGAGTAGAGCGGTTGACCACCAGAATGCAGTTCAAACTCACAGTGATCAAATTGATTTTGTGCCTCTTCGAGCAATTTCCCCGCCTGCTCGATGGTCACATCTTCACCAAAGAAGACGGTTACGACTTCGCTGTCCTCATCTATCATTTTCTCAAGCAACTCGATTGCCGTCAAATCCAATTCTTTACCAAGTGTGACAACTTTCCCTTCTTGCATGCCCATGAAATCGCCTTCTTTGATTTCGAGGTCTTGGTAGTTGGAATCGCGCACCGCTTGGGTGATCTGGCCCGATTTCACTCGAGAGATGCCACCGCGCATGTTCTCCACGTTCGCTGTAAGATCAGCGCCCGCATCGAACGAAATCGCTGCTGCAATCCCTTGCGGAATCGATTTTGTCGGAATGACCGTCACTTGATCACCGAGCACCGTCTTCGCCTGTTCCGCAGCCATGATGATATTCGAGTTGTTCGGCAGAATGAATACATGTTCTGCGTGAAGCGCTTTCACGGAGTTCACAATATCTTCCGTGCTCGGATTCATCGTTTGACCACCTTGGATGATGCCTTCTGCACCTAAAGACTTGAACACTTCGGTCAAGCCGTCGCCAACCGTCACAGTAACGATCGCATATTGCTTTTTCGGAGCTTCCGATTTCGCAAGGTTTGCCGCTCCGGTATTTGCGACAGTTGTATCTCCTGCATCCATTTTCAAGTCGTGATGCTGTTCGGTCATGTTGTCAATCTTGATACGAGTCAATTCACCATATTCCATCGCTTTGTTCAACACGTTGCCTGGCTGAAGAGCATGGATATGGATCTTGACGATATCATCGGCCGCCACGACGAGCAGCGAGTCGCCAAGCGGAATCAAGGCATCGCGAACTGCCAGTTCTGTCGCTTTTTCATCATCGGCCGCTTCAGACAGACGGATGATAAACTCCGTACAATATCCATATTCAGTCTCACCGTCACCGTGTGCAGCCGCAGGTGTCATCACTTTCGCTGGTGCTTGTCCAACCGGAGTCGTATCGATCGCAACGCTTTCACCTTTGATCGCCGCAAGCCAGCCGCGGTAGATGCAAACCAGACCTTGACCGCCCGAATCGACGACGCCCGCCTGACGAAGTACCGGTAACAGATCGGGCGTGCGTTCCAATGAACGCTCCGCTTCGGAAAGCACCGCTTCCATGACCGATTGAATCGTTGCATGTTTGGCTTTTGCAGCCTGTTGCGCCGCTTGAGCCGCATCTTTCGATACGGTGAGAATCGTGCCTTCCACTGGCTTTACCACCGCAGAATAAGCAGTGGTCACACCATTCTGAAATGCTTCAGCAAAGTCTTTCGGATCGACTTCTGTCTTTTTCGCCACACCTTTGGCAAAGCCGCGGAACAGCTGTGACAAAATGACGCCCGAGTTGCCGCGAGCCCCCATGAGCAGCCCTGTCGATACCGCTTCTGCCACACGGTACAGCGGCGCGTCTATGTATCGCTTTAATTCATTGACACCGGATGTCATCGACAAACTCATGTTCGTTCCTGTGTCACCGTCTGGCACCGGAAATACATTCAGCGCGTTTACCCGGTCCTTACTCTGTTCCAAGCTCGTATGTCCTTGTAAGACCATTTGCACGAACAAAGATCCGTTTAAGACCTGCATCATGTAAATGGAAACCTCCTTTTACCTCTCCACGGTCACGCGAACGCCTTGGACGATCACATTGACCTGTTCTACTTTCAGACCCAAATTGTGCTCAAGTGTGTATTTCACCTTATCCATGACATTGTGTGCGACTTCCGAAATTCTTGTTCCGTAGCTTACGATAATATACATATCTACGACCACATCGTCATTCTGAATACGAACATCGACCCCTCGGGCCATATTTTCCCGACCGAGCAGTTCACTGATGCTGTCTTTGACCTGTTTGCGAGACGCCATGCCGACGAGACCGTAGCAATCCAGAGCTGAATACCCCGCTACTGTGGCAATCACGTTCTCATCGAAGGTAATCGTTCCAAGTTCGTTGCGAATGTCTTTTGGCATGATGACACACACCTCCTGTAAATCTCGAACGTAGCACCAACAGTTTACTACAGACCACCCTAGAAAGTAAACTGAGGGTTCTACTGGAATATACAAATAAAATAAAAATTATTTATGAGCCAAGCAGATCCTGCGCACGTGAGCAACTCGGATCAGCAGATGAATGCGGCCTGCCCAATTGGCTACCCGGTTCGCAATTCAGATCAGATCCTGTTCGCCAATCCCAAGCGACATGGGCCGCGTACCATCGTGAACCGATCCATCTTGCGCTCAACGCCGCCCCTTTCCACTTCCCAGTCGCTTTGCTCTCACATGTGAAAAATTACATAATTAGACTGAAAACAGCTCCGACAACTGGTGTCAGTGCATTTCTGACCATTGATGCTTGCAAAGTTGGACAACCGTATGATAAGATGATTGAGTATTTGCGACCTATCGCTCTTTATGCGATCTGTCTCGGGACTATGTTGTTAAGGAGGTGCACGCTCGTGGCAAAACGTTGCGAAATCTGTGGGAAAGACCCGAAGACCGGGAACCAAGTTTCTCACTCCCATATCTTGACTAAACGTCGTTGGCTCCCGAACATTCAAAAAGTTCGTGCGAACGTAAACGGTTCTGTAAAACGTATCAATGTTTGCACCCGCTGCCTGAAGGCTGGCAAAGTAAAGCGCGCGATCTAATCGTCGTCTTTTATAAGCAAATAAAAAAGCACCTCTCGAGGTGCTTTTTTATTTTTATTTCTCCCTCTGAAATGCATTCAACATCGCTTTGACGATTCCGCCGAGGAAGCGAGGCAACTTTATCGTGTAAAAGCGCAAAGTGACCCCTCCTTGCTTGTAGTAGATTCAAGATGCAGCCGTTACAAAAAAAGTCAGTTCTTGAATAGGACCCACCCGATCCAGATCATGAAAAGACCAATCAGGGATACCCACATCTCAGGCGGGAGGAAACGTGCAGTGAGATAGAGACCAAACGACGCGACTGCGATCCCCACTCCTCGCTTCGCCCCCATTTTCAAACTGCGCCTGCGGTATCCAATCAATGCTGAGCCACCCTCTCCTCGCCCACATGGACGTTCGCCCATGTTTGACGGTACGGTATCATATATATTCGTATAAGTCCTTTTTGTGCAACGAAAAACGGTCACCCACCGCCTGTCGTTACACAGCATAGGAGTGACCGTTTGACCGCCCTCCGATAGTACATCCTATGCCGTAGCAAAGGCTTTAGACGTGAGGACGGGCGTAATTTTTCGTTGTCTTGTGTCCGATTACCCGCGAATCTGACGGATCGCTTCTGCACGATCTGGCGCGTTGTAGACAGCATTTCCCGCTACTAAGACGTTGGCTCCAGCCTCGCGAACCAGTCGTGCCGTTTCGGCATTCACACCGCCATCCACTTCGATTTCGACGTGATGCAGATCCATCGCATCCAGCTTGCGCCGCACTTCACTGATTTTTGACAGAACATTCGGAATGAATTTTTGTCCGCCAAAACCTGGGTTTACGGTCATCAATAGCACCATATCCAACTCGCTCAACACATGTTCGATCAAAGAGACCGGCGTATGCGGATTGAGTGCGACCGACGCTTTTGCTCCCAACGAACGGATCAGTTGCAACGAGCGGTGGAGATGCTTGGTCGCCTCCACGTGAACGGAGATGATATCTGCTCCTGCCCGCACAAAGTTGGGGATGTATTGATCGGGATTCTCAATCATCAGATGCACATCGAGCGGCAACTGCGTATGCGGCTTGATCGCTTCGACGACCAGCGGGCCGATCGTGATGTTCGGCACAAAATGTCCGTCCATCACATCGACATGAATCAGATCCGCTCCTACCTTTTCCACCGAACGAATTTCCTCGCCAAGCTTTGCAAAATCGGCCGAAAGGATCGACGGCGCCACTTTAATCTCCATGATCATTAGTACCTCCGTTCTTTCGCTTCCTTTACTTCTCCCAGAAATTCTAAGTAATGCGCATAGCGAGCTGAGCTCATCGTACCTGCTTCCGCTCCGGCCCGCACCGCGCAGCCATCTTCGCTTGCATGCAAGCAGCCGCGGTATTTGCAGTCGTGGGAAAGCTCCCAGATATCACGGAAACACTGTGCCAAAATCGGCGGTTCCATCCCCGCAAACTCCAGCGTCGCAAACCCTGGCGTATCGATGACAAAAGTCCCCTCAAAGATGCGAAAAATCTCCGAGTGCCGAGTCGTATGCTTGCCCCGTCCCAGCTTTTGTGAAATTTCACCGATCGTTAAATTCAGCCCTGGAGCTAACGTGTTGAGCAGTGTGGACTTGCCAACGCCAGAGTTGCCCGCTAGCCCCGACAATTTGCCGGCCAGAAGGTCGTGTACTTGCTCCACACCTTCTCCTGTAGCGGTCGAAACCCAAGCCGCCTGGTACCCCATCTCGCGGTACGGTTGCAAAAAGCGGTCCGCATCCTGCTTGTCTTGCAAAAGATCTACTTTGGTCAGCACGATCACAGCAGACAAGCTCTCTCGCTCCACCTGCACCAACATACGGTCGAGCAGCTTCGGATTGAAGTCGGGCTCTCTAACCGAAAATGTCAACACGCACTGATCAAGGTTAGCTAAAGGGGGACGAACGAGCTCATTTTTGCGTGGCAACAGCTCTTCGACCACGCCTTCCTGCCCACCGATCGCCGTATAGACGACACGATCTCCAACCAGCGGGTTGAGTCCCTGTTTCTTGAAGACACCGCGCGCCCGACATTGGCGCACGACATCTCCATCCTGCACGTAATAAAACCCGGAGATTGCTTTGGTAATGATCCCTTCTGGCATATGTTCCTCCTTCAGGAATTCGCGATCACTGCTCACCATAGGGGATAGGAATCGTCTTTTCTTCCTTGCCGTCGATATACACTTTGATGGAAGCGATCTCCCCTGGTTTGACGATCACTTCCACATGGAAGGACTTAGTCGCTTCAATCGTCTCATCGACCACCACCGCGCTGCCTTGCGCGTCGCTGCGGACGATCTTAACTTTTTTCTTTTGGTCCTCTTCCACAGGTACCTGCACATCGTACGTTTTCTTTTTCGGTTCCTCTTTCACGCCCTGTGAGACGACAAGAGAGATCGTCTCGCCCTTCGCGAGCTCTGTGCCCGGCGTATAGGATGGAGAGGTACCGATCACTTTGCCCGCTCCTACATCATTGGAGTGTTGCGAGATCACTTCCCCGATTTTAAAGCCGGCTGCGGTCAGTTTCGCTTTGGCTTCGTCCAATTTCAATCCGGATACCTGTGGCACTTTCGCTTTTTCGATCGCTTTGGCAACGGTCAGCACGATCTTCGTCTCTTTGTCGATCGTCACTCCAGAAGCTGGATTTTGCGACAATACGGTACCCACCGCCGTCTCTTTCTCTTCACGCTCTTCGAAAGTGACGTTACTGGTGTTGATCCCCGCCTGTTTTAACTTTTCCAGCGCCTTGTCTTTGCTAAGATCGGTGATCGCAGGCATTTGCATCCGTTCCGGGCCTTTCGAAACGGTCAACGTCACTTCGCGGTTGGCCTTGATCGTTTTGCCACCATATTGGTCTTGGCTGATGACCGTTCCGGCTGGGTGTTCGTCGCTAGATTCCTCTTCTTTGTTGATGTTATTAATATCAAGCCCCGCATTGAGCAAGGCTTTCACCGCCTCGTCGTACGATTTCCCGACGACTTCCGGCATCGTCACATCTTTTTCTCCCATGTAATTGGTGACGAGCGTGTAAGCGGTGACCGCCCCCACCCCCAGCAGAAGAAACACTGCGAACAGCCAGATGACCGGGCGCCAGAAGTTCTTTTTCTTCTTACCGCCCTCGTTGCCATCGGTGACAGGCAGTTTCCCATCTTCAGGTGCAGAAACGCTGTCTTCCGTTGGCGACGTGTGACCAGGCGACGCCGTTTTCGCAGTGCGTAGACCGACCGCTGGCAGCTGAATGGTGCTTTGCTCATCAAAAAGCGGTGCGACAAACTTGGCAACGTTCGGGTAGAGCAACGCTTTTTCCAAGTCGCGCGACATTTCACGAGCGCTCTGGTAGCGCACGCTCGGATCTTTCGCCAATGATTTTAGGATGATGTTTTCCACAGACTGTGGCAACGAGGGATTGATCTGACGCGGCTCCACAAAGTGGTCCTGCAGATGCTTGAGCGCCACCGAGATCGGCGTTTCCCCGGAAAATGGCAATTCGCCGGTCATCATCTCATAGAGTACGACGCCAAGCGAGTAGATGTCCGATTTTACATCGGTGATCCCACCTCTTGCCTGCTCCGGCGAGAAGTAGTGCACAGACCCTAGCACAGAACCATCCTGGGTGATCGTGTTGGAAGTGATCGCCCGTGCGATCCCAAAGTCGGTCACTTTGACGCGTCCATCTTTGCCGATCAGAATGTTATGGGGCTTGATGTCACGGTGGACGATATTATTTTCATGCGCATGTCCCAACGCAGAACAAATCTGTTTGGAGATGTCGATCGCTTCCTGTACCGGGAGCGGTGCTCGGTCTTGGATCACTTCTTTCAGCGTCAATCCGTCTACAAACTCCATGACGATATAATACTCATCTCCACCCCGCCCCACGTCATAGATGTTGACGACGTTCGGATGGGAGAGCGATGCGGCCGCCTGCGCTTCACGGCGAAAACGACGCACAAAATCTTCATCGTTCGAGAATTGAGCATGCAGAACTTTGATCGAAACGTTGCGGTTGAGCAAGGTATCCAGTGCGCGGTAGACCACTGCCATGCCCCCGCCGCCGATTCGTTCGATCACTTCATAACGATCGCCAAGCTTTCGTCCGATCAAAGTGCGTCACCTCGCTCCGCACGATTTTGTACAGCGACGACGGTGATGTTGTCATGCCCTCCTGCTGCTAGCGCTTGATCGATCATGGCGTCAACCATCGCTTCCAGCGACAGATCGGCTGCAAAAATCTGAATCATCGCTTCTTCCTTCACCATGTTGGTCAGACCGTCAGAGCAGATCAACAGGATGTTGCCTTCCCCCCAAGTTCGGTGGTAGAGGTCGGCCTGCACCGTTTCGAAGGAGCCGACCGAACGCGTCACGATGTTGCGCTGCGGATGGACGCACGCCTCTTCGGCTGTGAGTTGTCCATTTTTGTAAAGCTCGTTGACCAGTGTGTGGTCATCGGTCAACTGCAACAATTCCCCATCCGCAAACAGGTATGCGCGGCTATCACCGATGTGACCAAGGTAGATCTCCTCCGAATTCAGCAAAGCGGTCACCAAGGTCGTGCCCATCCCGCTCAGTCCTTCAGAGGTGGAAGCTCGCTCAAAGACGACGCGGTTGGCCAGTTGCATCGCATCGACGATCAAATCGGATGCGTCGTACGACTCAGCACCTCGCAACGCTTCATTGATATGCGATACTACCGTTTCAATCGCCAGAGAACTGGCCACCTCACCCGCAAGATGGCCGCCCATCCCATCCGCTACAACGGCCACGCCAAATGGCGTGAGTTCAGCATCGACCGCGTAACTGTCCTCGTTGATCTGACGGACGAGCCCGATATGAGTTCTCGCCGCATAATGCATCTTCATCACCTCAGATTCTCCCCTGCTCCGCTCGCAGTTGTCCGCAGGCAGCTGCGATGTCGTGTCCTTTTTCCCGGCGAACCGTCGCGTTGACGCCTAGACGGTTCAACTCGTTGACGAACGCCCGAATCTGATCTTTCGGGGTCCGCGTATAATTGCGCTCCGGCACATAGTTGACCGGAATCAAGTTGACATGGCAGTCGATGTTTGCAAGCAGCCCGGCCAGCTCGCGCGCATGAGCCAAATCATCATTTTGTCCGCCGACCAACGCGTATTCGAAGGAGATGCGGCGGCCAGTCTGCGCGATGTAATAGCGGCACGAATCGAGCAGTTCAGCGATGCCCCAGCGTCTGTTGATCGGCATCAGTGCAGAGCGGATCTCATCGCGGGTTGCATGCAAGGAAATCGCCATCGTGATCTGCCGTTTCTCATCAGCAAGGCGTTTGATGGCCGGCACAAGACCCGATGTCGAGATGGTGATGTGGCGCGCGCCGATTTTCAGTCCGTTTTGGTCGTTGATGGTGTCCACGAACTTCATCACTTCATCATAATTTTCCATCGGCTCGCCCGAGCCCATCAACACGACGGACGACACCCGTTCCGCATCCACTTCGCCATCGAGAAAACGCTGAACGTTGAGCAATTGCTCGACCACTTCGCCGCCCGACAAGTTGCGAACCAGCCCGCCGAGCGTCGAAGCGCAAAACGTGCAGCCCATCCGGCAACCGACCTGTGATGAGACGCAAACCGAGTTCCCGTAATCATGGCGCATCAACACCGTTTCAATCGTCGAGCCGTCATACAGCTCCCACAGCCATTTAATTGTCCCGTCTGTGGAAACTTGGCGCGTCACTTCACGCATCGTGTTGATCGTCGCGAGCTCTTTCAATTGTTCGCGAAATTTTTGCGGGAGGTTGGTCATCGCATCGATGTCTGTAACTCGGTCTTTGTACAACCAGGTAAAGATCTGCTTGCCGCGAAACTTCGGCTGCCCGATGCTCTGCACCCATTTCTCTAAGTCTTCGAACTCCATATTTAACAGATGCACTTTTCGATCGGCACCTGCATTCTCTTTTTTGTCATCGATCATTGGGATCGTCTCCATGATGTTCACCTACTTTCGACGTAAACGTGCGATAAAAAATCCGTCACTGCCAAACTGTTGAGGCATCAATTGCACCGCACAGTCATCTTGAATCGCTCCGTGTACCCCCTCCATCAGATAGGGGGCGATCGGATCCGCTTCAAAGTCGGGATGTTCTGCTAAAAAAGCGCGCACCACGTCGATATTTTCTTCTGGCATGACCGTACAAGTGGAATAGACGAGCACTCCGCCTGGGCGGAGCGCCTGGGAAACGGTGTTTAGCAGTTCGCGTTGCAGTTCTGCGATCTCGCTGATGTCACCCGGCACTTTTCTCCACTTCAGATCCGGCTTGCGTTTGATCACGCCAAGCCCGCTACACGGAGCATCCAGCAAAATGCGGTCAAACTTACCCGCCTCGCCGACCACATCGCGGATATCGCCTGCGCGAGTGCTGATCGAAGCGAGTCCAAGGCGGTTCATCACATTCTCGATCAACTCGATCTTGTGCGCGTGTACATCGACAGCCAACACATCCCCGGTGTCGCCCATCAACTCTGCGATATGTGTGGTCTTGCCACCTGGTGCAGCACAGCAGTCAAGAATGCGTTCGCCAGGCTTAGGGTCGAGCGCTTGGGCCACCAACATCGAGCTTTCATCCTGGACGGTGCAACGGCCTTCTTTAAATGCGGGCAATTGTGCCACATCTAGGCCTTCCTGCAACATGATCCCATAAGGGGAAACGCTCGACGGATGGGCAGTGATGCCTTGTTCGGTCAGTTCGGCCAGCAGTTCATCACGCGTGACGCGATTTGAGTTGACCCGCAGGCAGAGCGCAGGGCGATCATTGTTCGCTTCGCACAGCCGTTCTGCCTCCTCACGGCCAAACGCCTCCGCCCAGACCTGTACCATCCACTCCGGATGCGAGTGTAAAAGCGCGGTATGACGCGTCCAATTTTTCTCCTTTGCTGGGAGCTTGAGCGCCTCTTTGTTGCGCAAGGTGCCACGTAGCACCCCATTTACAAATCCGCTCGCTTTGCGACCACGGCGCTTGGCGATCTCCACCGCTTCGTTGATCGCAGCAAACGAAGGAATCCGCTCTAGATAAAACAGTTGATACACAGTCAGGCGCAACAGGTTGCGCACCCAAGGCTCCAACTTATGCAACGGCGTTTTGAGCGCAGGGGTCAAATAGTAGTCGAGCGTGTTCAGCCGCCCGACCGTTCCGTACACAATCTCTGTGGTAAGCCCCACATCGCGCGCGCTGAGCCTCGATCTGCGCAAGGCGGTGGTCAGCGCCAAATTGCTGTAGGCGCCTCTCTCCTCAATGGCGAGCAATACGTCCAAAGCGATGTCTCTTGCAGTTTGAACCAATGCGTTTACTCCTCTCGTTCTCCGAACTTGCTGCCTGGGGCGGGCTTCACACCGCGCAGATACTCGGTGACGAGCATGCGACGCTTGCCCGCAGGTTGAATTTCAAGGAGCGCCAACGTTCCCTTCCCACACTGTACGACGATACTGTCATCTGTCGTCTTCAGCACAGTGCCCGGTTCCACTGTCGGCACGCTTTCTTCCTCATAAATCCTAGCTTGCCATATCTTCATCACTTTATGAGAAAAGGTCGTGAATGCGACCGGCCAGGCGTTCAGCCCACGCACTTGGTTATACAAAACACGGGCATCGCGGCTCCAGTCGATGCGCTCATCGTCGCGGGAAAGGTTCGGCGAGTACGTCACCAAGCTCTCATCCTGCGGCGTCTCAGTGTGTGTGCCGTTTGCGATCGACGGCAGAGTTTCGATCAAAAGCTTCGAACCGGCTGCCGACAGTTTATCATGCAACGAGGAGACGGTGTCTTCCTCCTCGATCGGCACAACGACTTGCGAAATCATATCGCCCGCATCGAGCGCTTGCACCATCCGCATGATCGTGACGCCAGAGTTAGCATCGCCTTCGAGGATCGAGCGATGAATCGGCGCACCGCCCCGCCAACGCGGCAGAAGCGAAGCATGGACGTTGATGCAGCCTAAGCGCGGCATGTCCAAAAGACGCTTGGGCAGAATCTGCCCATAGGCAGCAGTGACCAGCAGGTCAGCCTGAAAAGCTTCCAATTCTTGCAACGCCTCGTCCACCCGCACCTTTTCCGGCTGGAGCACAGGCAGATTGTGACGCAGGGCGGCCACTTTGACCGGCGGTGGCGTCAAATCTCCTTTGCGGCCTTTCGGACGGTCGGGCTGTGTGACGACCGCAACGACCTCATAACCGTTTTCAATCAATGCATCCAAACATGGTACAGCAAAATCGGGAGTTCCCATAAACAAAATTCGCATGTATGTCACCTGCCTATTTATCGTTTTTTCCCGTAGGTCTTGTTCGGTCCGCCGACCGGAAGCACGCGGTCAGTGAACAAGATCCCATCAAGGTGATCAATCTCATGTAGCAAACAGCGGGCAAGCAGTCCTTCACCCGCAACGGTAATCTCTTGCCCTTCGCGGTTCCATCCTTTGATGATGACGTGATTGGCACGCATCACATCGCCCGATTTACCTGGCATGGACAAGCAGCCTTCAGGCCCGAATTGCTCGCCTTCTGCCGAGACGACTTCCGGGTTGACCAGTTCGATCAAACCGCTCCCATCCCCGACATCGACGACGATGCAGCGTTTTAAGATCCCGATCTGCGGCGCAGCAAGGCCGATGCCGTTTCCGGCATCGTACATCGTCTCGGCGAGATCGGTCAGCAATTTTTGTATATGAGAATTCACTTCCGGCACCGGCTTGGCCACTTGGCGCAAAGCCGGATCCCCTTCTTGGCGGATCATTTTGATAGCCATCTGAATTTCTACCTCCTCACAACACTTGCAACAAACGAAAAAGTACCATCTTTCATCATACCAAACCATACCCCGTTCCGAAAGGGAAGATTTCCCGCTTACAGGATCATTTGCGCGTTGACATCGATCGACAGGTAGCCACCCGCTTTTTGTGCTTCCTGCGCCGCTTCCAGATACACGGTGCGAATCGAAGCACCGACCTGTTTGAAGCGCACATACTTGACCACAACATTGAAGCGGAATTTCCCTTGCAACCGGGATAGTGGCGCCGGAGAAGTGCCGAGGATGATCACGTCGTCTCGCCCCTGAAACAGGATGCGCAGCCGATCTTCCACCGTGCGTGCGATGCGCAGCGCCTCAGTTTCGTTCACATTGACCGATGTGAACGCAGTCAATTCGCGAAACGGCGGGTTGTGCACAGCGTGGCGCACGCGAATTTCATGTTGAAAAAAGTTTTCATATTCTTGCTTTTTCGCAAATTGAACAGCGTAATGCTGTGGATTATAGGATTGAATGACCACTTCGCCCGGCAATTGATGACGTCCCGCGCGCCCCGCCACCTGTGTGAGCAGTTGGAACGTGCGTTCCGCCGCCCGAAAATCGGGCACGAACAGCGACGTATCGGCAGAGATGACACCTACCAGCGTGACGTTGGGAAAATCGAGCCCTTTGGCGATCATCTGCGTGCCGAGCAAGATCTGTGCTTCTTGATTTCGAAAACGCTGCAAGAGCACTGCGTGCGACCCTTTGCCCGATGTGGTGTCCACGTCCATGCGGATCACGTTCGCTTCCGGGAAGACGCGATTCAGTTCCTCTTCGACCCGCTGTGTGCCTGTTCCGAAATGACGCACATGGTCACCTTGGCAATCCGGGCAGATGTTTGGCATCCTTTCGGCATACCCGCAGTAATGGCAGCGCAGTTGTTCCAACCCGCGCGCCTTATGAAAGGTGAGCGGGATTTCGCATTCCGGGCAACGGGCGACATATCCGCAAGAGCGGCATAAAACGAAGGTCGCAAAACCGCGCCTGTTTAAAAAAAGAATGATCTGCTCTCCTGTTTCCAATCGCTTCTCCATTTCTTTTTGCAAAACGGTGGAAAACATCGAGCGATTGCCTTCCTGAAGCTCATTGCGCATGTCGATCACTTTGACTTTGGGCAGGCGCTGCCCCATGACGCGCTCCGACATCTCGATGCGCCTGATCTGACCTTGATGTGCCCACCAGCGAGTCTCAAGCGCAGGCGTGGCCGAACCGAGCACGACGGTGGCACCATGTTGACGGGCCCGGTACATCGCCACTTCTCGGGCGAGGTACTTCGGATGGTCGTCCTGTTTATAGGACACTTCATGCTCTTCGTCGACGATCATCAGACCAATCGAATGAAACGGTGCAAAAATGGCGGAACGGGCCCCGACCACGATGGTCACATCGCCTTGACGAATTCGCCGCCACTCATCAAATTTTTCGCCAGCCGACAAGCGCGAGTGCATCACCGCCACATCGTCGCCAAACCGCTTTTTGAAACGTTCGACCATTTGCGGTGTCAGCGAGATTTCCGGCACAAGCATGATCGCTTGCCTTCCCTGTGCGACACAGGAGGCGATCGCCTGCAGGTAAACTTCCGTTTTGCCCGAACCTGTGACACCTTGCAGCAAAAAAGTTTCCGGTTTTCGGCTGTCCACCGCTGCTGCGATCTGGTCATACGCGGCTCGCTGTAGTTCGGTAAGTGGCAATGGCTGTTCCTTTTGTCCATGGACGATGCCATACGGGTCGCGGAGCACTTCCTGCTCTTCTTTTTGGATGTAACCCTTTTCCAACAGCGGTTTCAACGTGGAAGAGGATGCGCTCAGTTCGCTCAGCACGTCTTTCATCGGCACAGCATCATCTCGATCGAACAAAAAGGCCAGCACCTCTTTTTGCTTTTTGGCGCGGCCCAACGCTTCGAGTGCCGCCGGAAAGCGGGTCGCGTCAAGCGTGCACCGTAGACAGGTGATCGTTTTGACTTGTGCCCCTTGCTTGATACGGTATGATTCGATCAAGATGCCCGCTGCGACCCACGCGCGTAGGATCGGTCGCCATTCGGGGCGCTCTGCGATCAACTGCTCCTTCGTTTTGTTCGGCGACTCATAAAGCGCTTGCAACAGATCAGCTTCCAACGATCCAGGCTGCACGAAGGGCAGCTCGTCTGCCAGACGCAGCGTCGTACTCGCTTTGGCTCGCATCCCACTTGGCAACAGCGCTTGGACTGCTGCAGCTGTCGTGCAGAGATAGCGTTCGGAAAGCCAACCTGCCAACTGCACCAAATCGGGCGTCAGCGGCGGTTCGTCGTCGAGCACCTCCAGAATCGGCTTGGTCTTGGTCACTTCGGCTGCCATCGAAAAGCCGACGATGTAGCCTTCCAGTCTGCGCGGACCAAATGGCACCAACACGCGGGTGCCAATCTCGACCTGTTGCTGCCAGTGGTCTGGCACCTCATAATGAAACGGGCGGTCCACCTGCGATGATTTTAACTCGACAATCACTTCCGCAAAGCGTTTGGAACTCATGAAACGGGGCCTCGTTCTCTCAATTCGAGCACACGATTGAGGATTTGATCGGCAACATCGCGCTTTTGAAGCAGAGGAAGCGGCGTATCACCTGCACGGTCCACCAGTGTGACGATGTTGGTGTCCGTGCCGAATCCAGCCCCTGGCTGCGATACATCGTTGGCCACAAAAAGGTCTGCCTGTTTCCGTTCCAATTTGCCGCGCGCATTCTCCAACACGTTTTCGGTCTCCGCAGCAAAGCCGACCAGCACTTGATCGGCCCGCTTTCTTTTGCCAACTTCGAGCAGGATGTCCGGATTGCGCTCAAACTCTATCACCAGCGGGCCATCCTTTTTCTTCAACTTTTGCTCATGGCGCAACTTGGGGCGGTAATCGGCAACTGCCGCCGCACCGATGATCACGTCCTGCACGTCCACATGCGCCATCACCGCGTCATGCATCTCTTGACCTGTCTGGACGCTGATGGTAGTGATGCCTGCTGGCGGGCGCAGTTCAGACGGTCCGGTGACCAAGGTGACCAGCGCTCCTCTTTGCACAGCCGCTTCTGCGATGGCGTACCCCATCTTGCCTGTCGAGCGATTGGTGACGAAGCGCACCGGGTCGATCGGTTCCGCGTTGCGTCCTGCCGTGATCAAAATTCGAAGACCGGACATATCTTGTCGCGGCTCTCGTTTTGTAAAAAAATCTCCGATCCAGGCTGCAATCTCCTCCGGCTCCATCAAGCGGCCTTTTCCGGTCCACCCGCAAGCCAGATACCCTTCGTTCGGCTCGGCGAACAGATACCCCTTTTCCTGCAAATACTGGATGTTGTCTTGCACGATTGGGTTGTGATACATGTTTACGTTCATCGCCAAGGCGAACAAAACGGGTGCGGTTGATGCCATGATCGTCGTGGTCAGCATATCATCTGCTATGCCGCTTGCCACTTTCCCGATCACGTTCGCGGTGGTCGGTGCTACGACGATCAGATCTGCTTTGTCAGCAAGGGCGATATGTGCCAGTTCGGATGGATCGGGCTCCGTAAAGGTATCCAGATACACTGGCTTTTTGGTCAGGCTTTGAAAGGTGAGCGGGGTGATGAACTTTTGTGCCGATTCGGTCATGATGACATGCACGTCCGCTCCAGCTTTGGTCAAGGCGCTGGCCAGTGATGCTGCCTTAAAAGCAGCGATCCCGCCGGCCACGCCGAGCACGATCGTTTTCCCCTTGAGCATAGTGACCTTCTCCTCTTCTGTCTTCTGACAATCTCTCTTTTTACAAAAAGAAACAACCCGCGATGAGGTTGTTTCTTGTCGTGTTTACTTAATGCCGTCTTTTGTGCGCACAAAACGCACCTTTTCTTCCGAAATTTCGTTCAGTGCAACTGTGACATTCTTGTTCGTTTGAATGTGAACCATCTTTTCTGCACCGTCTTGAATGCGGCGGGCGCGCTTCGATGCGGCCACGACCAGCGAGTATTTGCTGTCTGCCAGATGCATCAATTTATCAATGGAAGGATAAATCATTTTACTTGCCCCCCTTTTGAACCAATCGATTATAGTATTCCAAATTGCGGGAAACGCTACACAGTTCGGACGTGATGATACTGCGTACCTTCTCGCAAGCGTTATCCACGACGTCATTGACAACCACATAGTCATATTCAGAAATGTATTTCATCTCATCGGTAGCTGCACCAAAGCGGCGGTTGAACGATTCTTCCGTTTCCGAACCACGCCCGATGATACGGCTTTTCAGCTCATCAAGGCTTGGGGAATCAGGAAGATGAAGACGCCGTTTGGAAATTTCTCTTTTACTTGCAGCGCACCTTGGATATCGATTTCAAGCAACACATTTTCACCCGCGTTCAACGTCTCCTCGACATATTTGCGCGGTGTGCCGTAATAATTTCCATATACTTCGGCCCATTCCAGAAGTTCGTCATGTTTGACCATGTCCTGAAACTGCTCGACGCTTTTGAAAAAATAGTTGATGCCTTCCATTTCACCTTCGCGCGGCTGACGCGTCGTACAGGAAACGGAATAGTGTGTCGTGTTCATGCTCGGAAGCAGTGCCTTACAGACCGTCCCTTTTCCTGCTCCGGACGGACCTGACAAGACGATGAGCAACCCTTTCTGTACCATCATTCTACCCCTTCCGGACGTTGTGGTTTTACTCTTCGTCGTCTTGGCTGTTATCTTTTGCTACCAGACGGTGTGCCACTGTCTCCGGCTGTACAGCCGACAAAATGATATGATCGCTGTCGGTGATGATGACGGCACGGGTTCTGCGTCCATATGTCGCGTCGATCAGCATGCCACGATCGCGCGCCTCTTGAATGATCCGCTTGATCGGCGCGGACTCAGGAGAGACGATCGAAACGATGCGATTGGCGGAAACGATATTCCCAAACCCGATATTGATCAGTTTAATACTCACGACCCATTCCTCCTAATTTCGCAACCTCTCTGCCTGCATTGTTGCCAGGAAGGTATCTTCTGATACCAAAGAAAGGCTGTTATTCTACGTTTTGAATTTGTTCACGGACCTGTTCCAACAGGGCTTTCATCTCTACCACATGCTGAGCGATCTGCAGATCGTTCGCTTTGGAACCGATCGTGTTCACTTCACGGTTCATCTCTTGCACCAAAAAATCGAGCTTGCGGCCGATCGGTTCAGCCCCTTGGATCATCTCTCGGAACTGAGCGCAGTGACTATTCAGCCGCACCAGCTCTTCCACGATGCTGGCACGGTCGGCCAACACGGCCACCTCGGTCAAAAGACGAGCTTCATCTAACGTGAACGCCTGTCCGTCGAGCGCTTCCCGCAGACGTTTCTCCAAACGCTCCCGATAGTCGCTCACCACAAGCGGTGAACGGACAGAGACGGCGCCTACAAGTTCACGTAGTCGCGCAATGCGCGCCACGAGATCTTGAGCCAGACGAGCTCCTTCCGCTTGGCGCATCGAAACAAGGTCGTCCGCCGCCACAGCAGTCAACTGCATAAGCAGGTGGCCAAGTTGTTCGGGATCGCTCTCTTCCTGTCTGACCGTCACCACATCCGGCTGGCGCAATAAGTCGGCAAGCGACAAGCGCTCCGCCATCCCAAGCCGTTCGGCCAACGAGTCGGCAACCGCTTTGAAATGAACCGCCAATTCCTCATCAAAAGTGACGGTGCTACCTCGGCGCTCCGTCATTTCAATGGTTATGTAACAGTCCAACCTGCCTCGCGATACGCGCTCCAAGATGACCTTTTTGATCCCATCTTCAAACATCAGGTAGTCGCGCGGCATGCGAACCATAACTTCCGCATAGCGATGATTGACCGCTTTGATCTCGACGAGGACGCGGTACCCGTAGTCTGTCGCTTCGGCTCGTCCATACCCCGTCATGCTTTTGAGCATCGAGATTCCCTTCTTTCGCCACGATCCTACTTTGGAAATATGTATCAAAACAGGTTTTCGTTGAATTTCGGGCGTTTCCTGCTCATATTACGCAATTTCTTGGCAAGATGCAAGCAAAAAGGATCACCCGCCATGAAAAAAGTGCTTGTGGCAAAGTGATCCCTTCTTTTATTAGAAGTCGCCTTCAAAAACGATGACCGAAGGACCGGTCATATAGACGCGGTTGTCCGCTTCCCGCCACTCGATGCGCAGGTCGCCCCCTTTAAGATGTACGGTCGTCTCTCGAGAGGTCTTGCCTGTCAAAACGCCTGCCACCACCACCGCACAAGCTCCTGAGCCACAAGCCAACGTTTCACCGCAGCCGCGCTCCCAAACGTGCATCGTCACATCATCATCAGCGTTCACTTGGACAAATTCCACGTTGGTTTTCCGCGGAAAAAACGGGTGTGTTTCGATCTGTGGGCCAGTTTGGTGCAGGTTGACCGTAGCCAAGTCTGACAGAAAAATCACAGCATGCGGGTTGCCCATCGAGACGGCCGTAACTGGAAACTCCCCGTCGGCGACGGTGACCTGATGGTTGACAACTCGCTCCGAGGCTGCTGTCGTCGGGATTTTTTCAGCGGTCAAGATCGGCTCGCCCATATCCACCGTCACTTGCGTCACCTGGCCAGCTTCGGTGAACAATTGCAGTCGTTGGATGCCGATGCGAGTTTCGAGCAGGACTTCCGGTCGGTCGGTCAGCCCTTTATCGTACACGTATTTTGCCACACAGCGAACCGCGTTGCCGCATTGTTCAGCCTCAGTTCCGTCCGCATTGAAAATACGCATTGCAAAATCGGCTTGTTCATGCGGCAAGACCAACACCAGCCCATCCGCTCCGATGCCAAAATGGCGGTCACAAACCTGTTGTGCAAGTTCTGAAATCCCTTCTGGAACGGAAGAAAACTCGGCAACGACTACAAAGTCATTGCCGAGACCATGCATTTTGGTAAATTTCATAAGTCTTTATTTCCTCCTAGCATCGGAAAAGCCCAGTCGATTCGTTCCTCTGTTGGTCATACGGCGCGCCGCGAGGGCAAACGTCGGGATGGAGGCGGCCACCATCACAATCACCCAGTCGATCGGACCCAACGCAACCGTGCGGAACACCGGCTGGAACGCTTCGATGTACATGACACCGAGCAGCAGAACGAGCGAAGAGATGACCGATGCGATCAGCCATTTGTTTTCAAAAAAGTTGCGGGAGAAGATACCGCCTTCGACACTGCGACAGTCGAACACGTGAATCAACTGCGCCATGACGAGCGTTGTAAAGGCCATCGACTGCGCTTTGACCAGATTATCCGGCTCCATCTGCAAGGTGAACCAGAAGACACCGAGCGTCGCCAAACCGATCAGAATGCCGCGGGAAAGGATTTTGAAACCGAGACCGCGGGCAAAAATCGATTCGCGTACATTGCGTGGCGGCTTGTGCATGATATCTCGCTCTGCCTGATCGACACCAAGCGCGATCGCAGGCAGACCGTCTGTGACAAGGTTGACCCAAAGGATTTGAATCGGCACCAGTGGGAGCGGCATCCCCATCATCATCGCGATGAACATCGTGACGATCTCGCCGACGTTGGAGGCGAGCAGATAGCGGACAAACTTGCGAATGTTGTCATAGATCCCGCGACCTTCCTCGATGGCGGCGACGATCGTGGCAAAGTTGTCGTCAGAAAGGATCAGCGCGGATGCATCTTTCGCCACATCAGTGCCGCCTTGCCCCATCGAAATGCCGATGTCGGCCGCTTTGATCGCCGGGGCATCATTGACGCCATCTCCTGTCATCGCGACCACATGTCCGCGCGCCTGCAACGCTTTGACGATCCGAAGTTTATGTTCAGGTGAAACGCGAGCGTAGACAAAAATATCTTCGACGCGGGCTTGTAGTTCTTCATCAGACATATTATAAAGATCGTGTCCGTTGACTGTCAAACCGCCGTGTGGCAGGATTCCTAGCTGGCGCGCGATCGCTTCGGCGGTCACCTGATGGTCTCCGGTGATCATGATCGTTTTGATTCCCGCTTTTTTTGTGCGGGCGATCGCATCATACACTTCTTGGCGCGGCGGGTCGATCATGCCGATTAAGCCGACAAAGACAAGATCGCGCTCCGGCTCGTGCTCTTTAAACTGCCCTTCATGCCGCAGCGGACGGTAAGCGACAGCAAGGCAGCGCAGCGCTTCGCTCCCCATCGTCGTGTTGGCTTGCATGATGCCTTTGCGCAACGACCCGGTCAGCGGCGTGACATTGCCATCGATCAACATGTACCCGCAACGCTCCAACAGCACATCGGGACCGCCTTTTGTCAGCATGAATAGGTTCCCTTTTTGATCGCGGGTCAACACCGACATCATTTTGCGAGTTGAGTCGAACGGAATCTCGTCCAGCCGCGGCTGAGACGCCTCCATGTCCGGGCCGTGCAGACCGCCTTTGGCGGCAAGCACCATCAAAGCCCCTTCGGTCGGGTCACCTTGCACCGCCCAAGCCGTATGCTTCTTCTGTTTATCTTGGAAGAGCACCGCGTTGTTACAGAGCACGGAAACTTCCAGCAAGCGCAACAGATCGGGGCGGCGGGTGGGGTCCACTTGTTTGCCCGCGCAGTGAAACTCGCCCATCGGCTCATAGCCTGTGCCCGATACTTCATAAAACTGACCACCGATCCAGACGCGCTGAACGGTCATTTTGTTCTGGGTCAGTGTCCCGGTCTTGTCGGAACAGATCACAGTGGCCGCGCCTAGCGTTTCAACAGAGGGGAGTTTGCGGACGATCGCTTTGCGTTTAATCATGCGCTGAACGCCTAGTGCCAATGCGACGGTGACGATGGCAGGCAGACCTTCAGGGATCGCAGCTACGGCCAGCGAAACACCTGCTAAGAACATGGTGTACATGTCGTTGCCATGCATGATCCCAGCGAGTACGACGACTGCGGTGATGCCAAGCGCTACATAGACCAAAATCTTGCCAAGTTGGTCGAGGCGGCGCTGAAGTGGCGTTTCTGTCTCTTCTGCCGTTTGAATCAGATCGGCGATGCGGCCCATCTCGGTCTGCATGCCAGTGGCGGTGATGATCGCTTTCGCTTTGCCTCGCGTGATCATCGTTCCCATGTAGGCCATGTTTTTGCGATCGCCGAGTGCAGCATTGACATCCGGGATCGCAAGGATCGATTTTTGAACTGGAAGCGATTCCCCGGTCAGGGCCGCTTCCTCCGCCTCCAGCCCGGCGCATTCGAGGATGCGGACATCAGCCGGGACTCGGTCGCCGCTTTCCAAGAAAATTACGTCACCTGGGACGAGCTCGGTAGCGGCCACGCTGATCTTCTGACCATCGCGTAGCACGTGGGCAGTCGGAGCGGTGAGCTGTTTTAATGATGCGAGTGATTTTTCTGCGCGAAGTTCTTGATAAAAGCCGAGAAACCCATTGACGATGATGATCGCGATAATGGTGATCGCATCTGCATGTTCGCCAAGCAGACCGGAAACCAACGTTGCAGCGAGCAGTACCAACACCATAAAATCACGGAACTGGTTGAGGAACAAAGTCAGCCATGATTTTTGTTCTGCTTCGTTCAGTCTGTTCTCTCCGAACTGGTCACGCCGTTTTTCGACCTCTCCGCTGGTCAGGCCGTCCGGCGGCACGGAGAGCAACTGGAGTACATCATGTACGTCCATCGTGTGCCAATGATTCTTCTGCACCAGGTGCCACCCCTTTTTTCACATCGTTGTCCTGAGAACATGTCTATGCTTGACCCATGGCGGGTAGACCAAGCATGACAAGTCCGCACCGACGTTGAACGACCTTCAAAATGATTAAAAAAAGTCCTGGGGCTTCCTTTACAGATCGAATGTCATTTATACTGACAACGAATTCGAATTTTAGTAGAGAGGAGCATCCAACATGATCACAGAAGAAAGGTTCCTAGATCTCTTCGCCCACATGCAGGCCCGGCTCATCAGCCATATGGAGGAGCAATTCCACGCGCTGGATGAAAAGTGGGAGACACGATTTCAATCCATGCAGGAGGAGATGCGAGCGGGACTCCACCAGGTCAATGTCCGATTGGACCTGCATGAGCAACGGCTGGCCAAGATCGAGCAACACATGGAACAACGATTTACCGCCATGGAACAACGAATTATCGCCATGGAGCAACAAGTGACCAATCTGGAGCAACGATTTACCGCCATGGAGCAACAGATGACCACCATGGAGCAACGACTGGTAAACTTGGAACTAGGTGAGGAGAAAATCCTAGCCTTTATCCAAGAACGTTCCGAGAAAAATCTGCAACTGCTCGACGAGCGCTTCCAACAGGTCTATGATACGATTCGCCAATCGGAAGAAGATCAAGAGACCCATTTCAATCAGGTGCTGAGAGTGATGAACCAGAAGCGCCGCTAACTCGCACCTCGCCGCTTGCACATCCTCGAAAGATCGTTTGCGTTCTCTCCACTAAACACCAACAGCAAATCGCAACAAATCCACACAAAAAAGGCTGTTGACGCCTGCCGTCACAGCCTTTTTTAATGCAATTCACCACTGCGAATTCTTCATCCGTGCCCAGGCTTCGCCACGATCCTTGACCGTCGCTTGTTGCTGTAACTCCGCCACCACATCAGCCACATACGCCTCCCTGCGCATCCCAACCAGCACAGTAGTCACTCCAGAAGTCGAGCGCAGTGCTCGCAGCGCCATACCACTCAAGCTTTCGGCTGCCCATTCCTTGTCGGCCGTCGCAACACTGTTTTTGATGTGCTCAATCTGCACGGCTGCCTGAAAGCGATAATAGGCGGTCACCTCGGACAGCACCCGATTGATGTCGGCCACATAAGACTCCACCCATGCTGTCACTTCCCCATCCAACCGCTCATACTCAAGCAGTGTCCGAACCCCTTCTTGCACAGTCGGCACCAAAAATTGCACCTGCACCTCCCGCCAATGGTCCTGCGTCGAAAAGCTCTGCCAATGCTGCTTCAGCAACGCACCGACCGACAGCCGATCGGCCACTTTCTCTCGTGCTTCCGCCTCTAGTAACAAAGCGGGTAACAGGATCGAACTCAACTTCTGCTCAGCCTGTAGCAATTGTGAGAGCATCGCCCCAATCCTTTCCTCATCAACCGACACCGCTTCCACATCGGCCAACCGCACCATTGTTTGGCCTGTGAACGCATTCAATGGCCGATTGATCAATACACCGATCCTCTGCCGGGCTGCCAACTGAACCACGCTTGCACCGCCCATCTGATTCCCTTCGGTCATACCGCCCGTCTCCACTAGATTCATCGGGAGCTGAATCACCCGTAAGCGATTGTCGGACGACACGTTCTCGGCGAGTTTCAACACTCGCTCAAGCGATGTGTGCGTCTCCTCCGCTGCGCTTGCCCCAAATGTATTGGAGGAAATTCCATAGCACAAAATCCGCCCCTTCTCCACCTCGTTCTCCAAATGTCGAAACGCCAATTCAAGCCTCCGCTCATACTCAGCGCGTGCCGCTTCTACCGACACTTGGTTCTGCTTGGCCCACATCAAAAAATACTCCGGGTTGTGTAGCAAGTACACATCGAGCTGTTGCATCTGCAAACGCTCCAAACTACGAGTCAACTGGTCCTCCAAAAACTCCGGATGGATACAGTGTTCCAGACCTTGACCGTACAACACCAGATCTGGAAACGGTCGGCCGTTTGCTTTACGCTCTTGACTCAGCCGATAGTTTTGTCCCTGCAAATACCCCGCTTTTGACACTACCACCACCTGTGAACGCTCCACAGCACCGTCTGCCAGCATCTCCGCCAACACAGCGCCAACCAATTCCTCCGACCTTCCGTCCGCATAGTTGGCACTCGTGTCGATCAAATTCACCCCGGACAGTAGCGCTTTGCGCAGTGCGTTCCGATGCTCTTCCTCGCGCACATCCACTCGGTAGCAGCCAAATCCAGCCTGACTGACCAGCCATCCCGTCCGCCCGAGCTCTTGGTAGCTGAGCTCCGGATGCTCCCTTGCCAGTTCCATTGTGCCCTCCACGGTCGCACACCCGATCATCATGCGCTCCACCCCTTTCGTTTCCAGCCAGTTTCCCTTCAGTATATCCCCCCATTGCCATCCCATCAAATCCCAAGTATAATGGCGTAAACACTGGCACGTTCCCTTGATACGGAAGTGCCTTTTCTTATCTCGAGGTGATCATCCATGGCATTTGACGGCATCGTTTTAAGCGCTGTAGCGCACGAACTGACCGAACTGCTTCTGACTGGCCGTGTCGATAAAATCTATCAGCCCCTCGACCGCGATCTGCTCTTGCAAATCCGTCGTGGTGGCAACAATTATAAATTGCTACTCACCGCCAACGCCTCGTTTCCGCGAGTGCATCTGGTGCAGGACTACAAAGGTCAGAACCCGACCGAACCACCCATGTTCTGCATGTTGTTGCGCAAACACTGCGAAGGTGGCCGTATCACGCGCATCGAACAGCAAGGCAATGAGCGCATCCTGCATATCGCCATCGAGAACCGCGATGAACTTGGCGACCTGACCGAACGCATCCTCGTTGTCGAGATCATGGGCCGCCACTCCAACGTCATCCTGCTCGACCCTGCCGAAAACCGCATCCTCGACTCCCTCGTTCACGTCAACTATGGCACTTCCCGCCACCGTGAAGTGCTGCCTGGCCGCACCTATATCGAGCCTCCGGAACAAGGCAAAGAGAACCCATTCGACATCTCGCTCGGCCACTTTCAAGCCCTGCGCGAAGAGCACAAAGACCTCGCCTTTGACAAATTTCTTGTCGGTTCCTTCACCGGTATCTCGCCGTTGCTCGCGAAAGAGGCCCTGTTCCGACTTCACGCCGAAGTGTCAACTCCCGATCAGGAATGGCAAACGTTTGCAAGCATCATCTCCGACTGTCGCGAACACAACTATCGGCCGACCATCGTCTTTCAGGAACAGAATCCCAAAGCGTTCTCCTGCATTGCTCTCACCCATGTCGAAGGCGAACCGCATACCTATGCGACGATCAGCGAAACGATCGAGCGCTTCTACTCTGAGAAGGCATGGCGCGATGCGCTACGCCAGCGCTCGCAAGACTTAGAGCGCCTGCTGTCCAACGAATTGCAGAAGAACATCAACAAAATCACCAAATTTGAAACGATGATCGAAGAATCATCCGAAGCCGAACAGTACCGCATCTACGGCGAACTGATCACTGCCAACCTCTACCAAATCGAGCGAGGCATGGAGCAGGTCATCGTGCAAAACTTTTACGACGAAAACATGAGTGATCTGAGCGTTCCGCTCGATCCAGCCCTGTCGGCAAACGAAAACGCCCAGAGCTATTTCAAAAAATATAACAAGGTCAAAAAATCGATCCCGATCCTCCACCAACAGATCGCCGAAACAAAATCGGAAATTCTGTATCTGGAAAATGTCTTGCAACAGCTCTCCAGCGCTACGTGGAGCGACATCGAAGAGATTCGCGAAGAGCTGCAGGCGGAAAGCTATTTGAAAATCAAGCAAAAGCCACTGCCCAAAGGCAAAAAGCCACCGAAGAAAAAAGAAGTCCCCGTCAAGCCGGAACGCTATGTCTCCTCGGACGGGATCGAGCTTTTCGTCGGCAAGAACAACCGCCAAAACGAATTCCTGACCATGAAGTTCGCCCACAATACTGACACCTGGCTTCATACAAAAGACATCCCGGGCAGTCATGTCATCATCAGAGCCAAAGAGGTGCCGGAAACCACGCTGCTCGAAGCAGCTCAACTCGCCGCTTTCTTCAGCAAAGGCCGCGAATCGAGTCAAGTGCCTGTCGATTACACATTGATCAAACACGTCTGGAAGCCAAACGGTGCCAAGCCTGGCTTTGTGCTGTACGACAATCAGAAGACGCTGTATGTCACACCGAACGCGCTGGCGACCGAGACCTTACGCCCTTCTTGATCATCTCTGCACACGCCAAACGGGGATTGTTGCCGATTGACTCTTCCTCTCGCCCACTCAACAAGCCACACGGCTGTTCCATGAGCTCCGATCGGACAGTTTGTATTCGCTCGCCATTTGACGAGCGCACAGTGTCAGACCACTCGCGCGAAAAAGACCCGATCATCTGCCCAGCCAGATGATCGGGTCTTTTTCGCGACCTTACTCACATACGTGAGCAGCCGGACTGTGCTATTATGTTGGAATGGAGGCGAAGAACCTGTGGCTTTGATCGAAGTTCGCAATCTGCGAAAAGAATTTAATCGTTTGATCCCGAAAACCGGCTTTCTCTCAGGGGTCCGAAATCTGTGGAATACCAACTATCTGACTCATACCGCCGTTGATGACATCACCTTCGAAGTACAAGAAGGAGAGATGCTCGGCTACATCGGCCCGAACGGCGCGGGCAAATCCACATCAATCAAAATGATGACCGGGATTCTCGTCCCGACTGCAGGAGAACTGAGCATCGCCGGGCTTGTCCCATGGAAACAGCGCCGCGAACACGCCCAGAACATCGGCGTCGTGTTCGGACAAAAAACGCAGCTCTGGTGGGACATTCCGGTGATTGAAAGTTTCAAAGTGCTGAAGACGATCTACAAAATTCCAGACAGTCGCTACAACAAAAATCTCAACATCTTTCGCGAACTGCTGGAGCTCCACGAATTTGAAAACACGCCGGTGCGCCAACTTTCCCTCGGCCAGCGCATGCGCGCCGACTTGGCTGCGGCCATGCTGCACGACCCGCAGATTCTTTTCTTGGACGAGCCGACCATCGGCGTCGATGTGCTGGCGAAAGAGCGACTGCGCACCTTTATCCGTGAGATTAACCGCGACCGCGGTGTGACCGTGTTGCTCACCACCCATGACATGACCGACATCGAAAAGCTATGCAAACGCATGGCGATCATCGACGACGGCAAGATTCTCTATGACGGCTCGATCGACCATTTGAAATCGCAATTTGGCAGCGAACGCACCTTGATCGTCGAGTTGGACGACGCCCCCTACTCGCTTGACATCCCTGGCACGCGCGTGTTGCGTGAAGAAGGAGCTCGTGTGTGGCTGTCTTACAACCGCGATCGACTGAACGCATCGGACGTGATGATGAACATTGCGAAAACGCACACGATCCGCGACCTGACCGTCGAGGAGCCGGAGATCGAGTCGATCGTCCGCGAAATCTACGAGACCGGGATGAACGGGCGGAAGAAGGAGGAGCCGCATGTCGCTGTTCTGGACGTTTAGCCGACAGCTCTTCTTCCAGCAATCGGCATACCGCCTCAACTTCTGGATGGAGATGCTCGGCCTGTTTTTGCAGTTGTATGTCGTCGCCACACTCTGGCGCGTCCTGTTTACTCAGACGCCCGAATCGTTCGGGTCGATGAGTTTAAATCAGATGATCACATATGCGGTGCTCGGGATGCTGATCGGCTCTGTGCTGTCCATCGACGAAGGCGTGCACACCTACATTCAAACCCAAGTGCGGATGGGCATGATCACGTCCGACCTGATGAAACCGGTCGATTTTATGTTGCACATGATGGCTCGCAACTTCGGGCTGATGGTGACGCGGGTCTGTTTTTTCCTGCTACCGCCTTTGGTCGCCGCCTATTTTTTATTCGACCTGATGTTACCAAGCTTTGTGCAAGCGCTGGCCTTCGTGCTCGCCTTGCTGCAAGCATGGGTGATTCTGTTTTTCTGCAACTTTCTCTTCGGACTCATCTCGTTTAAAACGCTCGATCTGCTCGGCTTCATGTTCACCTATTTCGCACTCGTGCGCTTTGCCTCGGGGCAGATCATCCCGCTATGGATGTATCCGGACGTCTTGCAGCCACTCTTGTACGCGCTGCCGTTTCAGGCGATCTTCTATACCCCGCTTGGCATCTTCAGCGGCGTGTTCACCGCCGATCAAATCTGGCAAAATCTGTTGATCCAAACGGCTTGGATTCTCGGGTTGCTTCTCTGTTCCCGCTTGATCTGGAGCCGAATCCACCGCCATTTGGTCGTACAAGGAGGGTGAGTCCGATGCGCGAAAATTTGACCGTGTATCTGGCCTTGTTGCGTGCGGCCGTCCTCGCTCGCCTCGAATACCGCGCCGACTTTCTCATGGGCATCCTCGGCGTGTTTATTCTGAATGCGGGCACGCTGGCCACCTCATGGGTCTTGTTGAGCCGGTTCCATGACCTGAACGGCTGGCTATTTTGGGAAATCGTCTTTTTGTACAACCTGTGGCTGCTCGGCCATGGCATCCGCGCCATTTTTTTCCGCCACATCAACATGCTGGAGCAGTTTATCGTCGAAGGGACATTTGACCAGCTCCTGACCCGTCCCGCCAACCCGCTGGTGCAATTTTTGGGCCGTGAAGTCCATTACTTAGGCATCGGGGACGTGTTGCTCGCCTTATCGATGCTCACACTGAGCTATCAGAACTTACACCTCGAATGGAGTTGGTGGATGTTCCTCTGGTTTGGCGTGATCGCGCTGTCCTCCGCCCTTGTCGAAGCGACTCTGACGTTGATTCTGGCCTGCACGTCGTTCTTCACCACTCGCTCGCGGGCGATCGTGAACGCCGCTTCCCTCTTCTCTTGGGGCGTGGTGCAACAATATCCGCTCGATATGTTCAACAACGTGCTGCGCGGGATCGTCACGATCCTCCTGCCGTTTGCCTTTATGAACTACTACCCCTCGCTCCTGTTCCTCGGCAAAATCGATCAGGTTCCTTTCGGCTTCCTGACTTGGTATGCGCCGCTCGTCGCCTTGTTGCTGACGTTGCTCGCCATACGCTTTTGGAACTTTAGCATCAACAAATACCAAAGTACCGGTTCCTAATCCCAACACGGGTCACTCCCTCGTATACTGCAAGCACTACGTATACGAGGGGAGTACGCCCGATGACCATCTCTTGCATTGCGCCAGGCAATTTCCCTTTTCCGCCTGCTGCCTGTACCTCTGTTGAAATCTACCTCTGGCACCTCGCCACTCAACTTGCCCGCACCGAACCGGTTCTGCTTTACGGCGTCGGAGAATCGCCTGCACAACCGAACGCCCCCATACAGCTCACCACCCGCACGTTTCCTGCGATCGACAGCAAGTCCTATCGCCATTTCTTGCGAAAAGATCTGAAGCAGACACCGACACCCGATCTTTTCCATATTGAAAATTCGATCCCACTGCTCCTCCATATCAAAAAAATCAAGCCTCGCATCCCGCTTCTGCTCAATTTGCACTCCAACGTCCTGATCCAAAACTTCTCCGCGATCACGATCCGCCACGTTTTTCATCGCGTGGATGCCCTTGTGGTCAACAGTGAGTTTCTCAAAAACGATCTGCTGGATCGCTACCCGTTCTTGCAACCAGCGAAAGTGAACGTCATCCACCCTGGCGTAGATTTGCAACAGTTTCCATCACGCTTTTCGACCGAAGGGGCAGCACGGCGCGCCGAGCTTCGCGCACGCTACCACATCTCGAACGACCAAAACATCGTGCTCACCATCGGCCGCTTCATCCCGCGCAAAGGCATCGTCCAAGTGATCGACGCGTTTCGAAGCGTCCTCAAGACACACCCCAACAGCGAACTGTGGATCATCGGCGGACATCCGCACGCCAATAACAATGCGTTTCATGCTCAGGTACGTGATAAAATATCCGGGTTGCCTGTGCGCTTCTTTGGCTTTCTCCCCCAGTCCTCGCTGTCCGATTTCTATGTAGCGGCCGACCTGTTCGTATGCGCCTCACAACTCCCTGAAGCGTTCGGCCTCGTCAATCTTGAAGCATCAGCCGCTGGCATCCCTGTCCTCGCCAGTGCCAAGTGGGGTCTTTGTGAATCGGTCGCGCAGAATGTCAGCGGTCGGCTCGTTGAGGCGTACACCGACCCGTGCGCGATTGCTGAAGAGATCAACGCCTTGCTGTCCAACAAAGAACTGTGCCAGCAATACGGAGCAAATGGCCGACGGCGCGTCGAAGAGCAGTTCTCATGGCCCAAAACGAGCCAAGCGTTTCGCTCCCTCTACTCGCGCATCATGACATAAAAACAAGCGGCATAAAAAGGAGACGCGCCGACACACACCCTCCTTTTACTTGTGGCGCCGCCAACTGCCGCGATGCACTTCGGCGGCCCGGTTGACCTTGCCATGCAGATTCCATAGCATCAACGACCGCTGATCCGACCGACTCAACGTCCCTTTTTTAAAAATGCTCAATTGCGGTGCGGTGTTCACTTCGATCAACCAAAATTTACCCTGTCGATCCAACCCGATGTCCAGCCCGTAGATCGCATTCGAATATCTCCCGCCAAAGCGCTTGGCGATCCGCACCGACTTCGCTTTTAACCGCCGGATCGCAGACTGCGCCTTTTGAGACGTATACCCGTTGCTCATCAAATACGCGCGCACTGTCAAGGCCGATCCCCCGATCACCAAGTTCGTGACGGCGAGGCCACTTCCCGCCGCCTTGGCAAAGAGGCGAGTGACTTCCCATCTGCCCGCTTCATTTTTCTGGACGATGGTGCGCACGTCAACTGGGCGCCCTCTCCACTTGGCAAGCGCGATCCCTTGCTGCACCAAAAAGCGACTGCCTTTGCGCACGCTGTCAATCCAAGCAACAACCGAATCCAAACTGCTCACGACTCGCTTTTGATGCTCCATTTTGACCTCAAAGCGACCCGCCAACCTTTTCACGCGAAAAATTCGAAATCCGCCGCCTCCGTAGACCGGCTTGACGAATACCTCCCCGTGCCGATTGATCATCGTAGCAAGTGTTGCTTTCGAATAGAGTTTTGTCTCCGGCACATCATGTCGCAGTTCCGGGCTAGCCAAAAAAATCAGGTGTTTGCTCCACTTGCTACCCGGTGCTAATTTCATCTGCCCATCACCTCGTTTCCACAGGATCATGATTATCATATGGATGCCTCGTCCGTGTGGGAACGGCAAAACCCCTTATCCGCAACACATGGATAAGGGGTTTTCGTCAACCAGCCAGATAGTAGGACAGCACAAGCATTGCCGTCCAGACGTTGATGCCAAGGAAGTAGCTGAACTCGCCCATCGCACTGCGCTCATAGCGAGTGCGAGCATAGAGCGCGGTAAATAAGTAGGAGAGCGCAGCCAAGGCCACAAACAGCACCGACACTGCGAATCCAGACTGCATCCATTCCGGCATATACGTATAGAGCGAATCCAATTTACCATATTCGAGGAACAATACGATCTGTGTCACCAGGTACAACAACACCGAGACAAACAGATGTCGATTCGGCTGATCATAAAGTGCGTCCTCTTTTTTTACGACAAAATAGAACAGGTACGCAAACGGTAGCATCGGCCATGCAAAGGCGATGACGAGCAACATGACCGACATGCCGAGATACTGCGGTACTACCATCGCCGCCCGCGTGTAGTCATCCCGATCCAAGTGATTGGTGGCCGCTGCATAGGACGGGTCATTCGAGTTGTACAGCACATCATATGTTTTCAACTTGGCGAATACCAGAAATACGGTCGTCGTCGAGTCGCCCTGTTTCTCAAACACCGGGTTGCTCCCCATGTTGTTCGTGTTGGAGACACGCTCCAAATCTTGCTTCCACTCACCGTTTTGCAAGGTCGAGAAGAAAACCTCTTTGCCCACGTTGCGTGGATTTTTCCCATAGTCGGCAACAAAAGCAAACTGCAGGCCCTTCTCCTGCACAGGGCGGACATACGGTGAGTTGGAATTTGCCGCATTTTCACCGAGCATCGTCTTCGGAATCAGTTTCATATCCTTCGCGGTTTTCGGAGAGGGATCGGCCAACGCAAAGGATACGGCTCGCAGCTCCGTGGTCGATTTGCGCGATGATTTGTAGGTCATCAGATAGTAGCCATGCGTTTCATCGATCCCGAAAACTGTTTCATCGACCAAGTTCGATGTGCCCACAGACAGCTCTTTCACCGTTTTAAATTCGGACGCTTTTTGGGTGGCTCCGTCAAACGTAAAATACAGCAGGTTGTAGCTCTCCGCGCCCACTTGCTCGGTCGCACCGATGTGGGCGATGCCCTTTTGATCGACCGAAGCGTCCACGTACACCGTGCGCTTCAGCGGGAAACTTTGCACCGTGGACAACTCGTTCCCCGTTGCGGCGTAGATCTTCAGCCCAGTCTCCGTCCCGACCAAGATGTAGGACTGCTCGCCAAGGTCCAGCAGTTCCATAGAAATCACATCCGGGTCAAACGATGTCACAGCGCCCCAAGCACCGTTCTCCCAAGCTGCATGTTTCAACACACGCTTCGCCCCGACCCAATAGAGATCATTGCCGGAGTATCTAAAAGTGGTTGTCGTATAGATGTCCGGAGAAGGGACCGGACGTTTCTCCAACTCGCTCGTTTGCTTTGCTGGGTCAATCGTGGCGATGATCAATTCCTGCTCGGACAGCCATGCATAGCGCTGATCACCAAGCACCTGCGCCGGACGGTTCGGCGTAGCCGTACCGATCGAAGTCTCACGTCCGTACGGTTCCAAAAACGGTAGGACGCGATTCTCCGCATCCCACTTGATCTGCAGCAAAAAGACGATTACGAATACCAAGAAGTACGGAAAAATTCTGAGAAAAGACTTCACAGCATGAACGCTCCTTTTCAAAACCGTTTTACTCATGCGTACAAGCATACTACAACAGACAAGCTTTGAGAATGGTATAATAAGAAAGAATCGAACGAGGAGGAATGTTCATGTCGCTCGAGAAGCAACCGCCCGGCATAGTGGAACGCGTGGAGATCCCAAGCCGCTTTTTGGGGGAAACGCGCGAAATCCATGTCTATCTGCCGCACAACTACTCACCGCTCTATAAATATCCGGTGCTCTACATCAACGATGGTTCTGACTACGAGTCGATGGGTCGCATGATCTCGCTGCTCAACGAACGCTTTCAAAACAGACAAGCCAGACGATTTCTCGTCGTTTTCGTCCCGGTTGACAAAAGTGTGCGCAGGGAGGAATATCATCCTGCAGGAAGCAAGCACCAAGCGTATGTCCGCTTCTTTGCTGACGAACTGGTTCCAACTGTCGAAGAACGCTATGCTGCCTTCCCGATGGGACCTGCACGCGGCATCTTAGGCTCGTCGCTCGGTGCGACCGCCGCCTTGCACACGTTGCTCACCTATCCCCGCAAGTTCCATTACCTCGCCTTGCAGTCGGGGGCTTTTCAAGACGCCTCTTACGAAGGGGTCACAGCCAAAGGACGAGAACTCGCCACCGTGCCGATCTATCAGGTCGTCGGTCTTCAGGAAGATCGCTTCCAATCAGCAAGCGGCAAGGTGATCGACATTCTGGGACAAAACCGCAAGATGCGCGACCTGTTGCAAAGTGCCGGTGTCGATGTCAACTACGCCGAGTATGACAAAGACCACACTTGGGGCTTTTGGCAGGAAGACCTGTCGCGCGTGCTCGACCACTTTGCCCGCCATACATCGTTTTAACCTCTTACATAGCAGACGCAGTGAAACCGCCACCTTCGCAGGCCCGGCGGTTTCTTTTTTCGCTTCCCTGCATCGACCCTCCCCCTTCCCTTAGCCAATGCGGGAATCAAAAATGACATACCGCCCAAACCTCCGCCGGTATGTCACCCTGTTGCTTACATTTCTTCGTATACTTCCGGTACCCAATAGATCACACACTGTGATTTGGGCAGGTTGATCTCGCGAGCCCCAGCTGGGCGACCGTTGATGTTAATGATCTCCGTCACCACCACACGGTCGGAACTGATTTCCACTTCCCCTTCATACTCGCGAACGCTACCATCGACCACAAAAAATTCGACCTTCCCCGAGCCAATATTGCGCATCGTAGGACACTCCTTTCAACGGTGCTTGTAAAAATCACCCAAACTCTTCTCGTCGTACCATTCGACCCGCCTGCGACAAAATCCTGCATCATTTGCGCGAATGTGCGGCTTCGCCGCCAAGAAACGTTTCTGGGTCCAGCCCGTCGAACAGATCGCGCCACGTACTCGTATCCTCCACCGCCCCGCTCAACTCGATCTGCCGTTCCGGTCCGGTGGGATACTGTGCTGTGTACGCATGATAGCCTTGCCAGAGCACGAACGCTTTGATCAAGTAGCGCTCCGGTTCGTGATAGTCAAAAAAGCGCCGTATTTCCAGCCTGCTCCGACAGAGTGTGAGCAACAGGTTCTGGTCGGGTTCAAAATATTTGCCCACCGCACGGATCAGCAACATCACGATGTCGGTGCGCCGCAGATAGACCGCTTCGGCTGTCATCAGCAAGAACAGATACAGGTACGGATAGGTGCGCTTCTCCTGCCCACGGTATGGAATCATCTCTTTGCGCAACCAGGTGGTGATCTGGACGATGTCGATGATCTCCGACTTCAAGATCAACCGTTTCGCCAGCTTCATATACTCAAACAAAAGCCCCCGCATCACACCGAGCGTCTTGTGCCCCTCTGGACCCACGATCGTGCTGAGCAGTTGCCCGAACGCATGCGAGACGATGCTTTTGGCGACAAAGCTGTGCCCGTATGTTTCATTTTTGATCACCAGTTTGCCGATCTCCCCTAGATTTTGAAACGAGGCCAGCACGAATCGCGCTGTATCTCGCGACATCTCGCGGTTTTTCACAACATGGCAGGTGATCGAAAAGATCTGCTCCACCGCCTGCTGAATCATGTTCATCAACTGCTGTCCGACGAGGTTGTTGCGCACGATCAGTGCATACGCATCGATGACGATGCTGGCCGCCCGCAAAGAACCGCTCTCCGCATAGCGCATGCCCATCTCGTGCAACTCATCCAAAATCCGCCCCGACACGGCAGTCTCTCGGGCTTTAAATGAAATCGACGCGATGCCGATCAACTGCCCGACGATCTTCTCGTGATACCACAGCACATCGTCCGCATCTTCGCTGGGCAGTTTTGCGCCATGCATCATCTCCGCAATATTTTCCACACAAAACACTGCCGTCACCGCATCCATCTCCGAAACTGCTTTTTTCGCAATATCACAGATCTGCTCCACTTTGTCCAGCGCCTCTTGGTAATCACCAGATCGATAAGCGGATATATATTCGCGCTGGATCGCAAAGACGATCGTCTCCGGCTTCAGCAGTTGAATGACAAAATACAGATAGGCGATCAGGGCGAGAAAGCACATGATCAACAGCAACAAATCGGCACTCATCCCCTGTGCTAACCAATCGGACGGCCGATCGCTGGGATGATCCTCAATCATCGACAACAGATAGATCGCATGAAAAATCGTTCCGAAATAGAACGAAATTAAAGTCGTATTGAACGGAAAACGGACAAAAAAATCGAGCACTCGATGCGTGTACTTGCTCGCTGTCAGTTGGATCGCGACCATGATCATCGAAAACGACAGGGCCAAAATGGTCGCGAGCGTCGAGGCCACCGTCGCCAAATAATTGCGCGCCGTCTCCAGATCGCCGCCAAAAAACGGTGGAGTGAAGCGAAAGATCAACGCCATCATGCACAGTGACACGACCAGTTGAAACAGCGAGTTGGGGAGTGAGGCATGCAGCAGATGGCGATCCCAAAGATTTTTGCCAAACTGGAAAAACGAATGTTTCATGCTTGCCCCCCCACCTCCGTGCCGATCATACCTTCCAGTAGTATCCGCAACATCCCGGTTCATACTCCTGCCAAAGAGCGCAGATACTAGATTGGAACTGTTGACTCAAAGGAGGTATCTGTATGAATCGGCGCGCCAAATGGGGCGTGATCACAGCGCTCACAGTCGGCCTTATGCTTCCCTTGTTCTGGCATGATGCGCAGTCGTTTCCGGTTAAACGCCCGGAAGCGGGCCCGGCAAAGCCACCGACCGTTGACAACGCCCGCACGGCAGAAGTGCAACGAATCCTCGCCAAAAAAGCGGGGGGCAACGAAGAGTTGGTCGCACGCGACATTGCGCGCACAGCGGCGCTTTGCGTGCGGGACTGCCGGATCATGCTGACCAATATCACCAATGATCTGGCCCATCTCCACTCGACAGCAGAGAAGAAGGCAATGATGGAGCATCATCTGAAGATGCATCCACAATTCGTCTCGCTGACGTTACAAAATGATCAAGGCCAGCCGATCACCATCGGTCGCGTGCTGCGCCAAGATTTGCATCACCAAGCCTACAAGACCACGCAGAACGACGACTTTTACATCTCCGATCTCTATACGAAAAAAAATGTGCAGGACGCGAAAGAAAAAATCGCGATGACTGTCGGCGTTCCGGTGCACGGCAACTCCCATGTCACCGGCTCCTTATCGGCCGATGTGGAAATGGGACTCTTGCATCAAGTGATCTCACTCCAAGACCGCGAGATGGGTACTAACACCCTGCTGCTTGGCATGGACGGCAAAAACGAGATGTTGAAAAAAACGGAATCCGGCCCAAGCGGTGGCATTCACGTCCAGCAGTTGAACGGGAAAAAAGCAGAATCGAACATTGAAGGGACAGCTTGGAAAGTCAGAGTCACTTCGGTGCAAGACCGCGGGGTGAAACAAGCCCAGATCATGCAAAATGAATTGGTCGTCCGCTTCAAACGCGACTTGACCGAAGCGGAGATCGCCCAATACTCGCGCGATATCGGCGGCAGTCTCCTACGCAAAAATTCACGCCATACTTATTTGTTCAGTTTTGGAATCGCCCCCTCAGAAGCGATTTCCTACTTCAAGCAAAAAGACGCAGTACTGGCCGAACAGCACGTCAAACTTCACCCCAACACGGCGGCGGTCGAATCGCGCCGCGCGGTCGAACAGCCAAACGATATGTATTACGGTAGCAACCAATGGAACCTTCCACTGATCTCCGCAGACAAGGGGTGGCAAGTCACGACTGGCGACCCAAACGTGATCATCGCCGTCGTCGACACGGGCGTTGACTTGAACCATCCGGAGTTTAAAGGGCAATTGGTCGAAGGGCGCAACATGCTCACTGGAACGAATAAGCCGCAAGATGACAACGGCCACGGCACCCATGTGGCGGGCGTCATCGCAGCACGCACCAACAATCTTGAAGGCATCGCTGGCATCGACTGGGCCGGAAAAATCATGCCGGTGAAAGCGATGGATGCTGACGGTTCCGGCTCGGTGCTCGACATTGCTGACGGCATCATCTGGGCTGCCGACCACGGCGCAGATGTGATCAACCTTTCTCTTGGGGAGTATGCAGGCTCCGATTACCTGCACGACGCCATTCGCTACGCCTACGATAAAGGAGCGGTCGTCATCGCCGCGATGGGCAACGATGGCATCGATGACCCGAGCTATCCAGCCGCCTATGAAGAAGTGATCGCCGTCGCCGCCAACGACGAGCAAAAAGAGACGGCCAGTTTCTCCAACTTTGGCCCACACACCTCCGTCTCTGCACCTGGTGTTGCGATTCCCAGCACGTATCCGAACAATCGCTACGCCGCACTGTCCGGAACGTCGATGGCATCTCCACACGTCGCAGGCGTCGCCGCCCTTATCCGCTCGATCAACCCGGCTCTCAGCCCTGCTGAGGTGCGCAGCATCATACAGAACACGGCTGACGACCTCGGCCCAGAAGGTCACGATGAGTACTACGGCTATGGCCAGATCAACGTCGCCAATGCGATCAAAGCTGCTGTCGATAGCAAAGCAAAATAAGTTCAAATCGATAAAAAAGCGTCCCGCCACTCGCAGCAGGACGCTTTTTGCTCTGAGATCATTCTGAGGTGAAACTTTTTCCAACTTCCCCGCGTCTTTTTGAATAACAGATTGCAAGGAAAGGACGGTCATACACATGCAGCGTATCAAAGAATATGCACCGATGCTGGCAGGGGTTACACTGATCGCAATCGGAGTGTGCTTGCCTCTTGGACTGACCTTAGATTCCATGCGCTTGATCGATCTACTTGTCATGTTTATTGCAAACGTGTCATAACGATAAAATGAGAGCGGGAAACCGGTCGTCTGCAGTTGCCTTTCACTTTAGGGAGGTGACACCGTATGCTCTTCATGAATTTGGAGTTGGAGGAAATCACCGTCTGGTTGATCCCCGGCTTCCTCAGTCTGAAGTGGAAACGGCGTGCGCGCGGTAACGACCAACCAAGCAATGACGGCGTGCCCTAAGGCACGCCGTCATTCGCATTCTCACACTAAATCTGCCAGCAAGTCCATGATGTGGACCGCTTTCATCTGCCCTTGCTGTCCAGCGCGCTCGATGCCTTTTTTCATCTGCAATAGACACCCTGGATTGGACGTGACAACATAATGGGCTTCCGTCCGTCCCACATTTTTCATTTTATCGTCAAGGATCTCCATCGACATGTCGAGGTTGGTGATGTTATAGATCCCCGCCGATCCACAACACTGATCGGCCCCTCGCATCTCCACATACTCTGCGCCCGGAATACTTTTTAATAACTGCCGCGGCTGCGAGCGAACACCTTGTCCATGTGCCAGATGGCAGGAGTCCTGATAGGTCACTTTGGCATGTAATTCTTTGGCAAACACAAGCGGTGGCAGTTCGGCCAACAATTCGCTGATGTCGCGCACTTTGGCCACAAACTGCTGCGCCCGCTCCTGCCACGCCGGGTCGTCGTGGAACCAATGGTGGTATTCTTTCAAGGCTGCTCCACAGCCGCCCGCATTGTTGACGATCAGGTCAACTCCCGCCTGTTCGAACGCTTCGATATTGCGCTTCGCCAGCTCCACCGCTCCAGTCTTTTCACCCGCATGGGCGTGGAGCGCACCGCAGCAAGACTGTCCGGAAACAAAAACCACTTCACACCCCGCTTTGGTCAGCACGCGTGCGGTCGCTTGGTTCGTTTCAAAAAACATCACATCCATGATGCATCCGGTGAACAGGCCCACGGTCGGCCCAGTCTGTTCGCCTACTGCCTCCATCACCGACTCGCGCTGCATCCGCGCCCACGGAGAGGCGACCGTATCGACCGCCGATTGCATCTCACGCATCGGGCGAGGCAGGATGCGCATCAGCCCTGTTTTGTCGGCCAGCGTTTGCAGTCCGCTCACCTGTGCCGCCCACAATCCGGCCCCGAGCAATTCTAAACGGTTAGGATGTGGGAACACCTCATGAAACAGAAAATCGCGCAGCGGAGAGTCCTCTTGCTTGGCCTGCTCTGCCACTTCCCGCGCCGTTTCGATCAGACTCCCATACGGCACCCCGGCCGGACAAGCGGTTTCACAAGCCCGGCATCCCAAACAGAGATACATGTTGGCTTCAAACTCTGCATCGGCCAACAGACTGCCTTCTGCCACGCCTTTCATCAGCGCGATCCGCCCGCGCGGGGAGGCCGATTCCTTCCCGGTCTGACGATAGGTCGGACAGGAGGGCAAACAGAAGCCACATTGCATGCAGTTGAGGATTTCCTCGGTGTCAAATTTATCGAGCAACTGGATGAGGTTCGACCCACCGCCGTTAGCCATGTTTGTGTCCGCACTCATGCGTGTTCACCACCACTCTGCGCCGTGTGTCTTTGGCAAACATCTTGCCAGGATTCATGATGCCGTGCGGGTCGAAAGCGTCTTTGATCCGCTTCATCAATTCAATGCCTCCCGTCCCAACTTTCAGATCGAGATAGCCCGCTTTGGCAATGCCGACCCCATGCTCCCCGGTGATCGTGCCACCCAATTTGATCGCCGCATGGAAGATCTCCTGAAACGCTTGCTCAACGCGATGAATCTCTTCTTTGTCCCGCTCGTCCGTCATGCAGGTCGGATGCAGGTTGCCGTCTCCCGCGTGCCCAAACGTGCAGATTTGTACATCATACTTGTTTGCGATCACGCCGACCTGTTCCACCATCTCGGCCAGTCGGGCCCGCGGTACCGTCGCATCTTCTAGGATCGTCGTCGGTTTCACGCGAGCCAGTGCCGACAACGCGGCACGCCGAGCTGCCATCAGCTTCGCCCCTTCTTCGGGCGTTTCGGCCGTTCGCACCTCCGTTGCCCCTTCGCGGCGGCAGATTTCGGCGATGCGCAAGATGTCCTGTTCGACCTGCATTTCGGTCCCATCCTGTTCGATCAACAGCATCGCTTTCATATCGAGCGGCAAACCGATCCCAGCGTACGCTTCGACCACGCGCATCGTCTCCGCATCAAGAAATTCCATCGTCGCCGGGATGATTTTTTCGGCGATTACCCGCTGTACCGAACGCGCCGCGTCGGTCAGATCGTTGTAGTACGCCACCAATGTCTGTTTAGCCTTAGGCAGTGGCAATAGCTTGGCTGTGATCTCCGTCACCACAGCCAGCGTACCTTCTGAGCCGACGAGCAGCTTAGTGATATCATATCCTGCTACGTCTTTCGCATTTTTGCCGCCAAAACGCAACACTTCACCGCTTGGCAACACCGCCTGCAGACCCATGATGTAATCTTTGGTCACCCCGTATTTCAAACCGCGCATCCCGCCTGCACACTCGGCCACATTGCCGCCCATCGTCGAGATGCGCATCGAGCCCGGGTCGGGCGGATAGAATAGCCCGAGCGCTTCTACCGCCGTATGCAGTTCGGCGGTGATCAGCCCAGGGCCAAACGTCGCGGTCAAATTGTCCTGATCGATTTCATACAGTTCGTTCAAGCGGTTGGTAACCAGCACGATCCCTCCTTCGGTCGGTACCGTACCACCGCAGAGATTGGTTCCCGATCCGCGAGAGACGATCGGGATGCGGTGCCGATTGGCCACTTTTAAGATTGCGGCCGTCTCTTCCACCGAGGCCGGCATCACCACCGCATCGGGCATCGCTTGATAGAGTGGGGTCGCATCGTACGAATATACGTGCAATTCATTCGGTGTATCCAGCATCCATCGCTCGCCGACGATGGCAGATAGTTCGCGTTTGATCTCGTTGTTCATGCCATTTCCTCTCCCTCGTCTGATTCTTCAACCGTATCACATCAGGGCAGAAGAAAAAAGATAGACCACTGCCCTCAGTGGTCTACGGGTCATGGCGAAACGCCGACCCACGTTTAGAAAAACGCGGTGCATGCGATCAAATCGCCTTTCAAAAAAAGCACAGGGACTCGTTGGATATTCGCAAGCGCCCCAAGTTGGCCCTCTAAATGAACCACAGCAGGAGTCCTAGTAACTGAGCATTTCCGCAATGGCCCGCAGCGGTTTGCCACTTCCTCAGCAATCATTTCCCGAGAAATATTATTCGACACACGCCCGTACATCTTGGGTACTGATCGCCCCATTGCCAGTCGCTCCGGTCATGCCCCATTCAGGAAGCTATCCAAACAAAAAAAGCCGCAGTCCACGTAGACCACAGCTTCGATCAAATGTTCATCTTCAAACCTAACATACACCAATCCACCGATAAGATACTCCCGCTTTCGGCAAACGGGTCTCCTCGCACAGCATATTACATCTTTCATTTGTTACCGCCGTGCTCCGAGTATCTGCCAAAGAAAGGCTCCTGTATCACTCACCTTATCAGCACACCATTTGAATACGTGTGCACCTTAGCATCCCATGATCGCCAACCTGCATGTGACGTGGACCCAGTTCTACCTTGCTGCCATCGAATAGGATGGACGGCTAGGCATTCTTTAGCCATTTCAACAATTCGCGCATGATTTCCGCTTGCTCCGGTTCGTTGAACAGCTCATGGTAGCACTGTGGATACAAGATAAACTTGTTGTTCTCCCGCATCGACAGACTGCGGAAAAATGGTTCTGCTTCTTCTGGTGCGACGATTTTATCCGAACCAGCCTGCATCAGCAAGATCGGAACGCCAATCTTGTCGGCTTCACGTTTTGCCAGCGCCGTGGCGCGCTGAATTTCGTAAAACCAGCGAGCACTGACTACACCGCCGCACAACGGATCTTGTTCGTAAGCGGCGACAATCTCTGGTGTGCGAGTTAAAAAGGCTGTGCTGATATTGCTTGGCAAGCGCAGTTTGGGAAGAACACGGTCGAGTACTTTGGCGATCGAACGCTTCCACGCCGGGATTTCCACTGCGACTCGCAGGAGCGGTGAAGTTAAGACCGCACCGACGATCTGCTCATGCATCGCCCCACGCTCCTGTAAAAAGCGCACCGCTACCAAACCACCCATGCTGTGCCCGATGATCGCGACGCTTCCCGCCGCCCCTACCAGTTGTTTCGCTTGGCGCACCCAACCTTCAACCGCATCCAGGTATTGATCGAAGTGATCAATGTGCCCGTGCAGTCCCGGCGAATGACCAAAGCCGGGCAAATCACCGGTGACGACCGCGATTCCATGTTCATTCAGTTCTTGTATCACATGCGCATAGCGGGCGCTGTGGTCAGACGCGCCATGAATCAGGACGGCAGCCAAGCCGCCAGAGCGGTCGGCCGGAAAAGTTTTTGTGTGAATGTCCTGCATACTCTCTTCTCCTATCCCCAATTTTGATCAGGTTTGTTCTGCTTGATGTCCAACTTCCATATACTCGCACTAAAACGGTCGGAAAGGGGGTAATCTGTGGAAGATCGAATGTTTTACCTCATCCGTGATACGGTAGGGATCGCAGGAAATCTGGCTGAGATAATCGGCATCCTCTTTCTGTTCACTCAGTTCCGACGCCCTTCCGCGCCGCAATCCAAAACAAAAGTCCCCGTCAAACCCCGGTCCGTTCGCCCGTCTGCTCCCCGCACGTACGATGTCCGCTCTTATGACGCCCAATAGTCCAGCCAACCGCCCGACGCTTGTTCAGGCGGTTTTTTGGCCTGCGCTCATGCTGATCCTACAGCTTATTTCGTCCCGCTGCACAACTTTCCTCCGAGCACTTTTGAAAAAGCTCCACGATTCTCACGCAAAGCGGTTTACTAATGATCAGGCCAGCGTCCCCAAAAAACTTTTGACAAAAAAAGAGCGCTCCGCAGCGCCCTTACTTATTTCATCTCAGCCAACACTTTCTGGTCGAGCAAAATGATATGCCGTTTTTTCACATCAATCCAGCTATTTGCTTTGAACTCATTTAGAATCTTGCTCGTTGTCTCCCGTGTAGATCCGATCAAAGAAGCAATGTCTTCATGCGTCAGTTTGATCCCGATCTGCACGCCGCCGTCCACGCGCTCGCCGTGAATATCGGCCAACTTAAGGAGCAGGCGGGAAAGACGAGTCTGTACATCGTAGAACACGAGATGTTCAATTTGTTCCTGCGCTTCGCTCAAGCGATGCTCGACAATTTGTGCCAATTTCAGCGACACGCTCGGATTGCGCATCGCAATTTTTTCGAATTCCTTTTTATCGATCGCACAGATTTGTGCTTCGTCCAAAACCTCTGCAAAATTGCGGCGCGGCTCATCGGCGAACAGCGCATTCTCGCCAAACACATCGCCTGGCTCTAAGATCACCAAAGTGAAATGCTTGCCTGTCTCCGAAAGGCGTGAGATGCGCACGCGTCCGGATTTCAGCATATATACCTGATTGCCCGGATCATCCGGCGTGAAGATATACTCCCGCTTTGGAATCACAGTCGGCTGGCTGCCGCGCCCAAGCATGTCGAGTTCATCTTCGGTCAAATCTTTGAACAACTCATATTGTCCGAGGTAGCAGATTGCACATTCGTTCATTGAACTGCCCTCCCCATACTCAAAAAGTGATTTCGTATCGCAATACTTCCCTTTATAGAGTACCACAGGCGTGACATACGCTCAAACATCGTATTGGTCATTATTGCCCTGTTTGCTCTCAAGGTGTACGGAATAGAGTCACTTTACTTTCAAAAGCGCCCCGTGATGCACATTATGTTAGCGGTTTTGTTAGCAAAACTGTTAGCGATGACAGCGACTGCAAAATGCATGATTGGTTGAAGTAAAAATGTGTACCCCAAACGGCCGCTACTCTTTTCGGAGTTGCGGCCGTTTTCCTTTACTCTTCCTATAAGTACCTTATTTAGCAGATCTGTCATCATTACAAAACACCAGGTCTGCCACGATCACGACTTGGCCTCTACATTCAGTATTACTGCCGCCCTTGCCAGTCCTAGGAAAATGTGACCTTCTTCGCGTTCTGCAAAAATGGCCACGTTATCAGCCGAGAGAGTGCGTGACCTACAGGGTCTTCGCGCTTTTTTAAGGTGTGAGTAGGTACGAACTTGGAGTTTAGATAAATTAGCACACTGGTTACGCTACAAGTGGAAGGGCGGGCGGATCGTCGAGGTGGCGGTGGTGCCGAAGTGGGTATGTGGCGACCAGCTCATGGGGCATGATCTGTGCGGCAGTTTTTATCTTTGTTCGAAATCGCCTCAATTGTGATAAAATGATTACTAGATAAAATAATAAATGAGGAGCTGCGTCTAACGTGCCTTATACTCGCGATTTGGAAGATGTTGTCGTTGCCTTGAAAAAAGCTAAAAGAGAAGGAACTTATGTTAATCTTCTGATTGGTGCAGGGTGTTCAGTCACTGCTGGAATTCCAGCTGCAGCAGGCATCCTTGATGCGATTGAAGAAGCTTTCCCGCGAGAGTATAAAAGAGTAGAACAAAAAGACTATGCAACTTGTATGTCAAAGCTCACAACTCGCGAGCGTAAAAGTCTGATAAGTGATTTTGTCAATAATGCAAGCCTCAATTGGACACATATAACAATTGCCCACCTAATGAAATCAGGATTTATTAACCGAGTGCTTACAACAAACTTTGACAACTTGATATTGCGCGCTTGTGCTCTCCTAGATGTTTACCCTGCAATATATGACTTAGCCACTTCGAAGGACTTCAGATCTGATTTGCTTCTTGAAGATAAATCAGTATTTCACCTACACGGTCAACATACAGGGTTTATCTTGTGTAACACTGAAGATGAGGTTCAAGAACAATTCGATAATCTTAAACCGATCTATGACCACCTCAAACAAAACAGTATGTGGATTATCGTTGGCTATAGTGGTTTAAATGACTCGGTTTTTCAACTATTGGAGACTGAAAATTCTTTTGAACACCGACTCTTCTGGGTCGGATATAAAGACTCCGAGCCAGCTCCCCACCTTACGAAGAACCTGATTCAAGAGAAAAATTATGCATTTTACGTGAAAGGTTACGATTCTGATTCATTCTTCGTTTCTCTTGCAAGACAATTGGAAAAATTCCCTCCTGAATTTATTGTTCGCCCATTCTCTCACCTGAGTAAGCTTTTGGAGAATGTGCAGTATTACACACTACCACTCGAAGAAACAATGTTTAAACTCGATGCTTTAAATGCTTCAACCACAAACATCGTGAAAGAGGCAGTTCAACGCATCGAAAACGATAGTACAATTATGGCCACTCACTTGTTAAACGCTGGTCTTCATGCTGAATTTTTCAAGTTGTTGCATAAGTGCGGGGAAGATGAACGGAAAAAGATTCTTGAGAAATTTGATAAAACGATAAAAGGAACGATCGCTGTTCATAGCCAAAACGTAGAAAAAATGGAATCCGAACTAGAACGTGATGAGAACAATGTGCAACTTCTTACCGATATTGCATTGGATTTAAGAAGAATTGGCATGCTGGGTTTTTCATTTGAGCATCTTGAAAGAGCATGTAAATATTACGAGAAGGCTACTAGTATCGATGCAGAAAACTCGTACTTGTTTACTGAGTGGGGCTCTACGTTAATCACTTTTTCTCGTATGGGTGTAGAGGTTGAAAAAGCAAATGAATACCTCATAGATGCAATCGACAAATTCGAAAAGGCTCTAGAACTAATTGACGAGCATGATGTCGGTGTTACCAGAGAAATAATTCAAATAAAGGCTCAACTCTTTTCTCTGAAAGCTGATGAGGGTGTTTTCGATGCAGATCTTAATGATTACATCATTAGAAACATCGAAGATAACCTCGAACACTTCACAAAGGATTCCGAAATTATGAGGATATTGGCAATATCCTACATGAATAGGGCAAATGAAATTGGAGATGAGACTCCAGAAGAAGCAGAAGAATTCTTGGAGAGGTCATTTGCAACTCTAATCCAGGCACGTGAAATTCTCCCAATCCCTCATGACCTCCAAATGATGTCCGAGTGTCTTCAGCACTTAGTCGAAATTTTACCTGATGGGTTCCAATCCGATTCTTTTGACCGTAATTATCGTATCATGCGTGATGCATTATTGAAGGAAATGGATGAAATATCTGAGTTTGAAGAGGATTCCCTTGCATACCAAGATGTTAAGCCTGGCATTCAGTCCATAAACAGTCTTGCTTATGTACTTATCAATAAATTGAACTTTGTTCATTCAAAAGAGTTGCTCGAAATGTACCTCGATGCAAGACCGTCCGACCCTTTTCCGATCGCAACCCTTGGCCTATGGTTCTTTAAGAACACCAACATTGATAATGCCATCGCTTTGAAACAAGGTGTTCACAATTATTCAAAAGCCATAGAAGCTGCCAAAGAGCAAGAGCATCCGCACACAGATGCCATCCAGCAGAAACTATATGTTGAATCTGCGAAATTCCTGCTTCGACGAGAGCTAAATAAGAAGGATGCTTTGGAGTCACTTTTGAAGGCTTTTGAAATGGGGGTATTGGAAGACTATCCGAGTTTGTTCGTTGAAGTTCAGGTAATGATGACGGAGTTAAATCAAGAACTAGAGGAAGATACTTTAAAGGAAACTGCCGCTGCTACTACTCCGCCATCGCTCCATCCAGAACTAGAAGTTAAAGAAAAATAAGTACTTGTGTGCTTGTCAAAATGATAAAGATTATATATCATATACTCAATTGCATGTGTCATTGACTTTATCGACACATGCAATTGAGAGCACACCAAACCTATATGTAGGAGGTGTTCAATATGAACGAAAACAAAACATCAAAAGTGGTGACCTATTCTGGGAAAAAAATCAGATAATTTAGCCTTTTAAAATAACCCCTCTCTGACATTGTTTAGAGGGGTTATTTTATTTTAAACAAGACGCACACCATAGGTAAGCGTCAAAGCTAGGTTTCCATCTGAAAGCAGATTTTGTATAATTGAGACTATATCTACAGTCGAGTGGAGGAAGAGATATGTCCGATCAAGAGCAGCAACAGGAAACCGGCCAATTAAAAACTTGCTTTGTAGTAATGCCGATCTCGGATGCGGATGGCTACCTGCCCGGCCACTTCACGCGCGTATACAACCACATTATTAAGCCGGCCTGTAAAGAAGCTGGTTTCGAAGCTTTCCGGGCCGATGATGTAAAACAGACAAACATGATCATCTTGGATATTTTGCAGCGGATTGTAGCGGCGGATCTGGTAGTCTGTGACTTGAGCTCTAAGAATCCGAACGTAATGTACGAGTTAGGGATTAGACAGGCCTTTAATCTGCCAGTAGTGCTTTTGAAAGATACCTCCACTGACAGAATTTTCGACATCTCCTCTTTACGAGATGTTGGTTATGATGAAAGCCTCCGAATTGACACAGTACAAGCTGCGGTAGTCGCACTTTCTGAATCTATACGGGAAACTTGGGTAAATCGCGATACCGATACACACTCTCTTATTAGACTTTTAGGTATAGATGCAGCCACACTTCCCGAAAAAACACAGATCGGCGCAGATACAAGATTAATACTCGAGGAATTATCAGCATTACGTTCAACGATAAATAATAGCAGTAAGCCAATTGGAGCTACCAGAATGAACGCATCAAGAACTGTGCTGGAGAATCTCGATGATTCGTTTACTAAAAACAAAATAATGCAAATTAAAAATAGTGTTGGATCGAATGTAATACACCCGCATTTTGGTTTTGGGAGAATTATTGGTCTTGACGGGGACGATGTTGCAATTGTGCGATTAGAAAATGGTGAAACAAGACGTATACATCCCCCTTACGATGGGCTCATTCACATTATAGATGCATCTGATAAGTGAACCGGAAAAAAATAAAACCTGCCCAATTGGGTGGGTTTTATTTTGAATGATGCTCAGCATAGGTAAGCGTCTACACCATTCTCTCACGGATATACGCCTGTTTCAAGATACTTAGCCAGTTGGTGCTCCTCCCCGTCGTGGTCAAAGTAACCGTCGTCTTTCATCGTTCGATACCACAGCAACAACATTTGTTTTGCTCCTGTCAACATCAGCTGAAAATTCCTCAAAAACACCGTTTGAAATTCCCCAGTTTCGCCGATCTAGCGCAAACGATTACTCATTCTGATCCGCTTGATTCTCTGACCTAAAGAACCCCGCTTTTTTCTTTTCCTTCACTCGATAACTCTCCCCCTTAATGTTGATGGTACTGGAATGGTGGAGGAGGCGGTCTAGAATGGCTGTCGCCAAGACGGTATCACCAAAGATATCTCCCCACATTCCGAAGGACTTGTTGGAAGTGAGCACGATGGATCCTTTTTCATACCTCTCCGAGACGATTTGAAAGAAGAAGTGGGCAGCTGTTTCATCCATTTTTCGATACCCAATTTCATCAATCAAGAGCATATCAGGCTTGGTGTAGGCTCGCATCTTCTGCTGAATTGAACCACTGCGATGTGCGTCTTGGAGTGTCTGAACAAGGTCATGGGCTGACGTGAAGTAGACCGTCTTACGTCGGCTGATCGCTTCCATAGCCAAAGCTACCGCTAGGTGAGTCTTCCCTACACCGGGTGGACCAAGAAGTATGACATTCTCCCGATGCTCCACAAACCGTAAGGTAGCCAGATCCCGAATCCGCCGTTCATCAATGGATGGTTGAAATTCGAAATCAAACTGATCCAATGTCTTATGGTAAGGCAGTTTCGCTAAGCGTGTCCTAGTCTTAAGATATCGCTCGTGTTTCGCCGCTAACTCCTCTTGTAGAAGCTTGTCTAGAAACTCTAAATACGTTAGATTGTGTTTAGCTGCTTCTTCCGCATGGGCATGGATGGTATCGGGAATCCGTACCCATCCAAACTGTTGAAAAGCAGCCTGCAGGCGCTCTTGTATGATCATGAGCGCATCACCCCCTCGTCCATAAGCTGATCATAGACGGCGAGAGGGCGCACAGCCACTTCAGGTATTGGATTGGACATAAGTCGAGGTGATGGTTGGCCGACCGGTTTCTCGACGCTGTCTTTTCGAATTCCATCGAAGTGGTTTTTATTTTGTACAACTTCTCGGTGTCCTGTAGCCTTTCTGTGCTCAGCGATGACTTTACCTTCGTGATAGATACGTATGCCGCCGCGACGATCATCCTTGATACGTACAAGATGACCTACAAAGCGAATTGGAACCGAGTAGCGGTTTCCTTCGTAGGAAATGAGCGTGTCTGACGACACTTTACGAACCTGATAATCCACGTAGTCAAAAGGTTCAACTGAGGGCGATTTCAAATGCTCACGGATGAGACGGTCAACAGGTCGTTCTTGCGTGGTGCCGTGCAGGCGCACATTGGAAACTGTATTCAGCCACTGGAGCGCTTGTTCATTAAGGTTCTGGAGATCCGTGAATGTCTGAACCCTCTGCCAGAAGTTTTTTCGTACATAGCCTACTCCGTTCTCTACCTTTCCCTTCGTTCTAGCCCGATAGGGGCGACAGCGGCGCAGCAAGAAACCATGATGGGAAGCGAACCGAGCGAAACGGTCATTCCAGACAACTTCCCCTTGATCGTCAGTCCCCGAAACGACCGTTTTCATGTTGTCGTAGAGGCACGTTTCAGTAATGCCGCCAAAGTATCTCATCGCCCTTTCATGGCAACCGATTAGAGTCTCAAGACGCTGATCCTCCGTAAACTCCACGTACATCATTCGAGAGTAACCCAACACCATTACAAACGCATAAAGACGTTTCTTCTTACCGTGCCAATCTACACGAAACTCGCCCCAGTCCACTTGTGCTTGTCTTCCAGGCGGGGTTTCAAATCGAACCGTGGCCTTTGAAGCAACTTGAGGTCGGAGTGGTCGCATAAAATCTCGAAGAATGGTAATGCCACCGGTATAGCCTGCGGAACGAATCTCGTCCAGAATAACAATCGCATTCAAACACCCTTCTTCCATCCTCTTTCGAACATAAGCTTTGAAAGGTGCTAACTTCTCAGGCTTTACTGTTGTCCGCTGGTAAGTTTCTAGGTACTCCTCGCGTAACCACCTACGAATCGTCTTACGATCACGGCCAAGCTCTTTCGCAATGGCCGTGATGCTCATTCCTCGTTGTTTCATCTCTTTAAGCACAAAAAATTCCCCGTTCTTGACCATAATTTCTCTCCTCTCAGAGAGATTGTCCGTTGGAAGTGGGGAATTTTCAACCGTTTATATTGAGTATTTTACAACCGTTGTTCACACTCCTCTTTGAGATCAATCCAGTTAGACATAATAATCGCCTCCCGCCCCCATTCTACGTGCGCAAGAAGAGCGCTATACCAAAACAAAAAAGCCCCGTTTGAAGGTGTGCGGTACCTTCAAACGGGGCTTTACGCATCCGCAATGGATAACAAAAGGATAGTATCATATTAACACGACTATTTTACATTGCGCAACGCATCGTCGAAGCCATATTGGTGCTCCTCACCGAATGCCGTGGCGACAAAACTACATCTCCTTACCGCTTACCCGTGTCCAATAGGACATTGCCTGTTGCGTCGTAATAAATCCTTCTACCGATTTGCATCACACTTCCCTCCTCCTATTCGAACGCCCACCAAAATACTTCGTTTCTTGTTCCGATGATACTTTCCGAGCCCCTAGCAAGAATCATGTCAAATCCTCCATTCAATCTCTGGAATTGATCGGCATCAGGACCAGTGGATGTTGTGAACGTGTATCGCCAACCACCACTATCCCAATAGTTGTAGTAGTTTCTCCATGTTGATTCGGGGATTGCGCTTGGCTGAATCGCGCAACATATTGAACCATTTCCGGAATAACCAACGACTACGCGGGGTGTAAAGTTCAAGCCGCGTATACTGATTTTATGCCTACCTGATGTTAAGACTGTATCCGAAAGGCCACTGGCAAACCGCTTACCAGTCACGATACTCCTAATCCCGTCATCGAGCTCCTGAAAGCTATGAGGGGCAGTTCCTACTACCGTGCCCCCTTTAGCGGTGATCGCGGTCGCGACTTGCGCTTTTCCGTCACCGACAGAGGTAAAAAGCTGTGCCTGTTGCGTCGCAAGTTCAGCCAGTGCCCCTTCTACGTTTTTTGTTGTGAAGCGACCCACTGTATCAGCGACGCTAATCGAGCTGGCCGCATGCGCTTCTAAAGTGGCGTTCTTGTGAGCATCCACCTTTTCCTGAGCGCCTGTAGGGGTTTCCGCGCCGATCTGCTCCACCGTCACGCCATGTGGATTGTTCTTGTCAACGGTATGATCCTCAGTAAGCTGCCTCCACTCTGCAATTCCTCCCTCAATGCGATTCATGTCCTTCTCTGACAATACATCATTGTTATTCCAGTCTGTTTTCGGAACATATGACACGTTATACAACACCTCCTTGGTCGGTACTTTGTAGCCGTTCAATTAACTTGAAGTTGAGGTGAAAAACAAAAAAGCCCCACCGAATTCGGGGCTATGTATCGTTTCGACTCTTCGATTACAGGCTTTTAAAAATTTGTATTATATAATGCGAATAAAAATATATTGTGTTACAATCATAAGCACATGATAAATAGTAAATATATAAGTTCCTGGGGGTTTACGAATGAAAAAGAAATACCTAGCAGCCAAGATTAATATTAATGAGAATATTTATGGTGACAACGTTACCGAGATGATCCAAATGATACCAGATGCAATCAAGGCTGCAAAGCATCTTCAAGTAAAACAATGGACATGGAGTTTCTCTGATATAGGAGAAATCGATGACGGTTTGTTACACGGTAAGCTTTCCAAAGCAAGAAAAGAAATAAAGGAAACATTAGATTTAAAGACTAAAACAACGCAACATACTGTTATCCCAAATTCATCTGAATCCTCGTTTTTCATATATGATCCGGTTAACGAAATATTGATTTTCGAAGAGACATCTAAATTAAACAGAGAGACATTTATTGAAATATTTCAAAGACTTGTATATTTAGGTAATATAAACATAGGGAATATAGTCATAAAACTAGTTCCCCGAAAAGATGAGTTATACAGTAAAATAAAGGGAATAGAAGTTCTTACAAAGATTGAGTTTGATCTCATCCCCCTAACATGATAGGGAAAGAGTTACTTGGTGATATGAAAGATGTCATTACGGAAGCTAAAGCGACTCGAGCAAAGTATGTTTTAGAAAATCCAAAAGGAATAAACAAAGACGGGCCGTTTATTGACAGTAGCATTGAACTAGTTTCAAACGGCTACGGAGAGGTTAAAGCCTACGGCTACAATAACGTTCCCAGTAGGAAAAAGAAAGGAAAAAAAGTCATCAAACAGAGAAAAGATTATAATTCCCGTAATTCAGTGTACTTTCAACATGCTGCTTCGACTGATGCTCAAGGAATTATTCAAGAAGTTAGACCTCTAATACAAAAGGTAATTAATTTTTTTAGAAAGGAGTGAAAAGTATGAGTTCCGGGTTCAATAAGCGCGACGAGAAAGTGTCAGTGGAAAGCCTGTCATTCTGGTCTTTGGTCAGACTTATGGAATTCGGAAATTTTTTCAAGCTCTCTTTTTTGATTTCCCTTGTAGTTTCACTACTGACATTGGCAGTTGTTCGCGAATTGCCTGAAGGATCACTAGAGGATGTTTCGAAATACATTGGAAACGTCTGCGCTCCTATATCTGGTACTCTTTTAGGAATAGTAATTGCTGGGTTAGCGATATTAACAGCTTTATCTAATGGTGGGCTTATGCAAGTTTTATTGAAGAGAAAATTATTACAAAGACTTTTAATACCATTTTGGCTCATTTCTTGTTTCTGGGCCTTAACCTTAGGTTCAGCTATCATTTTGTATATACTCTCCTGGATTCTCCCTCTTGAGATCACTCGTTGGTATATTATCGGATATTCCTTCCTGTTTACCTACTCTCTGTGCCTAACAGTCTCATTGGTGGGGGGCACAATTCAAGTAGGCGTTCTCGCTGCTGAGTTCCCTACAGACGGCAATGATACAGGCTACTCGGAGTAACAAAATGGATTTGTCTTGCAGTTCTTTTTCATATCTTTTGCGCGTGTTGAGTAAAAACCTGTGGAGAAAGAACTCTCCACAGGTTTTATAATTTCATTCAAAGCTAAGAGCCTCTCTCAATGAATCAGCGGCTACGTTAAAACACTTTCGTAACTGGTTCGTTCGCGCTCCTTCCCACATCGTGCCAGAAGCGCGGATGATGATGTCCGCCGCCGCTTTGGTCGGCTTGCCCAGATCGGTTGTGATCTCCAGTCCTACCGCCCGCCGTAGTGCATTTGCCGCGTAGTTGCATGCGACGGTGATCTCCTCGATGGAAGTTTGAGTGATCGAGCCGTACAGTGCGATCGACAACTTGGCGGCTTCGGGATCGAGGAACGGAGCTGAGGATTCAGGAACATAGTTGGCACCGAGTATTGTGCAGATTTCACGCGCCACAGCTTCAGCCGACTTGCGCTGGCTCACTTCTTTCGCCATACATTGCACATCTCCCGGATTCGTAATGAATCCGCATTCGATCAGCACCGCGTCCATAGCCGTATCACGCAGGACTTGAAAGTCGCCGTAACAGACGCCGCGATCCTTCAACCCAGTTGCCGCAGCCACGGACGCAGAGATACGCGCCGCTTTTGTCGCAAGTGCCTTGCCCTTCTGTGACGGATGGATCCACACCGCAATGCCGTGCGGATCTGCAGTCGCACCTGCATCCATATGCCAGCTCACGAACAAAGCGGCTTTAGCGTTATTCGCGATGCGCGCTCGGTACGCCAGATCCTCGCCGAGTGATTTACGCGACGGTAGCGGCAGAGCGTCCTTCTCGCGAGTCATAACGACCGATACTCCAGATCTCCGGAGAGCGTTGCGCAGGAACAAGCTCGGCGGCAACACCAGCTCCGCCTCGCGGAAGCCATTTGCCATAGCTCCGGGATCTCCGGTCGGATACACCCCGCCATGCCCTGGATCGATGCAAATAATTTTGGCCATCTTACACACCTCCAAGTAGCGCGTCTATGACCGTGTCGATCACCGAGCGATCTACACCCCAGCCGAATTGGTCAACCGCAACAAAAAGGACCGCCGAAAGAACGGCAGCCCAGAACTTTTTCGATTTGAGTTTTTGGTTCATTTCAATTTGACCTCCAAGTCTTCTTTTTTCAATTCGTCTTTCAAGTCGTCGATGTCAGCGCGCATTTCCGCGATAGCCGTCACGATCTGCTGTTGACCTGCGCTCAGTTCCGAGAGTGCCGTTTGATAACCCTCATTGTGGGCCATGAGCCTGTCCTCTCGCTCTTTGCTCTCTTGTTTCGTCTTCCATAGCATCCAGACGAAGAGCAGCGCCCACGGCCCTTGGCCTTGGAAGAACGTCAAAATTTCCACTATCCCACCCCTCTCTCCAACTCCTCAAGGATCTGTTTTAGATCGCCCGGAGTTACCCGTTCTTCCTTTTCTATGGCTAGTCCCCACGCTCTGGCAACCAGCTCCGAGCAAAACCAACGCTTCGGATCACCACGCGGCCACCGCACAGGTCGTCGGAGCAGTCGCTCCAGCCCGATCGCCAGCACGGCCGTGTAGTCGTAGCCTGCGCCGATTTTGGATAAACAAAAAGAGACCGCCTTTTCGCGCTCTCGTTGTGATGCACCTATGACGCGGATCACGTCGTAGTGCTTGTATTTGTTTAACCACTGGATGGTGACCGGCATGAGCACGTCACATTCGACGATCCGGCCGCCGCCGATGTACAGCGCCGCGTGCGTGTACGGCGAGCTGGTCAGTTTGGCGATCAGCCAAGAGACTAACCAGCGGGTCCACCTACGCGCCTCCCGGTGCTCGTCCATGCCTCGAACGAAGATAATGTCGCCCGGTGTCAGTTCCATTTGTTTGAATCGACTTCCTGCCATGTTGCCGAAGTAGCCAAGTCTACTTTCAGTTGCCAATAGCGGCCAATCTGAGCTCGCTTGTGTTGCTCAGCCTCAGCGCAGATCGCGAGGAATTGTTCACGAGTGTGGACGATGACTCCCACGTCTTCTGTCTTCCACGTTACTTTCTCAGCGGACGGGTCAGCGAGGAGCAACAGCATCTGCTGTGTGAAATTCGTCTGATCGTGCACGCCGAAAGCATAAAAGTGACCTGTCGCCGAGGACGTGAAGCCCCGAAGAATCGCGGCTTCACACGCTTCGTTTAACTGGTCTGACTTGGATTGTTTGAGTTGATCGAGTGGCACGGTGGCCGGATTCAGATCACGGTAACGCTGGTCGGCCGATTTGTTCCTGGCTTGCTCAGCTTTCAGTTGCTCCGCCAATTGTTCGATCCGCTCTTGATCGGTGAGTGGACGCGCTTCCGACTCCCACCATAGTTCCTGTGTTGCTGGATTCACGTACAACATCGGGATCTTGTACTTTTCGATGTTCACAGGCATAGGCGGTACCGACTCAACGAACAACCCTTTGGCCGAATCTTTTTCAGACAAAAGTTCCGGTTTCGAATGCTGCAGAGTAACCTTCGCTTTCTCTTCATTGATCAATTCAAATTCGATGTACTCCATATATCCAGACCTCCTACCGTAATACGATTTCTTGGGCTGCTTTTGCAACGATCCCAGAAGTGGTTAAGAATTGGTCTAGTGGAATGAAAAGCGTTTTCCCAACCACCCCATTTTTCATTGCTCCAGGGGTATGAGATTTCAGGAGTGGATTCTTATTGACGTCCTCGCTTGACCACACCACCGAGCCATTCGGGTCAATCTTCTGTGTGTACAAGCCATGATTGCAATAGACATAGCCATCAGCGTCAAATCCCAGTATTGCAGCACTATTGTCCAATTGTTTTGACCACACCACAGACCCATCGGAAGAATGTCGACTAAACATGTTTGAAAATGTTGTATAGATTCGGTCGAATTCATCAACATGCACTGAACCAACGCCACCAAATCCACTTTGAGCAACCAAAAATTTGGTCACCCCTGAAGTGCTGAACTTGCCGAAGTATCCTGATAGTACCTCGGACCCATTACCGTTGAAAATGGCATATACATTTCCCTCTGAATCAATAGCGATAGTTGACACACTAGTAGTGCGTGGCCTGATCCGCCACACCTTTTCGACAGTCGTTCCACTGATTACATATCTCCATAGGTACCCGTTTTGTGACCCCACATATATGTTTGTACCATCACAGTGAAATGCAGAGTTATCGCCAGCGCCAGCAACAGCTTCGGCACCACCAGTCAACCTCGTTGCAACACCTGAAGCTGACACAAGATAGAAATATCCTGATGTGTTCAGGTAGTACGTCTCACCTGACGGTAATGTACTGAAAAACCTGGTACTACCCGCGGCCACTGACCAGATTGTTTGTGTGGTTGAAAATGCATAAAAATTTGTGCCATTGGTTCCACGAAACGATTCGTTGGCTACAGCATGGAAGCAATAGGTGCCCGGACATGAAAACAGTCTCGTAAAAATTAATGGATGACCGAAAATTGTCGCAACTGGTATGGTGTCCCCTATGCTGAAATCCCCCACACGGATACTCGAAACACTTTCTGCCAACTCCGAGAAGCTGTGAGGGGCAGTTCCTGCAACCGTGCCCCCTTTGTCGGTGATCGCGGTTGCAACAAGTGCTTTTCCGTCACCGACAGAGGTAAAAAGCTCAGCCAGCGCCCCTTCGACGTTTGTTGCCGTGAACTGTTTAGCCGCGTCCTCAATGCTTATCGCGCTGGCTTTGTGTGCGCCAGTCGCCTTGTTGGCATGTGCATCCACTTTTGCCTGCGCTCCTGCGGGGGTTTCTGCACCAATTTTGGTGGGTGTGACGCCGTGCGGGTTGGACTTATCATCCGTATGAGCCTTGAGGTCCAACTGTTTGGCAATGCCGATTGATCTGCGCCGATCGCTCGAGGTGAGCACTTTGCTTGCATCCGTTGCAAAGTACCAGAGCGGACAATTGGCGTCTGCGACCGTCGAGGATGTGGTGATTTTCACCACTCCATCCGTGTCCAGGTACAGGTATTGCCCTTGCGTCTGATGCAGATGGATGGACCCGACAGATACTTCGATTCGGACACCTTTGACAAATGCGATACCCGCAGTCCAACTCGCCGTAAGACCAGATGCTGTAAACGCCAATCCCATTGATCCGCCACTTGTCGAAACGAAGCCAGTATTGACTTCGCCAACAATGCTCTCCGAAAAAGTGTGTGCGGCAAAGATGCCTTCCTCGATGTGATTCATTCGCGTTTCGGTAAATCTGGTCCCCTCTTGGATGACCGCCCCCGTCACAGGATCGACGATCCTATTTTGCCACGCTTGTTTTTGATAGGTCATTGTGCACCTCCCTAATTTGTGATCGTGATCGTAAAGGCGAATGCAATCATCACTCCTGCTGCTCCTTTTGTGATCGCGGTCGGCTTGATTGCCAAGGACTCACCTTCTGAATCGACCAGCGTCGCCGCATGAATCAGCCCTGTCTCTTCCTCTTCGTTGAGGTAAACATAGATCGTGACTTTGTTGTCGTCCTGTAGTCGCCGAAAAATCGGGTACGTTTTGACCTGACCATTGATGACCACAAGCGCATGATCCACATGGCCGCTCAGATCACCAGTGAGAAGACTCAGCAATTTTTGTTGAACGATCGCCACTGCCTATTCCTCCTCTCCTGCGATGAGTACCCCGCAAAGGGGTGGTTGGGTTGTTGCGAAATGCCTACCTGACTCCTGAATCGAAATCGACTCGTCGTACAACCGCCCTTCACCTCCATCGTCACAATAGAACTCACCGCAGATAGGCAAGTCCTCTTTCCATGAGTAGGATTTCGACCTAACAAAAATGGGTTCGGTCTTGATCTTCGGTTGAAACGTATGGGCAAGGAAGGCAAGCTTGTTATGCTTGATGTACTCTTCGGCCAGATCGACCACAACCGCGCGCTCCCCTTCGTCCCACTCGATGATCATCCGGTAATTTGCAGAGTCAGACACCACCCTCACATCTACCCCAAAGATCAATGAGAGGGCGGCCTCGAAGTGCAGAGTGTTGGTCGGCCCACCTCGTTGCCATTGTCGCGAAATGATACGCTTTCGTCGAGAATCAAGGTCGAGATTCTGTCCGCTCGGAAGACCAAGTTGACGCTCCCAATCTGACAGCGTTGTCACTGCCAGCTCGGTGGATAACTCTGCATACACTTTCTCAACCACTGACTGTGACACATGCATAGCAGCGGCGACCATTTTCAAGAGCTGATCAATTCCAGACGCGCCCCCGCTTTCGAACCATTTTCGGGGCAAAAACTTCCTCAGCAGATCCATTTCGTGACCCATCACGATTCAGCCACCTCGATCTCGCCTGGCACTGCAAGATCCCCAGTCGTGAGGGTGATGTCTTGCGTCGGAGCAGTCAGAGAGAAATTAAAAACGCCAGGCGTGTCATTGACCGCATTGGCAATTTTGGTCAGTCGAACTACCCCGACCTCATTCTCAGATTGGATCGCTTCCCTGATCGCGACTCGAATACGAGGGAAAACATCATCCGCCGAATAGCCGCGCTCAAGTTGAACCACCACGCGCACGTTGATCATCTTCGGGGTTGGTGGTCTGACGAGAACATTGTCAAAAGCAGCATGCGACTTGCTGATCAGATACGCCTGCACTTCGGCGATCAGCTCGTCGGATGGTATACCGTTGGAGCCCATGATGATGACATCCAGCGAACCTGGGCCACGAGCGAGCGGCAACACCATCGCACTGACCACGCCATTGATACGTTTTGCCCACATCTCGTAATCGTAGATTGTCCCGCCTTTTTCCATGTTGCGTACTTCATCTAATAGGCGGGCTCGTAACGAATCATCGAACTCCTCATCTGCACCCTCTGCGTGCAGCTCGATCACTTCAGCTGTATCAATGCCAGCCATGCCGGGCAACAACCTAACAGCAGGGGGCAAATTCCCGATGCTCCCCGCTTCTATGCACTCTACAACGCATTCCACTGCCCTTTCGCTGATCGGGACCGAGACGTCCGCAAGCGTGCGATATTCCACAGGTGGAGTGCCAACTGCCGCGATTGAGAGCAGCGACCCAACAGGCACAGGAGTTTCAAACGGGAGCGCCATGCTTTTCTGCAATCGGACAAGTAGACGGGCTCTTGTTGCAACCCTGCGCCTCACTGTGGCCGATCGTTCCCTGCAAAGCGTATCTAAATCCGCTCCGACCGCGCTGAAGATTGATCGAGCATCGTATACCGCTTCCGCTGCCAGCACGGTGTTATGTGTGACATCTCGAATCGCAAGCAACAGAGTTTTTGTCAGCGCTTGATTCGGCAAGTCTTGGATGGTTTTCTCTGGGCCCGCTACCGCTTCTACTAGTTGATGGGTGATCTCATCAGCGGATGGAAACTGGATACTCACAGCACATTCACCTCCACCTGATCGCCAATGATCATCTCAAGTCGGAACTCTCTCTCGATCGCATGAAGGCAGGCAGAGATACGTAAGCACCCATTTTCATTCACAATTTCAACTTGATCGACCTGTTGCGTGCGTGTGTCTTGTTGACAGGTCTGTACGAGTTCTCGTTGCAGCTCCTCCAAGCGAGCAGGAGACATCGAAAGCCGCGCCAAGTGAAACAGAGAAGTGCCATAATCCGGGTAATGGATCAGCTCCCCCCGATCGGTCAACAAGCGAAGAATCATTTGCTGTCGATAGTTTTCCGCTCCGGAGATCGTCACCAGATCCAATCCCAGCCATTGGACATCTTTGGCGGTTGGATCATAGAAAATGTCTGTGCCAGCACTCATCGAATCACCCCCGTCACCACAAACCCTTGGTCGGTCATCGACAAAAGAAGCTCACGGCCGACTTCTTCGTGAGAAAGAGAGACGGTGGTACGACAACCGTCGATGCGTTCACCATCAACCTGCACCGCCGCACAGTTACCTTGTACCTCTAAAAGATGCCCGATGACTGCCGCATCGCCTCCGCCGAGAGGAATGATCAGGGCGTCCGCCAAGGAGTCGTAAACAGGCAAGATGACGCAATTTTGCCCTGCGTGTGCATTTTGGACTAGCGATAGCCATCCCGTTTCTTGACCGGTCGGCACGATCCGTGCAATTCCCCTTTGCGTCGTCGCATCCACATTCACGACTATGCCTTTCATTGTCTGCATCCTCTCACCTCTGGATCTTGTTTGATAGGGTTATTTCGGTCGTTACACCGTCCATCGACTCGCTATATTCCACTTGGGTTGCGTAGAAGACTTGGGAAAGCCCATAACCAACCCCTTGCAATGCCACTCGACGATCGGGCCATAACTCCAAATATCTTGGGACGAAGACATTCACGGTAATGTCATGCTTGGTCAACTCCTCATACACTGATCGGACCTTGCGCTTCAACTGCTCTGGGGTATGGCCTGGCATTGTTCGCTTGTGGATGATGGCCGTCTCATCTTCCTTTTTGGGTTCTCGTGGGTAGAAGGCGGTATACTCGGAGGTTTTGCTCGATTTACCGCTGCCTGTGGTCTTGTACCCTCTCCCCTCAACTATGATGTCACGCGCGCCGGACAAAGACCGCTTCCATCCTTTGATCTCACAGTCTCGACCGTACAGCAAGCTGATCGGCGGCAGTTTCATTTCAGGGACATTTTCGTGCGGTCCAAAGTATCCCTTTGTCCCCACCACTCGAACAACAAACCCTTCCCATTCCGCGAGCCAGTTGAGCAGCTCCCAATCATTGAGGTCGTTCGAAGTCGCGGAATGAGTGCCATGCCCGCCCTCCGAGTAGGTGCCGATCAGCGCGGATGTTCCTTCCACCATGCTGTTGGAAATTCCGTGATACTTGAAAATTTCTTGAGCAACGGATGATGCCGTCCTGTTTTTCAAGTCTCGAATCTCTTTGCGTTCTACCATTCGACCGATCTTACCTCTGCCGCCGATCCGCACGAATTCGCCTGACATGGTTGCCTCGTACTCGATTTCATCCATGATTCCGGCTATCAGTTGACGCTCTGCTATCCCGATCGAAAGAGGTATGTCCTTACCAGTCAGCAAGCGCGTCGCTTGCTTGTTGTTGGATGCTAAAAGACCATCGCCTCCGATGGTCCAAGGTGCCTTTATGGTGAGATGATCCGCTTCGTCGTAAGCGGGCAGCGATACGGACCACTCGATGTACGGAATCCGTTGACCATCCACCGAGACACGTCCAAAGTGATTTTCAAGTCTGTGCTCAGGATCGTGGAAGATCATGATGGGATCACCAACTTCATCCCCACTTTCAGTAGGTTTGGATTCGTCCCAATCACCGCTTTGTTTGCAGTGTAAATTCGGGGGTATTCACTTGCTTTGCCAAAATATTTCAGCGCGATGTGTGACAGCGTGTCGCCGCTCACAACAATATGGACCTTCTGTGATGTAGCGGCAGTCGGTTTTCCGGCTGATGAATCATATCGTGCGACAGGATCGGCTTTAGCAGCTGCAGCTGTCGCGGGGGAGTACGAAAAATCACGGTGCAGAGTGATCTTAAACTCGATCAGCTTATCCCGTTGCCAATTCCACTCCCAGAGGACTACCTTGCACCAGTAGGAGTAAGAGCCGAACTCGACCAAGACGGTCTGATTGGTTGCACATATCCGGTCGAACTTCATGCAAATCTCCAGCGCATCAAGCCGATAGAATGACCCCTCCCAAGTGTTCTCGTGGCGGATAAAGTAACCGCGAGGCTGATAAATAATGCTTCCGCCTGGCAATTCCGTGACCACTGTTTTCTGCTCTCCGCCGAGTCCGAATGTATCCGGGGCGGCAAGCCCAGAGAATGCAACTCCTGCGATCACGATCATAGATTCACCCCCGGCTTGATCCTTGCGGCGTTTCGCTGATCACGAGCGCCGATGTCTCGAACAATTCGGGGCAGATCGCTCTTTGCAAAAGCAGTCAGAGCATCGCGAATCTGTTGCTGCACATCGCCATCTGAAGCATGCACGACAATGGCACCCTCTGCGACATGCATGCTGACAGAGATTGCAGGATCAGCGCTTTGAGATGCTGGTCGCAACGCTGCACGAACTGAGGGAGATGAGCCACCCCCCATATCGCTAACGTTGGTCGGCAGAGTGGTGAGATTTGCCGCTTCCGCTACCGCACTCTTTAGCGCCCCTTTTTGTCCCCTCATCCCATCCGCGAAAGATTGGACAAGGTTGCCGCCCCATTTGTGGTTCGTCCGCAAAGGTCCCTCTTTCGTCGGAGAATGCACTCCGATGTAGTCGCTGATCGTCGAGGAAAAACCTTGCATCGTGTTGACCAGATCGCCCTGCTTGGATGAGATGCCTGAAATATACGAGCCCATGAGGTTTTCACCCCATTTTCTACTGTCCTCGTTAAGACCAGTCATTGTCGATGTGATCTTTTCTCCGCTCTCATCAGTGGCTTTTTTCACGGCTTCGACGCGGCTCTGTAGCTCACTTGCTTGGGCGGTGATCTTTGCCTTTTTCGACTCGTCTTCCTTGTCCTTATCATCCATGCCAAAGGTTTTCTTCATCCGATCGAACATGTCACCGGCCCAGTTGGTGACCTTTCGGGTGACTCCGCTTTCATCAGCCCATGTACCAAGCTTTTTACCAAGCCAAGAGCCCGCCCATGAGCCGACAGCTATGCCTAGAGGACCGGCCCACGACATTAGCGCGCCGCCCGCTACTCCGCCGACAAGCGCGCCCGCTGTCTTACCCCCATCTTGCGACACGGCTTCCTTCCAACCTACATCCTGAGCGGTGTTATACATTCCAACTCCCGCACCGACCGCAGATACAACTGTGCCTGCCACCCCAATTTTCCCGATGGCTGACCCTACTTTAGATGATCCGATGTTTCCCAACATATTTTTTGCACTTTGCCATTTTGATGGCTGTCCCTGACCGTTATGTCCGTTGGGATTCGGGCTTTGTCGTGGACCTTGTCTATTCTGGCCGCCACCGACCTGACCATTCGGAGAAGGCCCACCTGGTCGATTCTGACCATTCTGATTCCGTCTTTGGCCGTTTACTTGCCCCCCGTTTTGCTGTCCATTCCGTCTATTCCGTCCGTTCTGATTGCGGTTTCCGTTACGATTCCCGTTTCTCTTATTCCGACCTCCGTTTGAGCCGTTTAAATAAACGACTTTCGCATTAACTCGCATTGTAGAAACAGACATGCGACTATTTCGTTGATTCACGTCACCCGATGTAGGTAAGTTATTGTTCTTTCGGTTTTTGAACTTCTGGAAAAGTGACCCTACTGCTTGGAAAGGCTTTGCGATTCCAAGTGCCGCTGTCTTTATCAGCTTCACAGCTGCGATCGCAGCGAACGCACCCGCCAAAAATTTTGCCCAGTCGGGCATCTCCCAGTCGATTATCTTCTGGTTTGAGAGATCGTCGAACCGCTCCGTAAATCCTAAGAACTTCGAAATCGATGGCCAAGATTTTTCAATTTGATCACCAAGCCAACTAAAGGTGTCCCCTATCGTTCTGCCTACAGCGTTAAATGCCGGTGCGAGATTTTTTTCGTACCAATCCACGGCTTCTTGTCCGTAATGCTGCACCTTCGACCACACTGCCTGAGCATAAGGTCCGATCTTATCCCAGTGCTTATAAATAAATAGGCCTGCTAGCGCGAGTAGGCCAACAACACCAGTCACCTTCCCCATCGTCCGCATCGTACCCAGCAGAGTGCTGTCTGCCGCTTTTAGGCCAAGGCGGAATAGTCCGAACGAGGACGTCGCGACCACTAAACCACCAGACACGATCGCCAGTCCGGCCACTCCCGCTGCGATGACACCAACCCATTTGGCTACCTTTGGATGGTCATCAAAGAACTTGATCATTTTTGACAGCCACCCAGTAACCTTCATCAACGCGGGAATGGCCATTTCCATCAGTGGCTTGCCGATCTGCATGCCGATGGTTTGTACCTGACCGGATACGATATGCATCTGGCCGTTGTAACTGTCACGGATCGCATCGATCTGTTTGTGCAGCGACTTTTGTATCTGCAATTGGGAGTTGAGTCGATCAAACATCTCTTTGTGCGATGTGATGATTGCAAAATCCTGTCCTTGCTCGCCGAACATATGGTTCATCAAGGCTGCCCATTGCAGATCACCACCAGAGAACTCCGATCCCGTCATCGCTTTTGCGCGCGACTGGATTAGCTCCAGATCTTCTTCCGACATCTCTTTTGTCCAGTCTTCCGACGAAGCACGGGAGACGAATTCCTTATGCTTAGCAGACAGAATGTCTACCATCTCCGCGTAGCTTTTGAGACTGTCCTTATTTTTAAGAAGCGCAGCGTTGTCGAACCCGACAATCTCCACTGTACCGCCCTTTTTGGTCACAGTTTGAATCCCTTCGAGCAGTCCCGCTTCAGCCATCGCCTTGAGCTGCTTTTGCCCGCCTTTGGTGTTCAGATACTTAAAAGGGTTGATTCGCTCGGCAAAATCCTTAATGTGTGTACCTGCCATTGAGCCGGAGACACCGGCACGCTCCGCCATAGCGGTTGCGAGAAGGTTATCTTGCTCCGTCCAACCAAGGTGCTTGACCACTGGCATCGAATACTTGAAAGCTTCGCCGAGTGATTCGGAGCTCGCGTGCGTGACGTTGATGACGCGAGACATCCCGTCGGCGAACTTTTGCATGCGTTCAAGGTCATTCGTGATTCCAGCATCCTCCGCCATCCGAGCAAAGTTGTACGCCGAACGCTCGGCTGAGGAAGATTTCTTCATACCGATCTCAATTTCCGCAAGATAGGTGGCTTCTTGCGAGACATTGCTCAAGACTTTGTCCGAGATACCTGCGTGTGCAAGCTCAAGGTTGATCGATCCTACTTCCTTTTGACTGAACAAGGTGTTCTCCGAGAGAGCTAGCGCACGTTTCTCGATCTCCTTGATTCGCGAGTCATCGGGAGCCACGCCGTACACGCTACTTAAGCCGATCGCCTGCATTTGGAGATCGCCCGCTTCTTTCGCAATGCCACTAACTCTGGACATGAGTCCTTTCCCGAATTGCTGGAGCTGCTGGCCTGCATGCATCGTCGCCTCAAGACCCTCCATCTGAGTCTGAAGCTCTATCAAGTCACGTGTTGCGCGCTTTGCGTCCTCACCCATCTTTTTAAAGCCGCCACCTGCGTTTTTTGCACTGTTACCAGCTCGATCTGCCGCGGAGCCTGCTTGAGTTGAGTCACTTCGGAATTTCGCCAGTAGTCGGCTTGCGGCACTGACCATCTTTTGCATCTTGTCTATCTTTCGGGTCGATCCATCAGATGCATCACCGAGCAGACGCGTGGCCTTCGATGCCTTGTCGGTCTCCTTTTGCATCGTGCCCGCATGCTTAGAGACTTGCAGGACGATTTTTCCTACGTTGAACAAACCACGTGACGCTCTGTCGGTCAGTGAGATCCCAACGCTCGCTCGAAAGACTATGCCTTTTGCCAATGCCTACACCTCCCCATCGGCAGAAAAAGGCAGGTCGCTTTGACCTGCCTTTAATTTTGGTATGCGTCAGACAACAGCTCATAGACAGCGGTGCGAAGACTATCAGGCATTTCTAAAGCCTCGCTCCATGACACGCCGCCCTTGCTCATCAATCCGATGCCAACGCATTCATTGACCCATCGGTGCTGTTTCCAGCTGTCGATACGGGATCGTTTCCCGCTTCATCCTCTTCTGAAAGCTCGGAATAACGATTCACGAACTCCTCCAATTCCTCGTCCGTGAAGGTCGACAGAGCTTTGACGAACGACGCCTGGTCTTTCGGTTGCTTAACAGCTTCCCCATTCACCTCAGACACGGAGAAAATAGCTTTGAGGAAAGACAGCTGCTCAAAGTAGCCAGCCGTCATCCGCCCGTTCGCATCCGCCATCGGCGCGGTCAGAAACTCCGTCATCTTGAAGCGGGTAAATCCCGTCCCTTCCTTTGTTACTACCTTTTTCCCTGTGGAAAGCGTGATCTCAGTAGTTTTCATTACGCAACCTTCTCCCTTTTCTGAGCATGGATTTTGAACTTATATTTGATTGCCTTGTCGCCACCGTCTCCCGTTTTTTCGAAGCCGGAGATCCGAACGCCGCCATCCGAGCGGAACACCCATTTTCGCACTTCACCGTTGTCATATACCTCATCGACTCGAACTTCGATGGTCGGCATCGGGCGGTTTTTTCGATGATTTTCCTCCATCTCATGCATGAGATCGTCGATAAACGGATCCACGACTTCGCCCTCGACATCCAATTCCCATCCTTTCAGAATGACACGAACGTGCTCGGAGGGCTCACCGATTGGATGTTTTTTCTGCTCCTCTTCAATGCGTTTGTAGTTGAATTTTTCGGTCTCCAGTTTGAAAGGAGCAGCACCGTCTCGAACATAGGTGACGATCAGGTCTTTCCCCAACAATCCGTCTTTCATAGGAATCTCCCCTTTCTACGCCGTCAAATCCGCTGCAGACATCAAGCGAATGGTGATCTTGTCAGCGATGTTGAACAGCTTGATTCTGAGCTCTTCGATCGCTTCATCCACATTCCCGATCTCACCCGGCCGGCGGAAAGAAATTTTGTAATCTTGGATGACCTCGCTATTCAGGTCATCAGGACGACCTTTCAATTTGTCGAGGTAGTGCCGAACGGCGATCTCGTACTGTGCAAACCAGCCATCCGAGAGATGCTTGGAGCGATATGGTGTCGTCACCATCTCAAGATCTCGGACGATCAGCGAGTTGACTCTCCGACGATAGGTCTGTCGCAGACGGGCATCCGCTGCAAGTGTAAAGTCGGATTGCAAGGCCATCGCGTTTTCTCGCTTTTCGTTCACGATCCACGACAGGCAGACGACTTGATTCGCCGTCAGATTTTCGATGTCGGCGGTCGTGAGCGGAATGTCGGTCGATTCAATGTCACCAAACCAAAAGCCGGCTGTGCCGTCCTGAACGGGGCACAGGACGTGTGCAATGGCATCATATACAGCCGCTGGCACTACCCAGCCTTTCGACTTACTCTTGGCTTGCCCGAGCACAAAATGCCCGAATTCGGTGTCATAGTTCTGTCGCATAGAGATAGCCCCGACGATTGACGCATCTGGAACAGGGATGTAGGTAAAGGCATTCATCTCCTGTGCAGCAACCAGCATCGCGTCTGAAAACTGATCAGAGATGTTTTTGTCTGCAACAAAGTCGGTGACCTGCGGTAGTGTTTTCAAAAGCTTGAGACCCGTCTTTTTGTAAGTGACTGGGTCGTCCTTGCCCAGATAGTCCGCCGCTTTGGTCGGCTTCCCATCAGATCCACCTGTGAGCTTTGTTTCGGCCAATACATCGGGGTTGCTACCAGGCTGCACCTCTTGCGCTAGCTCCTCCACTACGAAGTCTTTTGAGTGCGCCGCGACCTTCTCCACTGCCTGCGCAGGCGTACTCAAGTCGTTGTACACCTCAGGCTTGCCGTAAGGGTTGCGGAGAATCACTCGGAATGTGTCAGGCTTGTTGCCGGCTTGCACTTCGACGGAGCAGAAGTTCCCAAACTCGCACTTGTGCATATGGCGCACCGCTAAGGTCGGCTTGCCTTCCTTGTCGAGCAAGGTGATCTCGGCTTGCTTCGCCATGTCACCGCGAACGTTGATAATCGCCAGCTTTTGCACACCGCGCTGCAACGCTGCGTAAGCGGCCTTCGAGCCGCTGTAGTTCTCGGTGAAATTCCCACACTTCTCTACGAAGTCGTTTAACCCGTTGACAATCACAGGCTCAGTCAAAGGTCCTTTCTCAAAAACTCCGATGATCGCCAACAGATTCGACGTATATCCACCTGGCTTCTCCGGCGATGTCGGCACTTGCTCTTCGATGTAGATGCCCGGGGTAACGAAGTCACTCGACTTCGTCCCTCCATAAAGGATCGGCATGCTATTCCCTCCTTCTGAATATGAAAGCCGCTCTGTAATCGCAGAGCGGCTTGGGTTATAGTGTGACGCTGACGACAATGAGCGGTTTCTTGGACTGCTCTTCATGGATCGTTTTTTGACCACTTAGATACTTCCCTTCGGCATGGAGAGTGAGCTTCGCGGAGACAAGCAGCTTAGCCTCTTGTTGGAACGGCTCGGCAAGGCTACGGAGTCGTAGCATCTCGCCATCCACCGGATCACCGACCGTCGCAAATCGTACCTCGTCAATGATTCTCTTTTCAACGTGATGCACCCAGCCGCGGATGAATGTTGTCGGGTTAACGATCGTCTCGCTTGCGCTGACAAAAAGAGCCACCTGACAAGCCACATCGAAACGACCAGCCTCCCGCCAGACGTACTCCACGCCGTTATGCTTCGATCGAGCATAGTCTTCGTGTTTGTCAATTAGCTTGTGCTGCGGGTTACTCAACCTTTGGATGCCAACCGCAGGGAACGCATCACCCATAATCCGCTCTGGCGTGTAGTCATACACCATTCGCGGTGGGCTCGACAACTCAGGATACGACTTCACGAGCGCACCGAGTGTTGCATACACGATTTCGATTTCGTTCCGGATCATTTGGAACTCACCCGTTTCGCAATGCCAGCTGCCAGGTTGTCCTCGATATGTTCCATCTCCTCATGCAATGCCGGTCGAAGATATGGCCGTGCCGGAATGCCTCGGGCTTCGTCTCCGAATTCATGAGTCGCTGCCTGAATGGCAGGAGTCCCTACCTCTGCTTGAAGAGAGCCTCGATCTACTTTGTTCGTGATACTAGCTCGCATGATCCCGGTATCGACGAGTGGAGAATCGGAACCCGAACCGCCTCGCTTCATGCGAGTTTTCGAAGCGGCCTTGTTCTTCCCGAACTTCCGTCGGATCGTGACTTCCTTGAGTTTCGCCCATCCTTGTTGATATTTGCCAAGGCGCTTCTTCGCGTTTGAAGCAGTTTTGGTAGCTGTGATTTGTAGGCCGTCGGCCAATCCTGCATGCAGATCGTCCGCCATCATGTAGAGTTGCTTCGCCAGATCATTCAGATCCATTCACATGGCTCCTTTCCGCTCTGCAAATGAGGTAAAACGTCTCCCCAAAGAAAGGCGGCGACAACTCCATTTCGCTTACCGAAAAAAACTTTCCATCGTGTTTTAGAATCGATTCCTTCTTGATTTCCGTGTCCAGTGGGGCCAAGAAGTTAAGATCACCCCTGTATAGGTCAACCCCACTCTCGTTGATCACCATGTTGGGTTGATCCTGTACGATAACGACCTGCGGTCGCTCGACCACACTCACCCTTACAGGCTCATCCAGCGCGTTTTTTTCTGTGACTGATCGGTCGAGCAGAATGATCGTAACTCCATGCTCCGCGAAGCGCCTACTTGTATCCGCATGAATAAAGTCCAGTAGTATCATCCGAAAGTCATGTAGGGGCCACGAGAGGCCACTTCGAGCTGTGCCCTTTGATAGTTCTCCATCCGCTTGTTGTATTGACGCTCCAAATCCTGCGCGGCCTTGTTGATCTGTTCGATGACACGGGATGCTGGGTGAGCATCGATCTCCGATGCATTCGGGATTTTGTAGTTGATATAGCGCTGCAGCCGCTCCTGATCGGCGAGCACAGCACGCAACGCATTGGCTGATGCGAGCCACACGACCGCTGGGACATCGTACTCGGGAACCGATTCTGGCGACCTCATACCCCTGTAGAAAAATGAGAAGGAGCCCGCCTTTTTGGGAGACTCCTTCAAAATCAGCACCTTTTCGGAAAGGAGGAAGTTTAGCGAAGGCTCAACTTCCATCCCCATGAAGTCGGCAGGCAGGTCGTAGTCCGTTTGGCCGACGATCACGTCGATGCGACCGCGTCGGTTTTGCACCGGATTCCATCGACTGTAATCGCTCACCGCGTCAATGACGATCGACTGAAGCTCGTCTGGTATTGTGCCCTCCTCTTCGTCCTGGCTCGCCAGCGCGAAGACTGAGCCCTTCAAATCGCTGATCTGACTACGAACCTTGTTGATTAGATTCTGCATGTCGTCTCGCCTCCTCCACATAGAAAGCGTAGAGTGTCGGCTTATCCTTGTCCTGCTCAGAATAGTCGACGCCCCACGCTTCCAATTGGGTTTTCATTTCGTTGACCGTGACGCTGTCATATGCTGGCGGTTTGAACGTCGGCTGACTATCGTGTCCCTCACCGCCCACAGAAAGACCAGTGGGTGAAGAAAGGAACGGCGGGCGAATGGTTTGCTCCTTCGCTGCATTGTCGGTTGTAACAATTTCAATATGACCTTTTGGCGGGGCATAAAAAGACCCAGGCTGTACGATCAGTCCGTTTACGATGATCGGGTCAGACCCGGGCGGGTGGAATTTCTGGTTCACGTGCCATCACCTCCGATTATTGCTCGGAACGATAGAACTTGATCGTGCGAAGCTTCTGCTGAATCGGCGTCTTGATCGCGTCGTTGCAGAACAGGTAGATCTCTTCGCCGCCATTCAGCTCTCCTTCATCGGTACGTGTCTCGAACGGGCCTTTCATGGTCATACCAGTTTCAATCGCGTACTTGGTTGCACCACGCTGTCCGAGCAAGAGACGCGAATCACCGGCGCTCCACGGCTCATTGTGCTCGACCATGTTGATGCCCTTGATCTGCGCCACCCACCCGGTCGGGTTGAGGTCAGAGCCGTTCATCTTGCTCCATGTCTTAAAGAGCTCAGCCTGCGAGATTTCGTTGGAGAGGACTTCTGACATCATACCGAAGTTCGGACGATAGAAGTTCGGAGCAGAACCCATCGCGGCCTTTTGCGCGCCGATCAGATGCAAGAGCTTGTTAAGGTGCTTTTCGTAGTCCATGCCCGCGGCCGGGCTCAGATTGAACAGTTGGATATTGGTCACATAGCTGTAGTCGACAGTAACTGCACCGTTCGACAGTGCGCCATCGAGGGTGATGGTGCCGTTGTCGTAGTCAATTTCTGCTGTCGACAGTTCGACTTCTACTCCGTCCACTTTGACCACGATCTTGTTAAGCACCTGATTTTGTACGCCACTCTCCGTGAGCACATTCGAAAAGCGCTCGCGGACGATCGGAACGTAGTGATTCGGTTCTGCCAGAGTCCCGCCGCGCAACAGCGTGATCGTGGCGCGGTCGGGGCTGATCTTCGGTGTTTCGCCGTTCACACGGATCGCGCCGTGCTCATCAGCCGACAAAAGCATCTCTTCGTGCAAGTCCAGAGACGTTTCACGCTTCAGATCTTCGGCAATATGGTAAACAAGTCGAGCCAGCGCGTTGTAGTTCAGCGGGCCGGACTTCAGGAAAGTCATGGTTTCGAGAGAGATTTCTGCGGCCAACTTCCGGGTGCGTGCCACGATCTGCAAGAAGTCGAGGCTCAACTTCCCTTTTGCCATCGGCTTCATTTCACCGTTTCGGGTCGGACGGCTGTTGGATCGAGCGTAAGTCTCACGCGGAATCTTAGCGAATTGACCTTTAAACGTGCCTGTTTCCACGAAGTGGAGTGCAATCATTGTTTGGAACACCTGTTCAATGATCTGGCGCTCAAAGATGACACCATTCATGACGCTCGTGGTCGTAGTCGCAGTATCGAAGGAGTCAGCGAACAAGGAGAGTCGATCGCCATTTGCCGCATCGAACGCGTCGAGAACTTCTTTCACGACATGTTTGTTCAGTTTCTTGGTGTTCTCATCGACGCTGTCCACCATAGATTGCACGTCCTCAACTGCCTCTCGCAGCTTGTCGGCCACTTCCATCCAACCGTTTTCCTCGCCAACGTGCTCCACCCCACTGTTCACGCGAGCCTGAGCATCGACGATCGGGTTGTTCCGGTCGAAGCCGAGGTTTTTCAACTTGTTGTCAGCAGAAAGCTGTGCAGCGAAGTCGAAAGCATCGTTGAATGTCTTCTCTGCTAGGTCCTTGCTGGTCAGGTCGATTTTGTCTGTCACGACTTTTTGGACGTGCGGCGGCAGCTTGGCAAGCTTGTCTTGCACTTCCTGGCTGTCGATGAACGCCTGCGCGGCCACACGGTTCTTGCGCTGCTCCTCCGCTTGGCGCAAGGTTTCAAGTTCGTTCTTCTGTTCCTCCGCCTCACGCTGACCGAGAATCGCGTCGCACATCGGCGCGCAATCTGCTTCTTCGGTGCGAATTCGTTTGAGCTCGGAATCTGTCATTGCCATGAGCTGTTGGAAAGTGTACTTCAAGTTTTCGTCCCCCTCTTCCCCATTGGGATGTTCTTGATGATCGGTAAATCCGATGCGGTTGGCGCGTTTGTCCATCTCCTCCGCCTCGATCAACTCTCTGATTTGCCACCATCGCTTATACCAGGCAGTATCGAAAGCTGCACGGTCGATCGCATCCAGCTCCTCTTGTTCGACCTTGTTTTTGAGTCGAGTGAGATCGGAAAGTTTCTCTGCCGCTTTCACCTGTTTGATAAACGGGTCAACCGCATCAGAGTACTCCTGCTGGTCACCACGATCATCGGAGAGAATTTCGTCGATCTGACCATCCGTGATCGGCACAGCCGAACCGAGGGTGTCAGTCAGAGCAGGATCATCAAGCACGTCGAAGACGGTCAGCTCCAAGCGTGTGGCAACCGTGACCGCTTTTCCGTTGAACTGCCCTCGTTTCCCCGACCCGCTTGCACGCATCGAACACCCGATTTTTCCACCGGCATCGAGCACCGCCTGCAGATCTCGCCCGCGTTGTGTGTCGATCGTGTGGAAAATAAAATAGACGTTTCCGGCCTGATCTGGCTCCAGAACGTCTACAACTTTGATGCACTTGTTTTCGGTTTTGGACTTCCAGCCTAGCTTACCGTCGGCTCTTTTGTACGAGTCAGGGTGCCCTTCCTCACCGATCGCGCCGCGAGGGTTGTTTGCTTTCCACTCACCGACCATCGATGACAGAACAGCGCGGGGATACACCCGATTGTTGCCGTTCACCACATCTGCACGTGTTCCGAGCATCTTGTAGAGCTTCGGACCCGCCTTAAAGCCGATCTGACCATTGCTTTGGTCAACGATCTCTACTGGCCCATTGGTCGCATCCAGATATGGTTCGACCACGACATCAGAACTGCCTTGACTCTGACTGTCCAGAAAAGGGATCAAAGTTTGAGTTTCAATCGGCATTTCTTTTACCACTCCTTTCCGACGAACCCCTTACACGTTGGACATGTTCGTTCGTCGCTTGTTACCAAAATGATGACCTTCCCGTCCTCCACGCTATATGTGCAACGGCAACGGATATGGGCGGGCAATGAAGGCGCTTTTGATATATCTACCCCCGCCTCTGCGTACATCCTCAAAGCCGATCGGTTGTATGCCCACATGCTCTCCGTCCGAGCAATCGCTTCTGATCGGTTCTTGTAGGCGTTGTCGTAGACTTCTCCAATCGCTTCACGTACCATTTTTGTCAGCTCGCGTTTACTTCCGGTAAGAAAGCCTGCTGCAAGCGCCTCACGCAGCTGCCTCTCGGTCGTAGCGTCGATGCCAACCACTCTCTTAGCGCTATTCTCAAGCAAATCTTCGAAAATGTCCTCTCGAAAGAGCTTGAAATTGAGACCCACGTTAGTTGCGGCCAGCGTTCCTCCGATCACGGCGGAGTGAGTGTAGATATATGCCAATTCCGCGCTGTATTTCTCGCGGTCATCAGCATGTACCGTGACAACGGCATTGATGAACTGATCGATGGCATCCTCGCTAAGATAGACCTCGTCTTCATCGGATTTTGCGTCGAGCACGATGTCGTCCAGAGGAAGACTGATCTTCGAAGCTTGCTTTCGCAGACGACGGAAGCGCTTTTGCCACCTCTGCTTACCTTCGGACTCAATCTCATCCATCCCTGCGAGGTGCGCCTCATCGTCTGCCTTCGCATCCGTGACCGCGTCGTCGGGATCGTCCTGCTCATCCTCGTCAGAAGACTTCTTGACGGCCTTCTCTCGGGCTTGTGCTTCCTCTTGCAGCGCCATTATGACAAATTCGGGGTTTTCCACGCCGAAGATATGCGCGGTGTTGTTGATTGCTGTTCTCTTGTCGATCAATCCAGCATCTAACGCCATTTTGGTGCGCTCGATCACTTTGTCATCTGGTTCGTCGCGAAGCGGTTGCCAGATGATGTCGAACACGAGATCCACAGCTTCCGCGTCGATACCGTGCAGTAGCAGCTCCAATTCGATCAGCGCGCGTAGACCCGAGAATTCACCGCCATCGCCGTACTCCAAGAGTTGCCGGATGTCGCCTATTGCATCGTAGAACTCCTCCTTCTGCTCATCAAGCACGTCACGATTGATGTCTTCAGCGAAGCCGAGAAGACCTTTCGGGACCATCGTGGCGGCGTTTTGCTTGTCGAACAGATAGGTCACGTCCTTGATTTTATCGAGGTTGCCGTCTCCGTCTAGATTCTTCACATCACCTTGTCCATTGTGAAAGTAATCCGTGGTCGCTTTGTACCTACCGTTCTCGATGGTGTCCCGATGCTCTGAACGATATTTCTGGACCACTTTCTCGTCGCCGGGGTTATCCTTACTGCCGATCGAATGTACCCGACGTTGCGGCGCGCGCGTCTTTCGGCGGACAACCATGTCGTCATCAGCCGTAGCGTTCTGTTTGGACAATTTGCGAATCGCCGCGTACTGGCTCCGGCCATACATTCCGCCACGCCATTTCCAACGAATGTGATTCATTGACCACAGCGGAAAATGTTGCACAGCATCCTCTGGAATCAGGGTCAGAAAGTACGCCCCGCGCTTTGGATCGATCTCTGAAAATGCTCGGGCAGGGTCGGGAAAGTTCCCGAAGTTGTCCTCGTTACGCTTGATGATCGCAGGCGGCGTCCATTTGATTGCCGAGATCATTGGTTGACCGAGTTGTTCCTCAATCACCACGTTAAGGAACAAATCACCGTCAGATATGAGACGTCCCGCCCACATGGGCAATTTGCCATCGATTTTGCATCGCTTGAGAAACGCATCGATAATGACCTGCGCCTGATTCGAAACCTTTGCCCCGCGGCCAGCTTTTTTCCCTGTATGAGCCGCCTTCTTCTGCTGGTGCTTACTTGAACCATTGACGGTAACAAAAATGCCGCCACGGGTTGCTTTCCGGGCGACACGGACGTTTGTTTCATCCACCAAGGGATCATCTTCCAGCATCTTTTCAACATCACGTAGAACGGCACGACGGCCGCTCTCTACCTGTAGTGTCCTGTACAGGTGATCGGTTTCAATGACATCTTCGGTGTTATGAGCTTCCGGCGTGGAAACCGCTTGGCGTTGATCTTCGGTGCGCTCCGGCGACCCGCGGCGCCAAAAGCTCGTGATCTTTTCCAGTAGCCCCATACGTAGCCTCCTTTCCGTTTAGTAAGCCTCAGCCAGATCAGACATGTCCATTCGGTCTGTTTCGACGATGACCTCCTGGACATCCATCATCTCAACCAAACCCGTCGTCGCGTCTGGCGCGTCGTCATGCTTATTGCCGCCTTCCTTCTTGTATTCGGTCATGGCCTTGTAGTACTCCGGCCAACGATCACGCCAGTTGACCGGGAAGTATACGTGGTTCATGATGAACACGCTGTTAGACAGAATGCGGGCCTGCTTGTTTTTACTTTGATGGAACCAACGAACTTTTACCTTTCTTGTCTGGTGCCGCTCCCAGATCTCGCGCTCAACGTTTCGAGCAAAACCCTTCCCGCCAGCGTTTGACTCCACGTCAGCGAGTGTGACGTTGTTGCGTACCAGGATGTCGGCGGTCTGCGGCTCCGTGATCTCCATGCCCGCTTTCGTGTAGAGCACATCGAGCAGGTAGATTTCACCGCGGTACACGCCACCGATCACGCAGCATAGATAGTCGGCCCCGTCATCGGCAGAGTCAGTGTAGGAGATGATCTTCTCGAACAGCGGGTGCCCAGATGCATCGCTTGGCACGTTCTCGTAGGTCTTGAACGACTTGTAGAGCAAGCCCTCCGCATAGATCGGTTCTTGGTAGTAGTTCGCCTTCAGGATTAGCGGATCTGCTTCTTCAGAAAGTTCTTCGAAAGTAGCACGGGAGAAGATCTCCTCGCAGAGCATGTGCTCCCCCGCCTGATCCTCGACTGGGATTTTCAATACAAACCAGCGGCGGGCTCCGCGCCCGGCCAGCAAGCGGCCACAGATGTCTTTCTTAGACCAGCGCGTCATGTTCACGATCTTGAATGTGGTGTCGCGTTGCTCCTGCCGCGAGAGAAAGGTTCCGGTGTACCACTGCCACTGTTTGTCCAAGACGTTGTCGTTGAAGGCTTCCTCCGCATTCTTGATCGGGTCGTCAACGATGAGGATGTTACCGCCTTTACCGGTGATAGATCCTCCAAGGCCCGCTCCCTTGTAGCTGAAGAACTGCCCGTCAAGCGCCCATTGCCGAAAAGATGCGTTACCGTCCGCAACCCGAACGCTAGGGAAGATATCGCTGTAGACGATCTCGTGAGGGTAGATCTTCTCCTCGCTGATCCCGTCGCGAGTATAGCGGGAGAAGTCCGTCGCCATGTCTTCGTTGTACGACGCAGTGATGATCCGGTTCGTCTTGTCTTGCCCGAAGCACCACTCGCAAAACATGATGAGCGTTCGTGACTTGCCGTGCCGCGGAGGGATGTTCATGGTCATGTTGCGGTAGACCACGCCTTCCTGCAGTTGGCTCCAGTCATATTCGTCGATGAACCAGCGCGGAGCGATCCCCTCACATGCTTGCCGGAAGAACGCCTTGGTTAGCTGCGACTCATAGAGAGCTTGCAATACAACGGCGATGAGCTTCAGGTGCCAGCGGGACTCTTTGTAGAAGTCCGGGGCAATCGTCTTGCAGAACTCCCAGAAGCCTTTCCGGGACTTCCGTAGGCGTTTCTCGCGAAGGAGACCCAGCTTCGCTTCCTGCAGCCTCCGATCCGTTGTCATGCGTCCTCACCACCGCTTTCCATCGCTTCGAGCCGCTGCAGTTCGGCCTCCAACTCCTCGTCTGTCAGCTCAGCGACAGGTGAGCCTCCGGTGCCCTTGGGAGCAGCCTTGAACTTTTCGAGCTCCAACTTTTCACGAGCCATCGCAAGTCTCTCGGCATCGCTCAAATAAGCGGCCATATCGCGAACAGCCCTCGTTAGTGCCTTTTCAAGGCTCGTCAGCTCCGCTTCCCACTTGATGATGTCGTCGATATTCCGAGTTTCGGTCTCCTCGATCTCGACGACGACCAGCGTGTGATTCTCCACTGGCACAGATCGCGCCATACCAGTTTTCTCGTCGTAGATCTCGACCACCTCTTTGACCTTCTGGCGTTGTTGCAGCACCCGCCGCCCCTTCTCCGTCAGTCCGTTTTTGAGGTCAAGGATACGCAGCATCATCCTGCGCTTTCGAATGTTCAAGTCCGCGATCTGCAACTGGTACTGGTCGAGCGGATCGGTGCTAATCTGCTCAAGTAGGAGCCGTTCGTCTTCGTCGAGCGCATCCCACGTGATCGTCTCGAAGCGCCCGTGCTTGAGCGAGTTCTTATTGCCCGGAGGAGCACCACCACCAGCGTTACCGACAGCGTTCTTGTTACCGCGAGGTGCGCCATACCCTATTGCGTTTTGATTGCCCGGCGGGGCACCACCGCGTTTGGTCGGCTTCTGTTCATTGGTTACGTGACTATTGCCATTGGTTACGTGACCATTCAAAAGAGCCTCCCAATCGTCACCCGCCTTCTTGTCATCCCGCTTCCACTTTCGGATCTGATCGGGAGAGACTTCGAGCGTTGCGGCAATGTCTTTCAACATCATCTGGCCGTTTGAGTCGATAAACATATGCTTGGCCTGATCGCGCTTTGGAGAGCGTGCTTTCGCCACTACATATCACCACCTCCAAGACATAATAAAAAGCCGCCAAGTTTGGCGACCTCAAATATTTATGTAATCTGTATTATCAACAATGAGTTCCAAACATACTAAAGGACTTGTTTTGGTGTAAATTTAATGTGAAATGTATTGAGATATTTAGTCTCAATGACAGACGAGATATCTTTCAAGGAAGGTAGTTTTACAACAAGAGGGTCCTGTGACATTTGATTGAGTGCAACTAATCTGTACTCACTCTGATGCTCAAAGAAACGATCCTTCCAAAAAAACCTATCCACTTCTCTTTTCATGTAGCCACTCAGCCTTTCGGCATTGTTGACTGAGAAGTCGACGTACTTCACCTTACCGTGTGTTGCTTCGATTCCTGACTTAGCAAACGGCTGATCAATTCGCTCAATAAATGTGTCCATAAAAGTAACAAAGACGTATTCCCCAAAGTCATGTACCAACCGCTTAATCTTCTCTTCGGGCAAGACCAATCTCATTTGCGCGACACCCTCAGATTTTTCGGTAACTTCAAAATTGTCTCTCTCGATAATCGTCATGCAAAAAACATGCATATCAAGTACAGCATCATCTCGAAATTGAATGCTTTTAGCCATGCCTGCAAAATGACTTTCATTGGATTCGGGATCTTTAATCCATAACTCCGAATCATGACAAACAGTTGACACCTCTAATACATCACCGACACCTTTTTTACCCGTTGTCTTTTCAAGGTCAATGAAGTATTTGAAAGTGTTCATGTACATTTTTCCGTTCCGCAACTGCTCAAGATGTGATCGATTATTAGAAAATTTGAGTAGTAACAAGATTTACACCACCTTTTTATCACATCCTATCCAATATTTCTGTTTCGTACAAGCACTCTTAAATAGTTTGGGTGGCACCAATGCATACACCGATCCGGCCAACCAAGACGAAGGCGATCGCCTAGATTGTTTCCGTAGTCGCGTACATACGAGAGGCTCCTTTCGCTGTACAACCAGCGCGTCAATTGTTTGAGTTTGTTTTCTAGAAATCCTCAGCCTGCAACTCAAGATCAAGCTTGATGAGTTTGGTTAAGTCATCAACTGTATTGATCTCAATACGACCGTCTTGAAAGTCCTTGATCCACCTTGCAATCGCAGCCTTGGTCAGCTTTCTGTACTGTTCTTTAGAATCGATAATGCCACTCAAGACCTCGGCTTGATGCTTCAACAGTTGACTTTCTTTGTTTAAATCATTCGAATTGTATTGCATCGTTTCACCGCCATATCTAAAATGGACTCGATACGAGAGTTGGTTAAGTTTTCCTCTTCGTATCTCGCCCGGCGGTGCCCGGGCAACACATAAGCAGGGTGTGGGCACGCCCTGCTTTTTCTATTGCAGTTTGGAGAACCACTGGGCATCGATCTGTTGCGCGATCCTCTTCATCATCACAGGTGGCACCGACATTCCGCACACGTACTGGACATCTGCGTCCAAGAAATCGTAGTCCTGCGGAAAGGTCTGCATCCTGATAATGTCTTGCTCGCTTATGAAATACGGCTCATCGTATCGCACGAACCACGAGTTACTAGCAAGTGTGTTGGCAACTTTGTGATCCTTGATCAGGATCGTGTTGAAATTGCTGTCTTTTCCTTCTTCGCGCTGCCCGATGTCTCCGAAGTCTCGATCGATCGGCCTGCGCTTGAGCCATCGCTGATATGTCTTCCCACCCCGATCGAGAGGCCTCCCCCGGCCCGAACGAAACTCACTGTAGAGGATTGGCCGCTCGTTGAAGTTCAGCACCAACTTTGGCAAACACAGATCACGTCGCCGAGCAACAAAAAAGACGCGCTCGCGTTTCTGCGGCACGCCCATTGTGGCTGCGTTCAGGATGAAGAGTTGCACATCATATCCGATTTCGTTGAAGCGCTCGATCACCAGCTTCACATACCCCTTGGCATTGCCCAGGATCATTCCCTTGACGTTCTCCGCCACGGCCACCTTCGGGCGAAGCTTCTCCACCACATCCAGATAGTCGAAGAACAGGTCATCGAGCCGTTGCTTCGCCTGCCCTTCGCGGAAATGGAACTCCCCACCCCACTTTTCTTCCCTCTTGCCCGCAGTGCTGAACACGCTGCACGGTGGGGAGCCGTCCAAAATGTCGAGGTCGAACAGTTCGCTCGGCAGATCACTGTCCGGAATGGTCTTGAACTGCTGAATCGGCATGAGGAAAGGGAACCGCGGGTTGTGGTTGGCCCGGTAGATCGCCATCATCTGTGGATCGATCTCCACGTTTCCGATTACGTCGTAACCGGCTAGCTTGTAGCCCATCGTGCTCCCACCGCCGCAGGAGAACGTGGTGAACACTTTCCGTCCGTTCTTTGGGACTCGCTGCAGATCGTTCAGCGACCAAATGTATTCATGCTGACTCATTCGGCCCCGCCACCCTCATCCCCGGTGACGGGCTTTTTCGGGTTGAACGAGAACCCACAGCGCGGGCACTGGCAATCGAAGTTGTCATCATCGAAGGAGCCTAGGTTGATCTCCCCATTTTCGAAGTCACCCGCCCGGTCGTCTTCGCCGAACTGGAACTGCGCGATTAGCTTGTCGGCCTCCGTATCGTTGAATCCGGTCAGCGCGATCTCAAAACCTGCCCCGCGCAGTTCATCCAGAAGAGACGCCAATTTCACGTCATCCCAATCCCCAGACACTTTGTTGAGTGTGATGTTCAGTGCCTTTTCGCTGGAGTCGTCCAGATCAACGACAGATACGTCCACCTCTGTGGCCCCGGCGGCCACCAGCACTTTGAACCGCTGATGGCCGCCGACGAGGTTGCCGGTGCGCTTGTTCCAGATCAGCGGATCTACATATCCGTAGGTCTCCATCGATCGTTTTAGCTTCTCGAATTCCGGATCACCTGGCTGCAGATCGCGCCGCGGGTTGTACGGCGCTGGGTTGATTTGTTCAACAGGGATAGTTCGGATGTAAAGTTTCTTCATCTCCATGATTTCATCACCTCTTATTGGAATAATAAAAGCACCCAATGCGGGTGCCTATTGTGAGTTTATTTTTCCAATTCAATAATAGCTTTCTGGACGATCTCTGCTAAACGGCGGCAATTTTCCGCCGCTCTACGAGTTGTGTCGTTAATATGTACCCCATCGTCCGTGTGTCCGATCTCGTTTCTAATATACGTGTAAATCGTCTCCTTGAAATTACACCCCTTCTTTCTAGTTGGTTTGTCTTCATCCTTTTGATACAAGCTTGGTTTGTTCCTGTAATTCTTTCGAATATATTTGTCTACTTTTCCCTGTTTTGACTCATTCGTATTAAGATTCACGATTTCATAAAGAATACTATATAGGAACATGAATTTTGCAACAGGATCTACACATTGCATTGCTGCTCTATATAGTCTGCGATATACATTGTTGCAATCGATCACACCCAATGCTTCACGCAACTTGTTTTGCTCTGTATCTGTTAGTACAGCATCCTGCCTTACATTTACAGAAAACCCAAAAGATGACTCGCCGTTCCCGTTCAAATTCGCATTGATTACTTTGATTTCCCCGATGAAAAAGCCATTATAATGACCACAAAAAAGCGTAATTTCTTCGACAAACAGTTCCACAACTTCTTTCGCCCTTCGAATTGCGAGTGAGTAATTAGCGTCACACACATCAACAACACACTTTAGATATTTATTTTTTTCCGTATCATTCTCGACCACTAACTCCAATGAAGCTTTATCCACAGTCGGATAATCCACATTGATTTGAATGGGTCCCGAAAAGGAGAAACCTTCGCAATTTGCTCGCAATTCAACAGTTCCCACACAGACCCCCCTCTCCAATAGTTTGCATTTCCGTTTGCTATCTCTAATTTCGTTCTCTCAAATGAGCATAAATATTTGGATATCCGGTACGAAGTTCGTCTTCGTCGTAACTCATCCCAAACTCCTTTCGGAGTTTGTTATACTCAATCACAATCGCCTTTACAAGCGCTTCAGTATACTTGTGATCGACTTTCCCGAACATTGTAGTTGAACTGACATAAGCAGCCCATGCTTCTACCAATTCACTAGATGCATAGCCTATATTTTCGTGAATAAATTTCTCAATCCAACGTCGGTCGATATAGTCTTCATCTTTGGCCTCGATAGAGATAATTCTTATAAAATTTGGCTTCGGCCGGCCATTTCTTTCCTCTGCATTTATGTGCATTTTTCCTCTCACAACTAACGCAGCGTAAACAGGAGAATAGAAGTTCATTAATACCTCTTTTCGATGCTTCTTCTTCTCTTTTCGCGGTTCAACCCAATAATGCAACGAAGAAAATAATAACACTACTACTGCTTGAGTAATAATTACCGCAATCAACGCATCAGACATACCATCACCTCATTTTAGCTATTCTTCGAAAGAGATAGGAACTCCTTTATATTTAAAGTCGTGACGAAGCTATCGGTATTATTATCTTCATCTCCCACTAAGCGAAGCACCATAGTATACAGTGGCCATACACATCTAATTACGCTCGTTTAGTAAACGAGCGCATTCTCCTTCTTCTTATGATTGACAGACCAGACCCGGCCATATTAACCACAGAGAGCATACTTATAATTCCACTATGCTTCCATTGCCCCGAATCTGGCGCGCCTCGCTCATGACAATGAGCTGATCCCTAGGCATGAAAAAGACCACCCATGGATGCCCCGTAACATGTGGTCTGAGAATGTTCGTATTCAGCTGGCACCTTCCGTTCAATCGCTAGTTCAGTCATTCTGATAGACAACTGTTCCACTTTGCACAACCTCCTAAATGTGTTTGTCTTTCGCCCCAACAATTATCACGCGACCCAAAGCACAGCTTTCGATGTCACGCTTTTGATGTCCGTCTGGCAATAATCTCCTGTTCGAAGAAATAATAAACGCCTACCCTATGTGGATAAGCGTCCTGTCACGGTTCTATAAAAATCCAATGCGTTGGCAGAGTACGTGTTTTTGGAAAGTGCCTAGTCAACGTGCTCCCCATTGATCAGATTAAATGAGCTTCCTCAAAAAAAGCACCCAGAGGAGAAGCTTTTAGACTTTCAGACACTTCGCCTCAGCTATTGCGATGTAGTCAGATACTCGTTTTGATGCAATTGCTAATGTATTGTTAATATCAGCGCCAATCGCTATCACAAATGGTATGCTCTCTTTAGAGTCAAATGGAATCTCTCTTTTCGACAATTCGAACGATAAACCCAATGTAGTTTCTGCACCAAACTCTCTGAGTTCTCGAATAATCTTCAATAGCTCCTTATCTCCTGAAATTATTGATTTTGGGAGTAGAGACACCATTTGTTGCTCCAAGAACACCGTTACATTTTCTTTCATATTTTCGAATGTTGGATCGTCCTTAAACTCTTTACTGTGTAGGTATACCAATCTTCCTCTCAATAATTCACCGATTGATACTGCTGTTTCAACTGCGAGTTGTTCCTTTGTTCTTTTTTGGGACAGAGAAAATGCATATCTCGCAGCAAGATACGCACCTAATGCGCCTACAGCTCCCCCGGTAAATGAGCCCCAATCAAATCCCATAAACTCTCCCCCTCTCATCTGCAAACCTTCTGCAATGAGGAAGGATTTTCCTTCCGGTCTTTCGAAGTAATACTTTAAAAGGAGTTGAAGGCAACATGATATCTAATACTGAAGACACTAAGTTAAAAAATCTGCTCGAAAAAGCGGATTTCCAAATGGATTGTCTGATCATAATTTATGGTGATTATCGTAAAAAGGAGCTTGAAGAAGTAAAAGAACGCATTCGGGTTATTCGCGACGATCAAGCCCTTCTCATGAAAATGGAAAAGGAGCTCGAAAAAGTAGAAGAGGACATCAATTCTCTCTTATGTGAAATGGATGGTACCAAGTTGTATCGTCCCGAAATTGCGTTCCATTATCTTTGTGTTGCGAGAGATTGGGATAAAGATATCGTAGATAATATTTTTAAAATTTGCGATAAGTATCAGGATTCCTTACACCTCGGCGAACAAATCAATCACTACGAATTCGAGATCGACTTAGAAAAGGAGCTAGGATTTATTCACCACCAATTAGCAGAGACTATTATTTCCACTCTGAATCAAGAGGGCCTATATGCCGAACTGTACAGAGCATTAATAAAGTCAAGAACGAGCACGAAACCCCTCTAACCACCTACTTGGGTGGTTTATCTATGCACTCTGTGCCACCGGTCACCGATCGACGGGATTCGAACCCGCGCCCTCCCGCTCCCAAGGGGGGCTTGCTATCCTGCTGCGCTACATTCCGAAGAACAAGACGAACGATACCGCGCCTCCGTCAATCTGAACTCCCAGTGCGCGCTAGTAGGAATCGATCAGGAAAAAGAAAAGACCACCTTCACGACTGGTTCACGTAGGTGGTCTATCCATATCCTGCTGAAGCGAGTATAACACGGTCTTTTTTCGACATGCAAAACATGTACAATGTGGGCAAAGTGAGAAGTCGATTCAAGCCGCAACTTCCTGTTTGGTCTGTACCTGCAGATGATCCTGCATCGCCCATGCAAGCTTATCCACCAAATTACGTTTGATGGAAGTCGCCTGTCGGCGGGAGAGATCAAGCCGGTAGGCGATCTTGGTCACCGTCTCGCCATCGAGCAACCATTCAAGCATCGTGTCCTGCTGCCAGTCTGTCACAGCCGCCATCGCCGCTTCGAACTGCGCACAGTTCCGCTCCATCAGAGCGAGGCGATGCCGCTTCTTATCACGGCGCACTGCTTCTCCACCAACTTTGTCCGAATTCTTGTATTGAGCCCGGATGCTGCTATTCACGTCTCCGGCCGCACCAACCACTCCATCGCCAATACTCGCGAGATCGCCGCGAAGGATTTTGATTTGCTTCTTCATTCGTGCGTAATCCTTTAGCATCTTTTCGGCAAGCTGAACCATTTCCATAGCCGGTTCTACTTGTACGAAACTCAATTGTGCCACCTTGATCATCCTCCTCTGAATTCATCGCTCGAATGGATCACCAAACGCCGAAAAGCGGGGCTCTGCCCGCTAAAAAATTTCGGCTATGAAGTCAACGGTCACTACTCTTCATCTGGTGATCATGGCAAAGCTCCTCAGCCGCATGCCATCCAACAGCCCACCCAACCCATTGTCCGCCGTTTGCAATGTTCGCCAACGCGTGGTCAAGATCACTGCTACGGCTGTACGAGAGGACCGCGCCTTCTATCTCCCATCCACCTTTGGTGCAGTAAACGATGGTTTCATCAAGCAAACATTTTCACCCCTTTCCACCTCACATTCACCACACCGATTGATTGATCGTCGGACCTCGTCCCCTTCGCAGAAACCACCGCAGTCCAGGCAAATGAACAGATTCATCTCAGACTCCTTTCGGCTCAAGATCCAAAATCAGTACCGACTTGATGTAATGCTTGAGCGGCTCATTGACACCTCGGCGCTTTTCCTGCTGGATGTTGACCTTGACGATTTCGTGTTCGGTCGTTATTAGGCCGATAATGTCATCCACTGTGTGCAAGAACTCCTTGCCTTCCCAGATGTGGAGATCGCCTGAGGACACAAGATCGATCGCATCACGAACCGCCACCCCCGGTGTCGCCGCGCAATTGATTAGCTGATAGACAGTAGCAACCGCCTTACTCTCCTGATCGAAAAGTCTAACCTCAACGATGTGCAACCGGTCACGTTGACTGATCTCCCACATCCTCAATCGTTCCGCATTAGTTAGCTCTGTCATGATTCATCACCTCATCGTCCAGATTAGCACCTGCAGCGGACGAGAATTTGCTGGCCGAGACTTCCCGCAAGAGATCCAGTCCTTCGATGCCGCAGAACCAATAATCACCTTTAAATACATTTCTTACTTGCTGATTGAGATGTTGCGCGATCACGCCGCATCACCGCCGTAGGTGCTTCGGATCTCGGCTTCGACCTGCGCGGCCGTGAAACCCATCAGTTCGCCGAGGCCGAGTAATGCTTCCCATACCTCGATGTAGTGATCATCAAACTGCAGAGCGGCGATCCGCTCAAACAGAAGCTGGAACTGGTCGAAGATACTTTCCCGCTTCTCCAATTTCTCTGGGCGATCAGGGTAAGGAATTTCAAGACCGACAGCGGTCATGATTACGATCAATTCGCTGTAGGCTTTCAGGTTATAGTGTTGAAGATCCGCCCCCTGCTCACCAACGGTTAGTGCCCAAACGCGTCCCAATTGTGCAACCTTTCCCATGAGATAAAAAACCTTTACCGATACAGCATCCTGATCTTGAATTCTCGGGAAGAAGTCTGTGTTTAACTCCCGTACGATCTGCTCCAACTTTTCGTGGTTAAGTTGCAAAGCTTGCATGATGCTTCCCCCTGTCTTTTTCTACTGCGCGAACTGCGAGTCTTCCAGACCAGTAGCTTCACCAAGGAATTGCAGGCGGTCAGGAGTTGCCAAAATCTCACGGGGAAGTTGCCGCGTGACGGGCCGATAAACTCCATCGCTTCCAACTGATTCATCAGCATCACCGCGACCGGGTAATCAACATCTAGACGTTCTTGGAAAAGTTCAACACTCGCGGATTGCTCATTGACCGCCAACCAAGCAGCGCGGTAGAGAGTCGCTTCCGTTGGATCGTTGATGATCTCATCTGCTTCTTTTGCCCGGTAGCCACCATATTCAAAGCGATTTTCTGCGCCATGCGTTTCATGGATTACCTCAAAGATGTTCATCTGCGGATCTTCCGAACGTGGTTTCATGGCGTGGCCGAACATCTTCAGTTCCGGCGTGATAAGGCCGTGTCGTGCGATGACATTTGCGTAGCCGATTTTCTCTGGCTGTACCTGCATCATCATCGGGCGACCGTCGTCAGCCCACTTGTCTTTGGTTTCCAGCATCGCAAGAGCATGGTCGATCCAATACGCTTTCTCTGCGTCGGACAAACGTTTCATCCACGCCGGCTTGTTGACGTAGATCACGGCGTCGGCATTCATCATGAAGCGGAAAGCAGGTGGGACGACAACCGCTTGAGTGTAGTGACCGTAGTCTGCATCCTCGCGCCAGATCGCGACGATGTTGTTGTCGCGCAGGTTCTTGTGAAATTCCTTTTTGATCGCGAGGATAAATCTCAGAACCTCGCCAGTTGCAAAGCTGAATTTTGCCGCCATGAGTTAGGCCACCTCCGTAATCTCGACCTCGATGCGCGGGGTCGTGCTATACCATTTTTCAACCGTGACACTGACGACTTGGGAGTCATCGCGCCAGGCTACATTTTTGAGCGCGTCCTTGACGGCTTTCAGATAATTGTCGGCGTCCGGCTTTGTTGTGGGACGCACCTCACCATTTTCAGCAGCAGTTGTTTTCTTTTTGCTGAAGCTCTTTGGGATCTGGCGGAACACCTGCAGCTTCATACGCAATGGACCTTCCAGCGGCTGGGCAGGACAATGATTTTGTGCAACGAGCATAACCAATTGCTTGAAGTCGCTAGATTTCTTCGGATCATACATTCGGACGTGACCGTGAACCGTTGTAGCGCGGGGGCGGCCTTGTGCGACAGGCTCTCCGCGAACCGTAAATTTGATCATTCCGTCCCTCCCTTCTCTGGCTGATTTACCTTCCGAAGTCGCCACATCCGTCTGTTCTGCATTTCCGAATGAAGCTTAACCGCGAACATATCTCGGATGGCCGCGTAGGAAACATCGACATCTTCTGCGTCATCACTCAAAAAAAGCTCATCCAGTTTTTCCGCCGTATCCTTCGCGATCTGATCGATCTTCGGCAAAACTTTCTTCCAGTGACGCTCATATTTGCGACGCTTCGGATGCGCTGTCACGCCTTCGCCTCCTTTCGCTCCGTCCGATCGTAGCACCATGCACCGAGCTTGCCAGGCATCATCCACGCAAGCCGGAACCAAATTCTCCGCCGCCACTTCATGCCGTCTCCCGCAGCGCGAAGCTATAAAGCAACGGGCTTTTTTGCGCGCGATCGATCCAATAGCGGACCTGCTCGATGATTTGGGAGTCGTAGCGCGAGCGGCGAATCTCAGACAGCATAAACGGCTTGAACAGCTCCATTTGCCAGCGGCCGCGTTCGAGCGAGACATTCATGCGGTGACCGGTGCTGCGGATCAGGATCACGCCGCCGTCGTAGCTGATTGTGTACCCCTTCCCTTCAAGCTCGGTGAACAATGCCTGCCACTCTTGGCTGTACAGCTTGCGGACTTCTTTTGCCATCTTCATGCAGAGGCACCACCTTTCGAAAGATTTTGAATCGCATTCACATGCACCAGCAGCGCGTCCACTTCCGCCGCGTTCAACTCATGCAACAATTTCGTCTGCCCGGTCACTGCGCAGGCGGCCATCTCCATCTCGCCGCGCAAAAACGAGTTCTGTCCAAAAGCCTTGATGATCGCCAGCTTTTTGTCACGAATCTCCGGGTTGTACTTGCTCGGTGTAAAACGCTCCAAAACGATCACGCTCCTTGGTCGAACAAAGTAAATTGCTTGGGAATATCCACGAACTTGTTAAAGTTTTTCAAGAAGGCAAGCTCTACCGTGCCGACCGGACCCGAGCGCTGTTTGGCGATGATGAACTCCACCACGTTTTTCTTCTCGGAATCCTTGTTGTAATACTCATCCCGGTACAAGAAGGCTACGATGTCTGCATCCTGCTCGATCGCACCGGACTCGCGCAGATCGGAAAGCATCGGTCGCTTGTCCTGACGCTTCTCAACCGAACGTGATAGCTGCGACAATGCGATCACCGGCACATCCAGCTCGCGGGCCATGATCTTCAGCGTACGGGAAATCTCGGACACGTCTTGTTGTCGATCCCGCCCCCGGCCTTGGATCAACTGTAGGTAGTCGATCACAATCAGACCGAGCTTTCCCACTTGCTGTTTCAGCCTCCTGCACTTCGCCCAGATGTCAGCTACTGTGATGCCAGCCGTGTCGTCGATGAAGATCGGAGCGTCTCCAATCGTTCCAGCTGCAATCATCAACTTCGGCCAATCATCTTCATCAAGTTTTCCTGTGCGCAGTTTGTTTGCATCGATGTTGCCCTCTGCGCACAGCATCCGCTGTACCAACTGCTCTGCCCCCATTTCTAGGGAGAAGATCGCGACCGGCTCACCAGCGCGGACTGCAACGTTTTGGGCGACGTTTAGCGCAAACGCCGTCTTTCCAACCGCGGGACGGGCTGCCAAAATGATCAGCTCCGAGCCGTGAAAACCCGTCGTCATCTCATCCAGATCTCGGTATCCAGATGGGACCCCCGTCACCGGATTCTCTTCATCGCCGCGCTCGGCCCGTTTGCTGATCTGGTCAATCGTTCGCTCCACCACGTCAGCGGAGCGCTCAAAGAATCCAGTCTGTTGTGCGCTGACCTCAAGCTGTCGCAGAATATCTTTCTGTGCCGCGATGATGTCCCACGGATTCGCATCTGCCTTCAACGATGCTGCAGCTACTTTCTCGTGTGAGCAGATCAACTGCCGCAACACCGACTTCTCTTTGACGATCGCCGCATAGTGATCGACGTTGGCTGCTGACGGAACAGAGTTGGCCAATCTGGTCAGATATTCAATGCCACCTGCTTGGTCGATCTTCTTCTGCTCCTGCAGGTGAACAGTGAGCGTGACCATATCGACAGGCTTGCAAGCCTTCTCAACGTCCAGCATGGCTTGAAAAATCGCTTGGTGCGATTCACGCCAGAAATCGTTCGGGACCAGCTTTTGATTTGTCTTGACCTCTTCCAACGCCGTCTTGGCGATGATACACGCGCCGAGGACGGCCTGCTCCGCTTCGACGTTTGCTGGTAAAGGGCTATGAAGTTGTTCATCGTCGTCGAAAGGGAACATGCAATCACCACTCCGGTTCGAGCGCGTCATCCATATGCGTCAAACGGTGATCCTCGCCCTCCATACGTGCCATACGGGCAAGCTTCGTTATCCGCGAAATCATTGGCTCAATTTTTTTATCAAGTTCAAGCTGCTCGCGCAGATGCGCATATACGAACGGCGGTGCGTAGTTGCTAGTGAACCACGTGCAAAGACCGTTCTGGAGACGGTGGCTAAGAATTGAAAACATCTTGTCCACTGTCCAGTCGTTGGCCCGCTCCTGCGCAAACTCGTCGAGTAGCAGCACTGGCACATTTGAGTACCATGCGAGCCGTTTGTCAAAAGTGCCTTCGTCCTCACCGTACGCCGCCCGCAGCCTATCGAACAGAACGTCCGCTCTTGTGTAGACCGCCTGAATGCCGCGGTCGATCAGTTTGTTTGCGGCACCTAGCATCAAGTGTGTCTTGCCGATGCCGGGCGGTCCGTAAATATAAAACCCGCGATCTTTGTGATCCGGTTCAAAGTCATTCGCGAACTCATTCACGGCTTCGAAGAGCTTGGGATGGCGTTGGATCTGTTCTTCCGGAAACGAAGCGAGCGTGAAACTACGATCCACTTCCGTCATGCCGGCCAGCTCCAATCGCTTCAGGTGCTCTATTTTCGCGAAGTGCTGTAGCGCAGGCTTGCATGGCTTGTTGATGATCGTGATCTTTGTCTCCGAAACGGATTCGATGACTCGAACCTCACCTTTTGCGTCGCCAGATCTCCAACAAGTTTCATAGCCTCGGCAAGCGGCACACTTTGTCCGGCACTGGAGCACTTCGAACAGCTCGCCGTTGTGGCGCCGGAGAAGCAGGTCTGAAGCATGCTGCAGGTTCAACGCATGACGGTATTGCTCAAACGGCTCAAAGCGCTGCAGACCAGCAAATTTACCAAGCTCACTTCCTGCCCGCTTAAAATCGTCCAAAGCTCTCCCTCCTTCCACTAGCCGCTTTGTTTACCGAAACGCTTCTCCCAAGCGTTCATGACTTGTTGCTGGTGCGAAGACATCGGAATCACTTTTTGACTGCCCGACCGTTGCGGTATCTTCGACTGCTTCTGTTTCTCAATCTGTTTTTGCTCAAGATCGCGTCGGTAGTCGGCTACTGTACGAATGCCTTTCGTGAACCACTCGCCGAGAATACGCCAAAGGTACATTGGGCTGTCAGGCTTATTCACGAGAGCCGCTTCAAAAGCGAACACGATGACCTCTTCTTGCATGCCGTCGTTCAGATAATCGTTCACGAAGGTCCAGTCTGCTTGTCGCATTGGTCGGCCAAATGTTTCGCGAAAGATCCTCTGCATGGATTGAAGAGGCTTCTCCGCTCGCGCATGCGTGTCAGTCATTCCGTCATTCATACATTCATTCATTCCTTCTTGAAGAAACGCATCCGATAAAGAATCTGGTAAGCCTTCTGGTAAAGGAACTGGTAAACCATCTGGTAAAGAGTCTGGTAAACCATCTGGTAAAATTTCTTTACCAGTTTGGTGTGCGGTCGTATCTGGTAAAGAATCTGGTAAAATATTTTGACCAGTTTGGGCGGTGAATGGGATGAACCAGTACCGCCCGCTGTTCTTTTTCTTCTCGACGCCTTCGTACCGAATGCGTCCTTTTTGGATGAGATTGTTTCGCGATTTTTGCAGAGTTGGTTTGCTGATCCCACCAAGCTTCGACATCAATGAGTCGTTGCGTACCACAAACCCGTCAGAGGAACCGTTCTTTTGCCAGAGCATAAATAGATGCATCCATAGCGCCTGATCGATTGAACTCAACGGATTTGTTTCGAGCCAGTCAGCAAACGCCTTCAACTCTTTGTAGCAATCAGCCATCAGACCAACCCCATTTCCCTCATGAAGCGGCTTGGTAGCGGTGTAGTGGTGTTTTTATACACCGTCACTTCGCGTGGCCGCGTGAGCACCAAAAGGCGTTTGGCGCGTGTCACGGCTACGTACATCAGCCTGCGCTCTTCCTCCAAGTCTTCTTCCGACTTCACTGCCTTTTTCGAGGGGAACGTCTCCTCGTTCATGCCGATCATGAAAACTGTGTCAAACTCAAGTCCCTTACTTCCGTGGACGGTCATCAGCTGCACGGCGTCAACTTCCTTGCGGTAGTAGTCCTGGATGTCTCGAATCCGCAGCCACTTTATGAACGTCTGGATGTCGTACGGGTCACCAACTTGCTCCTGCTGGCGGCACCATCGGTTGATCGCCCGGAGAGCCTGTATCATGTCCTCGATGCGATTTTGAAGCCCTTGTGCTTCATAGAACACCTTCATGCCAAGCTCGTAGGAACAGCGTTTAAAAGCTTCGATCGCGTCAACGTTCCAGAAGTCGAAAACCCGCCCTTCTCGGAGCGAACGTGCGCGCCCAACAAGGTGCCGAACAGCCTCGTTCTCGCTGTCCGCCAGAACGTCCTCAAGCGTCTTTCCGGTCGTCTCCATCTCGGTGATCGCCCGCGTCATTTCAAGATCGGTCAAGCGTGTCACCGGAAAGTTGACACATGCCTGCAGCGCGCGCGAGTCGGACGGATTGATCACATACTCGACAAAACGGATTGCTGTGGCGATGTCGCGCTTTTGGAAGATGTCGGCGCTTTGACTCACGACCTGCGCTGGCACATTGGCCGCGGCGAGCTGATTACGAACGATTTCGAGCTGATGATTCGTGCGCGCCAGAACAGCGATGTCGGAGTACTTCCGCTCGGCCATCTGGTAGGCGTTCGCTTTCTGCACGATCCGGAAAGCCTCAGCCTCCATCGAGTCGAGCTCATGAAATTCGATCGACGGGCCTTCTTTGTCGGCGATCAGCTTTTTGTCAGTCCTGTTCTGGTTGTGCTGGATCAGCCGGTTGGCCGCGTTGACAATCTCATGCGTCGAACGGTAGTTAAACTCCAACTTCACCGTCTCGCAGCCTTCGAACTCGTTGGAGAAGTTCAGGATGTTCTCAACGCGCGCGCCCCGAAAGCGATAGATCGATTGGTAGTCGTCGCCGACGACGAACAAATTTTCAGGAGCCAAGGCTTTGATGATCGCCATCTGCACGCCGTCCGTGTCTTGAAACTCGTCGACGAAGACATATTTGAAGTCGTTGCGGTAGTAGGCGGTGATGTCCTCCTGCACCATCAGGCTGAGCGTGCGTGTCAGAAGTTCATCGAGCGATACTGCGTTGTTGCGGCGGAGCCGGAACATGTACTCCCGCGCTGCCTGTTCGGACTCGTAGCTCATGAACTCTTCCTCGCCGCTGGCAAGTTGGTTGATGTCATGCAGCACGTCATCGACCTTCGTTTTGTACTTGCATTCCTTGATCACCGTTTTGATGATCGCTTCCTGGTCTTCCGGATCGTAGATCGTGAAGTTCGGCTCGATGCCGACCCGTTCTCCCCACTGCCGCAGCGCTTGGACACAAAAGGCGTGGAAAGTGTTGCAGAAAAGCTTTTTGGCTTGCTCTTCGCCTATGAGCTTTGCGATCCGTTCCTTCATCTCATGTCCAGCAAGACGGGTAAAAGTGAGCGCCAGCATGTTGCTGGTGCCGACTCGCATTTCATCGTGCAGATGAGCGATCCTACGCGTGAGGACGGCCGTCTTGCCCGTCCCCGCCCCGGCCAAAGTCAAAATAACTTGCGAATCACTAGTGACTGCCTGTTGCTGAGCTTGGTTCAAGCTCGTCATTGTCCTTCATCCTCTCAAAAAGACGATTTACTTCAGCTGTTGCTAACTTCAAATCCCCAATCATTTCAACCAAGTAAGAGGGAACGTCCATTTTGCATTTTTGATATAAGTCAGCTGCTTTACGAGCATAGAAGAGAGCTGAGTTAAAGTCGCCGATTCCAAACAAAATTCGAGCAATTGTGAACAGGAGCGTTGCCTTTATCTGTCCTGAGACCAAATTCTCAACCGCCATTTCGTAAGCAGACAAAATCCAATCAACCGCTTGGTCATTATGCGAACCTTCATAGGTCTTTGCGATTGAAACATAGACCCGAAGCATCTCCTTTGACCAATCCAACCTTTGAAGGTGACTCAAACTTTGCTGGTAACACGCCAGAGCGTTCTCATAATTTTGCTCGGAAGTAGCGATTGCACCGAGTGTCCAGTGCATAACTCCAAGATCGTAATCGTTGAGCACCGTCTGAAAGCTTGCATGATCAGCCAAATACCGTTTGGCTTTTTCGAACTCACCATTCGTCGCAGCCGCCTCTGCAAACTTGATTGTTTTTTTGATTTCAGCAAGTCGCAGGCCAAGATTTTCAGGTTCTTTGTAGAGCTCTTCAAGCGTGACGTTAAGCTTCATGGCCAATTGAGCCAACGTGTCATAGGAAGGTTGAATGCTTCCTTTCTCGATTTGACTGATGTAGCTACGCGTGACAATTCCATCTGCTAGTTCTTGCTGAGTCAGCTTGGCTACTTTGCGCAACTCTTTAATGCGCTGTCCAATATGTGAGCTAGAACGGGAGGTCATCGGATTCACCCACTCCTTCCTGAACAGTTGGAAATGCCTGATCCTGCTGAAGTTCTTCACCGAGCACGTGGAGCGACCAACTTTCCGGCAGTCCCGGAAGCAACCACTCGTCCTCACCGCGTTTGTAAGGCAGAACACCAGCCACGATGATGTTGTCAAGCTTGTCCGCCAGAGCATCAAGGCCGGTGAACAAGTTGCGCAAATTGGTACCATCCAAGTTCTCGATGTTGTCGAGAGCAAGAACACGGACTGGCGGCTTCGCACGCTCGATGACGGCGACGAGGAAGGCGATTAATGTCATGATCTGCTGACCCGTAGACAGTGCATCGAACATGCGGCGCTCTTCACCGATCTGCCAGCCGAAATCGAATACCTCTTGGCCGGTGTCTGACTCAGTCTGGAAGAAGATCTCCGCACCGATGCCGATCGCTCGGAGGTTCACTTCGATGTCGGCGCGCATCGGGTCGAGCATCGTCTTGACGATCTCGCCTTGGACTCCCTTTGGCCCCAGCGCCTCGTTCAGCTTTTCAAACGCCTTCTTCTTGATCTCGGACACCTGATTCGTCAAAATGGCTTGCTGGATGTTCTGGATCTTGTTTCGAACGTCACTCTGTTGCTCGACTTTCTCCGCCAGTTCCTTCATGCGAGGGCCGAGGTTCGTGATTTGCGCTTCGAGCATATCCAGTGGTGCAATCGCTTCGATAGGTTGATCACGAAGGTCCTGTTGCTCTTGCATGGCACGTTGAAGATCTCCAAGGCGCTTTTCCTCGGCTTGCTGGATGGAAGACTTCTGCGCCTGCAACTGCTTGATCTGCTGTTGCCGTTGTGCATTTTCACGCTGGCGCTGGTTGACGCGGGACATGATGCTGTTCATCCGTTGCTCGATCTCCGCCATCTCAGCGTTCTCTTGGCTAAGTGCTTGAAGCATCGCTCGTTCTGACTCGTTGAACGCCGCAATCTCCTCATCTTTCTGTGCGACCTGCTGTTGCGCATGAACAACATAGCTGGAAAAGTCTTTGGGGCACTTGATCAGATTCTGGATCACACAAACACCAGCGTTATTTTGAATCGTATCGAGTGTAGACTGAATGCTCCCGCGCTCGGCGATCAGACGTGAACGCTCTTGTCTCGCGTGGCCAATCTTCTGTTGCGTGTCATTGATCCGCGTTGCCAGCTCTGTTTTTTTCTCGACAAGCGTCCGGTGCTCGGTGGAATCATCAGAGTGATCCATTGCCTCCTCTAGCTCCGCGATCTGCTTATCAACTTGATCTGTCGGTTGCTTTTCGACGGCCTGCTGTCGCTCAATCAGTGCGGCCACTTCGTTCAGGCGTGCAGTGCGACGATCAATCGCCTTCTTCTTCTCGCGATCGGCGGCGAGCTGTTTTTCCGTTTTCAAAAGCTGTTCGCGCAGATCGGCAAGTTCACGCTTGTTGACATCAAGATTGCGATCCGTTTCCTGCAACTCGTTTTTCTGCTGCGTCAACGTCTTGATCGCGCCAGCAGCGTTTTTCGCCTTGTCTTTCGAAACGCTCAACTCGCGTTCGACAAAGCCTTTCATAGCTGCCAGCCCTTCATCGATCGTCATTGTGTCCTCGTAGAAACCAAGCGCGTCGTCAACTGCATTGGCCAGCTCCTTGGCGAGATCCGGATCGTCGATCTTCCCGATCTGTTCCTGCAGGTAGCTATTGATGCGCTGCTTATTCCAGCCCTCCCCCTCTTCTCCACCAGCGAGTGAGTAGATGAAGTCGCGGCGGCCACTGGCGGTCATCTCGGTGAAGGCGCTGAAGTCGAGCATCATCGAGAGGCTACCGACTTCTTCTGCGATCCGTGCTTTCCGCTCGGTCTCGGTCTGCTCGCCGCGAGAAGGAGAAAGTTCGATCGACTGAGAGTAAAACGGCTTCTTTACGCCTTTGGATGACTTCAATGTTCGCTCGAACGAGCGGATGAAGCCAAAGCCGTTGTCAAGTTCAAGGCCCGCAGACATGATTTGCTGATCACTCGACATTTTGAATGTGTCACCTGGTTGCTTCCCATTGCCTGGGATGTACCCGAGCATGGCCGCATTCAGTGCTTGTACATGTGTGGTTTTTCCGGAGCCGTTCGGGCCAACTAACACTGTCTTTTTTGAAAGCGGAAAGTTGCTGGTTGAGCCTTTGAAGTTATCGAAGAACAGCGAAGTAAGCTGAGGCATTAGAATTCCAACTCCTTGTCATCTCGAAATTTCGTCTCTCGTCTTTGAGGCGAAGTCGAGTTCTGATCTTCAGAATAAGAAGGTAGGGTCGAAAATTCATCACTATCTTGTTCGGCCGTAGCCATCGCATCGAGTTCTTCCTGTGATGCTTCGACCTCTCGGTACTCAACCTCAATTCCGGGAATCTTGATTTCTTCGCCGTTCTCTACTTGCTCTGCAATCAGCAAAAGTTGTTCCTGTGTTAGATTGGATTTGTAACCCCATACAGGAAGCGTCGCGTAACGTTGCTTAGGAGCACCACCAGAGATAAATTCGTCAACGAATGGATATGCAAGCGCTGGTTGCTTACTCATCACTAAGCGCTCGCAGATCGTTTGAGCGTTCCGTTCAGCAAACTGCTTTTTGTTTGTGAAGTTGCCGATGGCTTTCATAATTTCTTTGTGTTTATAGTTGATCCAAATGCCCATGTCGCCTTCAATGGGTTCAAACCGCCCACCCGTCTTCTGCTGAACATCCTCCCAGTTGCAAACTTCGCCAGCTTCGGCGTTGTACATGATTTTGTTGAAGCATTCTTGCACGAAGTACATGCGAATGTCGTACAGCAGTGAAGCAGATGTTGCCACGAGATTGCCGATTGGCGAGAAGCCGATCGCGACTTTCCTCACCCACACTTTTGAGATCGATCCAGATTTCGGATCGATGATCGGATAAGGATTGGGAACGTTCACTTCTTTGCCATCGATCGGCACTGACAATCGTTGCGGTGTGATGACCGAAACGCCAGCGATCTGGTTCAGTTTTTTGTAGCCGTTCGCTGTCGTCATCGCCCGACCTTGGATATCGCAGAACTCACCCATTTTTTCAGAAAGCGCGACGTTTGCGAAAACAGCTTCGATGTTCTTACCATCAGCCGTCATGCGGGCCAAAGCCGGACCGCCCATTTGAATCGGTTTCAGACCGAGCTGACGGATCGCTAGATCGAGGTTTTGTGGTGCTTGTGCCATCATAGATTCCTCCGTTTATTTGATCGATTTCCATTTCCGTGCTACACTGGAGCCAGTAAAATTTCTAATTTGCCTCACTCGGTCTGACGTTGCTGCGTCAGACCTTTTTCTTTGCCATAGCATCCGCGACTTTCAATTTTGCGTGCGGCGGAAGAAAAAGCATCGCTTCGTTCAGCGCATGTGCGAAACGAATGTTCAGGTCCAAGTTCTGGCGAAGCATCTCCGAAAGTTCCTCGTTCGTGTACCGCTCTATTGGATTCACCTCCCTTCAATGCCCGTTAGGGCAGATCCAGAACTTCATGACAACACCACGACAACCGTCCGCGTCGGCACCGTACAGCTCCCGTTCACCGTGCTTCCCAGCCCCGCATACACCGCACATCAGATCGTTCGGAGTGTAGTCGCTGCAGGCATCGCCGTCTTCAAAGTCCTCGTCGTCGAACTCCCCGGCCATGAACATCTCGCAGTAGCCGCGTTCATTACGTCGGCAGTCGAGCTTAGGGCAGTTGAGCGGTACGGTGATAGGCGGCTTCGGTCCAAGCAAGACGGCGGTAAACATGCCGTCAAGGTCCTTGTCGGTGACTGGTTTCAAGCGTCATCACCGCTGCTTTCAAAGACGATTTCCTCACCTGTTTCCGTTTTGGCAAGCATCACAAGCGCGTCTCGGAATGATTTTTCTTCACCGTAGACAAAGGTACCAACAACGGCCGACCAGGTAGCGGGTCCTCCAACACTTAATCCTGTCACTCCGGCCCGGCAGTACTCTTTGTTGACAGATTCGACTACTGCGAACAACTTCTCGTATTTCGCGAGCTCAGCTTGAAGGCGGTCGATCTCGTCGGCGGCCGCCCCGGTGTCGTTTGCGATTTGCATGAACTTGAACTGCACGAATCCAGATTCGCCTTTTGCCACACCACGAATTGCTACTGCGATCTCTCGCAAGTTATCGGTGTCAATCTTAGGCATTGTCGCTTCCCTCCTCTTCCTCCTGAATGTACGAGTCCGTTTCGTTGTTGATGATCTCAACGAGCAGGCTCAGCGGTGTCTTGGCTTCGTACTGCGCAGTCGTATCACCGTGATCGATGTTTGCCGAGCATTCACCATGCGCAAAGTGCATATGGATCGTGCTGCCGTTTTCTACAATGTCGGTCAGACCTCCGACGATGATCTGATACTTCTCCAACTCGCAAAATGGGCACTTGCCGTTGGTTGCGATGATGCTACCCGCTTCGATGCGAGCAGAGCACTCTAGGCAATTCCAAACCACGAGTTCTTCGCGTACTAGATGTTGCTCACTCACGCCGCCCTCCTCCGACGTGCAAGAATGTGACGATCGCGCCAGAAGCCGTTGCTTGCTCCATAAGCTGGCGGATCAGCTCGTCCCGCTCTGCCGCATCTTCAAGAGCTTTGCGATAACCGCGGTCATGATCCGACTTGCGCCGGGCCATCTCACGCAATTCGTTCATTGCGGTGTGGAGTTGCTTGGTCAGCGTCCAGGCACGGTCGAAGTTGTTCAAATGAATCAGCGCGTGGATTTCAGATGTTGCGTTCTTGCAAAGTTGCACGTATTGCAGCGCTTCCGGCAGGTCCGCGGGAAGAATACACATTTCCAGTGCCGGTAGCGTGGTTTGTTTGCTGGTTGCCATGTCGGTAATACCTCCTTGGGCTGTTTGGTGTTATTGGCGGGTAAGTTCATCCACTGTCGAGTTCAAGCGTTCGGCGATCAGTGATGCCAAGCGATCAGACGGATTCGCTTTGTCGTGCTCAATCTGATTGAGCATGCTCGGCGAGCAGATCCCCTGAGCGAGCTCGATTTGCTTCAACCCTACCTTCAAACGTTTTGCTTTTACTTTTGCGCCATCCAAAATCGGCATAATCGTTATCTCCCTTCGTAGTGGCCCGCGTCAGCGAGTGCCTTGAGTGCGTATACGGCTGTGATGCCGTCTACAGTGTTGAGGTGTTCACATTGAAGGACCTTTTCTTTGTTGTAGAAAAGATCATTCGGGTGTGCCAGGCCCAACGATGCTTGATCTGCCTCGATCACCAGAAGGTTGCCAGCCTGATACGGTGCTGCAACGCACCAGAAACCAGAGCGGCTTTTGATATGGAACTCAATGTGAGAACCGCGATTGATAATCTGGTCGATCGTGCCGTTCCAACTTTCTTGCTCACCGCTTTCCGGCCACTGCAATTGGCATTCAAACGGGATGTTGACAGGTTGTTTCATAAGATGATCCCTCCTCTTTTCTAATTGGCGCTACGCCAGACGACGCACAAACAAATCATCGATGTGGATTACGTTGCTATTCAGATCAATTTCTTGCTTCTGGCCATAGCCGATGCTTGCCAGATACGCTTCACGACCGATTACAATCCGCGTCCCTAGACCAGGGATTTTTGGGAAGTTTTCGCGCCGGGCTTCTTCATAGATCGTGGCCGATGCTTTCTGCCGGTACTTTGCGATGTCTTCAATCGTCCAGACCAGCGGTGTATTGGCCAACTCGTCGTCCAGGTCGAGCTGAACATAACCGATGAAGCGCAAAAATTCTTGTTTTGTGATCCGTATGCCCGTTTCGCTGTATCCAGCGCGGTAGATCTGGAGGTCGGGCTCTTGAATGCGTTTATAGGACATCGATCGGGAAACACCGAGTGCATCTTCGAAGTTTTTGACGGTCATCTCATTTGGTAAATCAGCGGGCGATTTGTAAATACAATGTTTTGCCATGAATGTTCACCTCCGAACGTTTGTTCCATTATCTTATCTAGCAAAATTTGTTAGAATTAAAGTTGGAACAAGGTTTCAGGTTTAAGCAGATGATGCCGCTTGTTCGTCGCTAACGTTACCCAACGATTTGTTGAGTTGATGAGCAAAAAAATAAATCCTTTATCTCGGTTTCGAACAATTCGGCGATCGCAATCCCGAGTTGCAGATTGGGCGTTCTCACGCCTTGCTCGATCATGCCGTAGTAACTTGCGCTAATTGAAATTTCATAAAACTCCTTCAACCGATACACCACGTCTTCTTGCTTCCAATTGCGGTCTTGGCGTAATTCGGTCAATTTTTTCCGTTTCAATCAATCACCACCCAACTAAGTGTTGTCTTCATAATACCCAACTGATTGTTGAGTGTCAACACTTTTCTCAACAATCAGTTGTATTAGTTCCATTACCCAACTGTTAGTTGTATACTTGCGATATGGAGGTGCAGGTTTGTTGGAACTACAAGATAAGCTACGCATTGAACGTAAAAAACATAAACTTACCCAAAAGCAAGTCGCTGACTTACTAGACATCACCGAGAGTGGTTATGGTTTTTATGAACAAGGAAAGAGGAAGCCGCCTTACGAGCACCTTCAGACACTAGCCGCTCGTTTCGATGTAACAATCGACTATTTACTCGGAACCTCCACTATCCCTCATATGAACAAGGAGCAGTCCGATAGCCTCCGAACAATAGAAGACGTACGCAATGACCTTGCTAACGATAGAATCTTAGATGTTGATGGCACGCATTTCACGCCGGAAGCAAAGGAAGAAGCTCTCCGTCAGATGGATCTTTTGATTAAGTTGCGAAAATTGGAGAAATGAAAAACCCCCTGTTACGGGGGTTTTGTTGTGAGGAGATGTTGTTTTGAGTTTTGGAGATAGATTGAAGAAATTGAGGAAAGAGCATTCCTTCAGCCAAGATGAGATTGCAAGTCGCTTAGGAGTCAATCGGGTTACAGTGTCACAATGGGAGAGTTGCAGGCGCGAAGCCAGCATGTCATACATCATAAAGCTCTCCGACCTCTTCGGTGCCTCCACCGACTACCTCCTCGGCCGCACAGAAGAGCGCAACTGCACCGTATCAGCTCCACAGGCCGACGATCAGGTACTGCGCTACCTAGAAGCCTTGGACGCGAAAATGGACGCACTGACCGCTGAGCTGACGGAGCTGCGCACCAGTACGGCGCAGATCGGCGAGCTGGTCCGGCGCATTGAGGATAGCGAGACTGATATTCGGATCCTGAAGAAATTGGCGGCAAAAGAATAGCCCCTTCGAAAAGGGGCGGGGCACAACAAGTCAGTCAGCCTGAGCCTCCTTGAAAGGAGGTGAAACCACATGTCTATCAAAAGCTGGGACGCTAATATGCTTTCTCTGTTCGGTCATCTTGAGTTCACAAAAGTACTCACTGAACTACAGCTAGATATTGCTCAAGGCAAATTCCTCGAATGGGAGGAATTAAAAGAAATATCAAAAGACCTATCACCGGAGGAACAAGTTCAAAAGGCTTTCGTGATCGCAAATGAAGAAGCAATTTTTCGAGGTGTCGCCAAAATGATCGAGGTGAATAACGAGCGATTATTTACCGAACTCGAAATTATGGGCATTGTTCCTTCAGAATCGAAGTAAGCTTTCCGATTCTCATTTCTCTAAATTTCGCAAGAAGATCCTGATCAAGCATGATTAACGAAATCGCCGTCCCAACGGCGGTTTCTTTTTTGTCATCACAGCCTGTGACATGACACGCACAAATCTTCCCCTGCTGCGTGGCAATCTGCGCTAGGTGTGCAGCGGCAGACCCTACACACGAGACGTTCTCGTCGATCTGGCCGCCAATCTCCGCATGGCGAGCGGCCAAGCCGCTCATGACGTCGAACGTTTGCTTTTGCTCCATTATGCGATCGCCCCTATTTTTACTTTTGATGACTCGTCGAAAATTCTCGATATCATCAACCTGTCCTCGGATGTCAACGCTTCATCATCGAGTTTCGCCAGGTAATCCTCCCACGTTTCTGGCTGTAACATATATCAAACAACTCCCGATTATTTATTTATTGATCACCACCATTCTAACTAATGTTTATAAGTCAAGGAATATAAATACCGAAAGTAGAAACAAAGTATCAAGTTAAGAAAATAAAAATAGACCCGCAAGGGCCTATTTTTATAATCCTTCCACAACAGCAAAGTCTGGATATGGAGGAATTACCGACGCTGTATTTTCCGATTCATGCGTACCTAACTGAATAGTCAACATAAATACACTTGCCAAAATTAGCGATACAATAATTTTTTTCATCTTTCTCTCTTCCCCCTCTCATCCCTCGATCACTTTCGTTTTAGCATAGTCACGTGCTTTTCAAGATATTCAAATGCATCGTTCATCCTGCCTTGAGCACGTGCCTCATATGCGATTATCTCATAAATTTCTGCCAATTCGGAAGGGGGAGCGTCCATTTCTGTTATCTGATATGTAGCATGGATCATTCCTTCATAATCCTTTAGTCGTAAGCACAAATGAAAGTCAATCAAAGCAGATTCGTAATTTCTGTGAATTGATACTGCTACAGACTTTGCCTGTTTCAAGTATGACAGCGACTTTTCAATATCTCCTGAATCATCAAGGATTTCACTAAGAGTCTTATACGAGTACAGAATGCCGATGCCATCGTTTCTGTCTCTGGCAATTTTAAGAGCTTGGTCGATACATTCTTTCGCCTTTTTGAAATCGCCTTTTAGTCGGTAAATATCGCCCATTCCTTGATGCGACTGAAGGGTTACCAAAAGCCCCGAATCGCATAGCTTATATTTTTGAACTTCTGAGTAGTAATACTCTGCTTTATCGAAATCGCCTTGCGAGTAATACAGGTATCCCAAGCTATTTAAGGCTCTCGCTCGGCGTTCATCGTCGAATGCTTCGTTCAAACTTTCCTTCATGTATGTCTCAGCCCGTTCATATCTACCTGATGCGATAAGAATCAAGGATAGATTGTAGCGAGATTTCTGAATCAATAAAGGCTCATTTGTCTGGATCGCGAGACGATATGACTCCTCGTAATACTCTAACGCACGGGAAACCCTCCAATGTGCATATTCGATATGACCAAGGATCATGTAAACCTGTGCCATTTCTTTTGGCCCTCGATCTTGAATGTCATTTCGAAGCCTCTCCGCTTCTTCGAGAGTTTCTTCGCCGATCGGCCATTGTTTAGAGGCTTGGGTCAATGCATGAATACGATTAGTGATATCTTCGTTAGTCTCCGTAATCGCATCCGGATCGAGCTTAAAGGTGTTCGCAAGGATCGCCACAAAGTCATCGTTAATTCGTCTGCCATACTTCCCGTTCTCAATCCGCGATATGTTTGCCTTCGCCAGTCCGGAGAGCGTTTCCAGATCATCCTGGCTCCACCCGCGTTCATTACGAAAAAACAAGACATTCCTCGCAATTACTGCGTTATATTTTACAATCGCTTCCGCGTCTTTTTTGACTCGCCGCTTCCGTTCTGTAGTAGCTGCTTCCATGCAACATACCCCCAAATCCACTTCTCTCTCAAAGGCTTTGTATAAATTCTACCCCTCTTACCATTTACATTCAAGACATTCTTAAAGTATTTGCACTCACGAAAAAAGACCATCAGCAAATGCCGACAGCCTTCTCTCACCAATCATGCACTCAAGGAGTGATGTAAATGTATTCTACCACACCCTCAACCATTTGATAAAATGATACTACCAATCATGCCAATCAGAGAGGAGTGTAGAAATGACCAAAAATAAGAAAAGAAGCTCGAATGACTCACGGAAAACCAAGTATCCGGGCGTTTATACCGCGAGAAATGAATCGGGCGGCTACGAGATTGTATTTGATGGTCCAAGAATCGGCGGCAAACGAAATCAGGTCTCCGATGTCCTTGATCCAAAAGAGTTCAACACAGCTGCTAAGGCAGCCAGTGAACGAGCACGTCGGATCGCAGAAGTGCAAAACGGAAAATACATCGAGCCAAGCAAATTAACACTGAGAGAATATCTTCTAGAAAGTCTAGCCACCAGAAAAGCATTAGCTAAAATCCACAAAGTGAACACCACAAAAAACTACAACAGTGAAACTAAGTTTTTTTGCGCCCCCCCACTTGGAGACATTTTACTCCCTGATCTGTCCACTCTTGAAATCGAGAAGCACATGATAAAAGCGATAAAGGACGAGAAAATTATTGTATCAACGGCTCGGAGCTATCTCTCATTCCTAAACCGAACATTGAAAAAAGCCGTTAGAAACAAAATTATTAATGAGAACCCAGCGGCGCTGGTCGAACTCCCAAAAGCACCAAAAACTGAGGTCGCGATCATGTCGCCGGCTGAAATGTTGGATTACCTACAGTCCATTTCGATCGAAGGCATCTGGAAAGAATATCTGACGAAGCTTGGTTATGACGATAACCAGATTGAAAGTCTGTGGCAATCGTACAAACTCCGCGGAATCGATGCGATGCCAATAAGCTTTTTCAACGCAATAAGAAAAGCAGAAAACAAAGCAAAACAATACGAAGTATACTTCAATTTTGCAACACTTTCTTTTGGCACTGGAGCTCGACGTGGTGAGATCCTAGGGCTTCGTGATGCAGATGTTGATTTCGAAGCCGAGCTGATCACTTTTCGACAATCAGTCGTTCCGAACGAGGACGGGTCGGCATTAATCCAGGATTCTCTAAAAAATGATTCGAGCCTTCGAACAATTTCTCTCACCCCAACTGAGTTAAAAATACTCAAACGGCAGATCAAAATTCGAAACGAGCACAAACTGAAACTTGGGTCGAACTATCAAGATCACGGTTTGATCTTCGCTTTGCCGAATGGTCAACCACTTGTCCCAGGAGTTCTTACAAACTGGTACCGCAGGAGCTTCGATAGATTCGGTCGCCCTGACTTCACACTACATGACTCCCGACACACGCATGCATCACTGCTGCTCATGGCTGGTGTGCCGATCACCGACGTTTCAGCTCGTCTCGGTCATGCGAACCCGTCTATCACATTGTCCACCTACTCGCATTTCCTACAAGAGAGGACAAAAGTTGCCAGCGACAAATGGGGGGAGATTCTACAAAACGCATCAATTTGAAGCAGAAGTTAGCGCAATGTTAGCAACAAATCGAAAAGGTGCCGAAAAAACCTGTTGTAGCAAGGTTTTTCAGCACCCTCTGATACTCCTTTATAAAGTAACACAATCGCGTTTCCCTCGCAATCAGAAAATCATCCGGGGACAGAAAAAGATCGCCGCAAAGCGATCTCTTGTTTCCGTTTACTCATGGGACGGCTTGGTTCCGACCAGAATCGCGGCACGAGTCACTTCGAGCAACACATCGGCCTTCATCTGTTCGTGCATCATCCGCGCCTGCACGATCGCCCGTCCTTTGTTATGCGCCACATAGCGGGGCGGCAAGGCATTCAATGCAACAGCCATCATGTCATTTTTACAAATTTGACACGAGCAGACGATCTTCAGGTTTTGCCAATGCTCATCGAAAACCTCTTCAACGATTTGCTCCATCAAATTCATGACTTTCATCATTGGCGTACCTCACTATATTTATGTTAATAATAATTTACCGTTTCTCTTTAATAGTAATTCTTCACGATTGGCAAACATCCTGCTCCTTATAAGTAAAAAAGACCCTGTGACAGGGTCTTTCGCCTAGAATTCATTCGGATTTTCTTTCCATTTTTTCAACAGTTTGAGATCTTCTTCCGACACATAACCAGATTCCACAGCGATCGGCAGGAGCGTCGTGTAGTTGGTCAACGTATCAAATGCACAGGCTGCCGCAGCAAAATTGTCGAACGCCTTCTGAAACTCGTAGCTAAAGATCGCCGCGACGCCCAGCACCTTGCCGCCTGCTTCGCGCACCGCTTCCACCCCGTCAAGGACAGAGCCGCCAGTGGAGATCAAATCTTCAATGATCACCACCTTTTGACCTGCTGTCAACGCCCCTTCCACCTGATTGCCTTTGCCGTGCTTCTTCGCGGAAGAACGGATGTAGACCATCGGTTTATTCAGCTTTTGCGCGACAAACGCCGCATGTGCGATTCCGCCTGTGGCCATGCCTGCGATGATGTCCGCCTCTGGATATTTCTCCTTGATCAATTCGGCAAACCCGTCAGCGATCAAATTGCGCACGTCTGGATAGGACAAGGTCAGGCGGTTATCGCAATAGATCGGCGAGCGCATCCCGGAAGCCCAGATGAACGGGTCGTGCGGGCGCAGGAACACCGCTTGAATGTCGAGCAATGCTTTGGATATTTGGTTTGCGGTCGTCGTGGTCATAATGCGTTCTCCCCTTCAAATGGTCTGCTTAGATTTCGTCCAAAATGCGCATGGCAGCCGCTCTTGGATCTGCTGCGTGGGTGATGGCACGTCCGATCACCAGATAGTGAGCACCCGCCTGCAATGCTTGGGCTGGCGTCATGATGCGCTTTTGGTCATCTTGGGCTGCCCATGCCGGACGAATGCCCGGAATCACAGTCAGGAACTCTTCCCCGCAAGTGGCCCGAATCGCTTCGATCTCATGTCCCGAAGCCACCACTCCGTCCAAACCGGCCTGCTGGGCCAGCTTGGCGTAATGCAACACAGAGCTTTGCACATCGCCAGGCACGCCGATCTCCTGATTGAGCATTTGTTGTGATGTCGAAGTCAACTGTGTGACACCGATCAGTTTCGGGACTGCAATCCCCATCGACTCCGCACGCTTAACCGCCGCCTCTTTGGCGCGCTTCATCATGTCGAATCCACCCGCACAGTGGACGTTGAACATGTAGACACCATGCTGTGTCACCGAGTCGGAAGCACCGGCTACCGTGTTCGGAATGTCGTGGAACTTGCAGTCCATAAAGATTTGAAAACCCATGTCCTGCAGGCGGTGCAAAATCTGCGGGCCGCTTTTGAAAAAGAGCTGCAGGCCGACTTTCATCGTTTTGATCGTGTCCCCGAGCTGCTCGGCCATGCGCAGCGCATCGTCCATGTTGTCATAGTCGAGCGCGACAAAAATTCGCTCTTGCGGGTTATGCCTGCTGTTCATCGTGCCAACTCCTTCCACGCCAGCCCTTGCAGGTCGCGCACACGCTCCACACCATGGTCTGCACAGTAGGTGCGGATTTCTTCGATGATCTCCGGACAGGCCATCGGGTTCACAAAGTTCGCCGTCCCCACGGCTACGGCAGAAGCGCCTGCCAGCATAAACTCGATCGCATCTTCACCCGTCATGATCCCGCCCATGCCGATCAGCGGGATGTTGACCGCTTGCGCCACCTGATAGGTCATCCGCACCGCGACCGGTTTGACAGCCGGACCGGACAAGCCGCCAATGCCGTTTGCGATCAAGGGCCGTTTCTTGTTCAGGTCGATCGACATGCCGACGAGCGTATTGATCAGGGAGATCGCGTCCGCCCCGGCCGCTTCCACCGCTTGAGCCATCGCGACGATGTCGGTGACGTTTGGCGACAATTTGACGATGACCGGAACTTTTGAGACACGCTTGATTTCGCGGGTCACATGTGCCGCTTGTGCAGGATCGGTGCCGAACTGGATACCACCGCATTTGACGTTTGGACAGGAGATGTTGACCTCGATCGCATCGACATCTGTGCTGTCCATCAAGCGCTCGGTGACTGCCACGTAGTCTTCCACAGTGGTGCCAGCCACATTGACGATGACCGGGATGTCATAGCTACGCAAGTGCGGCAGTTCTTCGGCGATAATTTTCTCCACACCCGGATTTTGCAAGCCGATCGCATTGAGCATCCCGCCTGGCGTTTCAGCCACGCGGGGAGTAGGGTTACCCAAACGCGGTTCGAGCGTGGTCGCCTTAACGGTGATCGCGCCCAGCACGCTCAGGTCATAAAAATCGGCAAACTCCTTGCCAAACGCAAAGCAGCCCGATGCTGGCATGACCGGATTTTTCAGCTTTAACGAGCCAATTTCAACAGAAAGATCGACGCTTGTCGCCATTACAAAACCACCTCCGGTGCCGGGAACACCGGCCCATCTTTGCACACTTTCTGATAGCCGACGCTACCGTCTTCCCGCACACAGGAGGTGACACAGGCCATGCAGGCCCCGATGCCGCAGCCCATCCGCTCTTCGAGGGACAGATAGCCCTCGACTTTGCCTTTCATCTTCTCCTGCACGGCGCGCAGCATCGGTGTCGGTCCACAAGCGTAGAAGCGATCGGCACTCGCCAGCAGTTCATCGCTCATGTAGTCGGTGACAAACCCTTTTTGGCCGAGTGTCCCATCATTGGTCGCAACCAGCACTTCGCCATAGTGGCGCAATTCGTCGATCAGAATCGCCACCTTCTCGTTTTGGAAGCCCACGATCGAGGTAACTTTTACACCTCTCTGCGTCAGTTTATCGGCAAGTTCCACCATCGGTGGCACGCCGATCCCACCGCCGACCAGCAGGACGTGTTTGTCCTCGTCATGTACGTGAAACCCTTTCCCAAGCGGTCCGAGCACGTCGATTGTGTCACCGACTTTTTTGGCCTGTAGCAGTTTGGTTCCTTTGCCGCCGACGCGGTAGGCGATGCCAATGCCGCCGTTTTCCCCCAACACTTTGCACAGCGAGATGGGGCGACGGAGCAGATGATCCACCCCGTCGGTCACGCGGATGTGTAAAAATTGACCCGGTGAATAGCTGAGGTTCTCCGGTGCCGTGAACACCAGCCACATCATGTTGTGCGCAATCTCTTTATGTTCTAGGATCGTAAGCCGTGCCATCAGTCCCTGCCCCCTTTTGTCTGTTTACTTCGCGGCGCCAAGCGGTACGGTCGAGAAGCGGATCGATTGCAGAACTTCGAGCATCGCTGCTGCCGTGTCAAGTGAAGTCAGACACGGGATGCCATGTTCCACCGCTTCCCTGCGAATGCGGAAACCGTCGCGGGTTGTCTCTTTGCCGCGGGTCAGCGTGTTGATCACCATGTCCGCTTTGCCTTGGCGCAACAGATCGACGAGGTTTGGCGAGCCTTCTGCAAGTTTTTTGACTTCGGTGACGGAGATCCCATTGTCGCGCAAGAGCGCTGCCGTGCCTTTCGTCGCAAGGAAGCGGAAGCCGAGGTTGGCGTACCCCTTGAGAATCGGCAATGCCTCATCCTTGTCTTTGTCAGATACGGTGGCGATGATCGTGCCATGCGCAGGGATGTCGATGCCGCCAGCCAGCAAGCCTTTGTACAGCGCTTTGGCGAACGTGCGCTCCTGTCCCATCACCTCACCTGTCGATTTCATTTCCGGGCCGAGCGTGACATCGACGCGGCGAAGTTTGGCGAAGGAGAAGACCGGCACTTTGACAGCGACCATGTCTTGCGGTTCTGGCCAGAGACCGTTTTCGTAGCCTTGTTCGAGCAGCGATTTGCCAAAGATGATCTGCATCGCCACGTCTACCATCGGCACGCCGGTCACTTTTGAAAGAAATGGCACGGTGCGGGAGGAGCGCGGGTTGACTTCGATCACATACACGCGATCTTTGGAGACCACGTATTGGATGTTCAGCAGACCTTTGACTTTCAAGGCCCGAGCGATTTTGGTCGTGTACTCGATGATCGTTTCTTTCAGATGCGGGTACAGTTTTTGCGTCGGATACACCGCAATCGAATCGCCGGAGTGAACGCCTGCGCGCTCGACATGCTCCATGATACCTGGGATCAGCACAGTCTCACCGTCGGAGATCGCATCGACTTCGATCTCCAATCCGGTCAGGTAACGGTCTACGAGCACCGGATGCTCCGAGTTCACTTTTACTGCATGCTGCATGTAGTGCAACAGGTCCTCTTCGGTGTAGACGATCTCCATCGCACGGCCCCCGAGAACGTAGGACGGACGCACTACGACCGGATAACCTGTTTCATCGGCCGCTTTGACCGCCGCTGCGACGGTGAAGACCGTTTTGCCTTGCGGGCGCGGAATATCGAGGTCGGTGAGCAGTTGGTCAAATTTTTCACGATCTTCGGCGCGGTCGATGTCCTCGAGTTGCGTGCCGAGGATTTTTACGCCGCGTTTGGCGAGCGGTGCGGCAAGATTGATCGCCGTCTGTCCGCCGAACTGGACGATGACGCCTTCCGGTTGTTCACGGTCGATCACATGCATGACATCCTCGATGTGCAGAGGCTCGAAGTACAGACGGTCGGACGTCGAGAAGTCGGTGGAGACAGTCTCTGGGTTGTTGTTGATGATGATCGACTCGTACCCTGCATCTTTCAGTCCCCAGACCGCATGGACGGAGCAGTAGTCAAATTCGATGCCTTGTCCGATGCGGATCGGTCCGGAGCCGAGCACCACCACTTTTTTGTTGTCCGACTCGGCCACTTCATCTTCCTGTTCGTACGCCGAGTAATAGTATGGAGTTGCCGATTCAAATTCAGCGGCGCAGGTGTCCACCATTTTGAAGACCGGACGCAGTCCGAGCGCTTGACGTCTGCCGTACACTTCCTCTTCGGTCAGACCAGCGTAGCGGGCGATCGTGCTGTCGGTGATGCTCCATTTTTTCGCCTTGGTGAAGTTCTCTTCGGTCAGACCTTGCTCTGCAATCGTCTGCAGCAGGCGGACGATGCCTTCCACTTTGCCGAGAAACCATTCATCGACTTTGGTCAGCTCGTGGAGCTGTTCGACCGTGTAGTTCCGCTTGAACGCCTCAGCGATCAGGAAGAGGCGTTCATCGTCAGCGACCACCAAGCGTTTTTCCAACGACTCTTGATCAAGCTCGTCAGCACCCGGCAGATCGAGCGAGTCGAGGTCGATCTCCAAGGAGCGCACCGCTTTCATCAGCGACGCTTCGAAGGATCGTTCGATGGCCATGACTTCGCCAGTCGCCTTCATTTGCGTGCCGAGCACTCGCTTGGCGGAGACGAATTTATCAAACGGCCAGCGCGGGATTTTCGTGACGATATAGTCGAGAGCCGGTTCGAAGCAGGCATACGTCTGTTTGGTGACCGGGTTGACAATCTCGTCGAGGGTGTACCCGACAGCGATTTTCGCCGCGATCTTGGCAATCGGGTAGCCGGTCGCTTTCGACGCGAGCGCCGAAGAGCGGGAGACGCGCGGATTGACTTCGATCAGGTAATATTGGAAGGAGTTCGGGTCGAGCGCAAACTGCACGTTGCAACCGCCTTCGATGCCGAGGGCTCGAATGATTTTCAGCGCCGAGGAGCGAAGCATCTGGTATTCATGATCGGACAGCGTTTGCGACGGTGCGACGACGATCGAGTCGCCCGTGTGGATGCCGACCGGGTCGAAGTTCTCCATGTTACAGACCACGATGCAGTTATCATTTTTGTCGCGCATCACTTCGTACTCAACCTCTTTGAATCCTGCGATCGACCGCTCGACGAGCACTTGAGAGATCGGAGACAATTGGAGGCCGAGGTTGACGATCTCTTCATACTCCTCCCAATCCTTGACGATGCCGCCGCCAGTACCGCCCAGCGTGAAGGCCGGACGGATGATGATCGGGAAGCCGATCTCTTCAGCAAATCGTTTCGCTTCTTCAAACGTGTTGACGATGGCCGATTCCGGCACCGGTTCGTCAAGCACTTTCATCAACGAACGGAACTCTTCTCGGTCTTCGGCCTGATTGATCGACGTGAGCGCTGTGCCGAGCAATTCGACGTTCTCTTGTTCCAACACGCCCATCTCGTGCAATTTGACCGCCAAATTCAGCCCGGTTTGTCCGCCGAGGGTGGCGAGCAGACCGTCCGGTTTTTCTTGACGGATGATTTGCGCGACAAACTCCGGGGTCAACGGTTCCACATAGACTTTGTCAGCCGTATCGAGGTCGGTCATGATCGTAGCTGGGTTGGAGTTGACAAGCACCACTTCGATGCCTTCCTCGCGCAGGGCATGGCAAGCTTGAGTGCCTGCATAGTCGAACTCCGCTGCTTGTCCGATGACGATCGGACCGGAGCCGATCACCAGAATTTTCTTGAGGTCTGTACGCAATGGCATGTTATTTCCCCTCCCCGTGAGCTGCAATTATTTCCATGAAACGGTCGAACAGATAGTCAGAGTCATCCGGACCTGGGCGCGCCTCCGGATGATATTGGACGGAGAATACTGGATGCTCAGTGTGGCGGACACCTTCGACAGAACCATCGTTCTGGTTGATGTGCGTCAGTTCTAGGCCCGTGCCTGGAAGCGATTCGGGTACGACCACGTAGCCGTGGTTTTGCGATGTGATGTAGCACCGACCGTTCAGCAAATCTTTCACCGGGTGGTTCGCGCCGCGGTGGCCGAACTTCAAGCGCTCCGTTCTCGCTCCACAAGCTAGCGAGATCAACTGATGCCCGAGGCAGATGCCGAAGATCGGGACTTGGCCGATCAATTGGCGCACCGTTGCGATGATGTCGGTAAGATCGGCCGGGTCGCCAGGGCCATTGGAGAGCATGACACCGTGCGGTTGCCAGTTCAGAATTTCCTCGGCCGAAGTGTCTGCTGGCACCACCGTCACATCACATCCTCGTGCGACCAGCGAGCGCAGCACACCCGATTTCATCCCAAAATCCATTGCGACGATGCGATAGTTTTTGCCCGGGCTTCTGTAGGTCGATTTGGTGGTGACGCGAGCCACCTGATCGCGTGGTAGCAAGCCCTGCGTATTCAGCTTGGACACGTACTCTTCCACCGAGCGGTCGAGCGTGGTGATCACGCCGCCCATCGTGCCTTTGACACGGATCTTTTTGGTCAACATGCGGGTGTCGATGCCTTGGATGCCGATGATGTTGTTCGTCTTTAGGTAAGCATCAAGACTGCCCATGTTCCGCCAGTTGCTCGGATGAGACGACCACTCACGAACGACAAAGCCGCGTACATGCGGATGGTTGGACTCGATGTCATCGATGTTCACGCCGTAGTTTCCGATCAGCGGGTAGGTCATCGTCACGATCTGCCCATAGTAGGACGGATCGGTCAGCACCTCTTGATAGCCGGTCATGCCGGTGTTAAAAACAACCTCGCCAAACGACTCCCCTTCCGCGCCGAACGCGGTGCCTTCGAACACAGTTCCATCTTCCAAAATCAGCCTTGCTCGCATTTCGCTTCTCCACCCTTCTAATGTCTGTGCTTATTTGCCTTGGTAGGTAATGCGCCCTTGGTTGATCGTCAGCACGCTCCAGCCTTGCACCGTTTTGCCCATAAACGGAGTGTTGCGCCCTTTCGTTTTCAACTCTTCACCCGTGATCGTGCGCTCCGTATCTAGATCGACGACGGTCAGGTCGGCCACTTTGCCGACGGTGAGGCTGCCGCGATCAAGTTTGAACACTTGGGCCGGGTTGACCGTGAATTTTTTCACCAGCTCATGGAGCGGCAAGTGTCCGGTTTGCACCAATTCGGTGTAGAGGAGCGGAAACGCGATCTCCAGACCAACGAAGCCGAACGGTGCCGTTTGAAACGGACGCTGTTTTTCCTCCTCGGTGTGCGGCGCATGGTCGGTTGCTACCATGTCGATCGTGCCGTCGAGCAGCCCTTGCAAGCAGGCCAAGCGGTCTTTTTCAGTGCGGATCGGCGGATTGACCTTCATGTTGGCGTCTGACGCATCGGTCTGGTCGATGATCGCTTCGGTCAGAAGCAGATGGTGCGGCGTCACTTCGGTCGTCACTTTCAACCCGCGGCTTTTGGCATGGCGAACCAGTTCGACCGACGCGGCATCGGAGATATGGCAAACATGCAGGTGCGCGCCCGTATCTTCAGCAAGCAGGATGTCGCGGGCGATCATCGCGCTTTCGGCAAGCCCCGGAATGCCCGGCAAGCCGAGTCGTTTGGAGACGACCCCTTCGTTCATGCAACCGTCTTTGGCAAGGTCCTCATCTTCCGAGTGGATCACGACCGGAAGATCGAGCGCTGCTGCTGTGCGCATCGCTTCCCGCATCAACGAGGAGGACTGCACGCCGACCCCGTCGTCGGTAATGCCGATTACTCCAGCCGCTTTCAGTCCGGCGATGTCGGTTAGTTCTTCGCCCAGTTCGCCTTTGGTGATCGCACCATACGGGAGGACGGTGCAAGAGCCTTCCTGCGCAGTCTTTTCATAGACATAGCGGATCAATTCGGGCGAGTCGAGGACCGGTCTTGTGTTCGGCATGCAGGCCACCGTGGTGAATCCGCCGCGCGCTGCGGCCGCCGTCCCCGTCTCAATCGTCTCCTTCGCTTCAAAACCTGGCTGGCGCAGATGTACGTGCATATCGAGAAAGCCTGGTAGAATCAAGTTGCCATTCAGGTCGATCGTCTCATGATCAGCCGCATCGATTTGCTCGGCCACCTCTGCGATCGACTCTCCCACGATCAAAATCTCAAGTGCTTCTCGTTCACCCGTCTCCAAGTTGAGCAGTCGTCCATTTTTCAGTACCAGTCCCATCGTCATCCTCCTCAATCTGTCGAGCGCACATGCGCCATCGTAAGCGTTTACCCCATCACCTTGGACAATGCTTCCATTTCTGCTTCCGCCCGCTTGTCGCCAAGGCAGTATGCGAGCAACGCCATGCGGATATACACGCCGTTGGTCGCTTGGCGGAAATAGGCGGCGCGCGGGTCCTCATCGACCTCTGGCAAGATCTCACCGGCTCGTGGCAGCGGGTGCAAAATGATCGCGTGCTGCTTCATACGGTCGAGCACGTTTTGGTCGATCACATACTTGCCAGCCGCTTTCAAATATTCCTCGCCGCTTGGAAAACGCTCCTTTTGGATGCGCGTCATGTAGAGCACATCCACTTTCTCAGCAACCGTCTGCAGGTCGTCCTCTTCATAGTAGGTAACGCCTTGCTCCTCGAGAAAGTCTTTCACTTTTTGCGGAATCGGGCAGTTTTCCGGCGATACAAAGGAGATCGTCACATTTTCGTAGCGGGACAGCATGTAAGACAGGGAATGAACGGTACGTCCGTAGGTCAGGTCGCCGACCATCGCGATGTGAATGTTGTCGATGCTGCCCAGTTCCTTTTGAATGGTGAACAGGTCGAGCAGCGATTGGGTCGGATGCTCACCCGCGCCGTCCCCGGCGTTGATCACCGGAACCGCTGACACTTTAGCCGCCCGTGTCGCCGCTCCGACTTCGTTATGACGGAGCACGATCAAATCGGCATAGGAAGAGATCACCCGGATTGAATCTTCGAGCGTCTCCCCTTTGATCGCAGAAGAGAATTGGGCAGCATTTTCGGTGGAGATCACCTTGCCGCCGAGGCGCATCATCGCCGATTCGAACGAAAACCGAGTGCGCGTGCTGGGCTCGAAGAACAGAGCCGCCATGATCTTGCCGTTGAGCAGGTTGGAACCGCCATTTGCGGCCGTATATTCCATAATTTCCGCCATGCGGAACAATTGGTTCAACTGGTTGCGGTCAAACTGATGAGCACTCAGCACATGGTACATATCGGCTACCTCCCGTTTTTCACAAAAAAGACTCCCATTGCTTTAAGTGGCAAGGGAGTCCAGCAGACAGAGTTAAACTACACGTCCGATAGAACAGACCTTACCAATCTCTCGTATTGGTTTAAAGGTGCTGTGAAAGGCACAGAACGTTTCTATTTTCACCTATTTACTTTTTTTGATGCCCTGCGTCTTCGTTGTTGATATTTTTCGGTAACACAAGGTTCAGCAGAATCCCGGCAAAGGTGGCCAGCGCCATCCCTTCGATCGGTAGGTCACCAATGTGGATTTTCGCCCCGCCTACTCCGAGCACCAAAATGACCGAGGAGATGATCAGGTTGCGCTTGTTGCCATAGTTGATACCGCTCTCGACCAACATCCGCAGACCAGCCGAAGCTATGATCCCAAAGAGCAAGATCGAGATCCCACCCATGACAGGCACCGGAATCGTGGAGATCAGCGCAGAGATTTTCCCGATGAAGGCGAACAGGATTGCGAGCACCGCCGCACCGCCGATCACCCAAACCGAGTATACGCGTGTGATCGCCATAACGCCAATGTTCTCACCATATGTGGTCGAAGGCGGTCCACCAATCGCTCCAGCCAGCGCCGTTGCCACACCATCTCCCAGCATCGAGCGATGCAGGCCGGGCTTTTTCATCAGGTTGCGGCCGACGATGTTTTCGGTCACCAACAGATGGCCGATGTGTTCGGCGATGGTAACCAGCGCGACCGGGGCGATCAACAAGGCGGCCGTCCAAGATACTTTTGGAGTTTGGAAGTCTGGTAGCGCGATCCAACTTGCTTCAGCTACTTTTGTAAAATCGACCATGCCTTGGGTGATCGCGAAGACATAGCCACCGATGATGCCAAGCAGAATCGGGATGACCCCGAGAAACCCGCGGAAGAATGCCGAAGCGATGATCGCGATGATCAGACCAACAACTGCGACCGTCCAATTTTCAGCTGCCATGTTCACCGCAACTCCGGCGAGACCAAGTCCGATCACGATGACGATCGAGCCGACCACGACCGGAGGTAGCAACTTGTTCAGCCAATCGATGCCTGCCCCTCGGATGATAAAGGCAACGATGATGTAGACGATGCCTGAGATGAGACAGCCGAACAGCGCCGCTTCCGGACTTTCTGCTTTCGAGACTGCGATGATCGGTGCGATAAAGGCGAACGAAGAGCCGAGATAACCTGGAATCATGCCTTTGGTCAGAAAAATGTAGATCAGGGTGCCGATCCCGCTTGTCAAGAGCGCAATGGCCGGATTCAAGCCTGTCAGGAACGGTACGAGCACCGTTGCGCCGAACATGGCAAACAGATGTTGCAGACTCAGTGGAAACGATTTTGCGAGTGGCAAGCGCTCCTGTACATCGACGACTCGTTGCTGGTTCATGATGTGTTTTCCCCCTTGAAGACAAACCCCTTACTAACAAAAAACCTCTCCGCGGCGCGAGGAGAGGGGGATTTGGGCAGGACAACACAAAACCTGTCCAAAACATCCCACTCTTTCGCGCCTCACGGGACCCGGTTAAAGAGTGTTTGCTTTTTCCATGATGATCACTTTGTCTACTTGCTCGGTCTCAACCAGATTTACCGCCACCACTTCGTCGCGAGAGGTTGGAACGTTTTTTCCCACATAGTCGGGCCGAATCGGCAGTTCGCGGTGACCGCGGTCCACCAAGACTGCCAGTTGAATCTGCGTCGGGCGCCCGATGTCGATCAAGGCATCAAGGGCCGCTCGAACGGTGCGTCCGGTAAACAGCACATCATCGACGAGAACCACCGTCTTGTCGGTGATGTCAAAATCGATTTCCGAGCCATGCACCACCGCTTGCTCCGTTCGCTGTTTTAGGTCGTCTCGATACAGGGTGATGTCGAGCGTCCCGACCGGAACCTGCTGCTCCTCAAAGGCCATAATGCGTTCGGAAAGCCGCTGCGCAAGGTGGATGCCCCGCGTTTTGATACCGACGAGCACGAGGTTGTCTGTGCCTTTGTTCTTTTCGACGATTTCGTGGGCGATTCGCGTCAGAGCCCGGCGGATCGCTTCCGCATCGAGCAACTGCGTTTTCTCGGTCAATTCCATCGTGGCTCCTCCAGTCTGAGATTCTTTGCTAGTAAGTGTCCTCAAGTGTCGACAAAAAAGGCTTCTTCCCTCGCGGAAGAAGCCTCCTGTTTATATGCACACAGTTCTTTGCAGAGTGCCAGAAACGCTCGCAAGCGTTCGGACTCTACAGCCGACTCCTTACCGACCTCACGGGATCAGTTTAAAGGACTTATTCAGTTCTATTGAAGGATAGCAATTTTCTCGAGAATCGTCAAGCCTGTTGACGCAAAAAGTCGATCAGTCGCACCATATCTTCCGGGATGTCGGTCGCAAACTCCAGATACTCTTCCGTGCGTGGATGCACAAAGCCGAGCACCTGAGCGTGCAAAGCCTGCCCGTCGATGATGTCGCCAAACTTGTTGCGCTTTTGATTTCCGTATTTCGGATCGCCGACGAGCGGATGCCCGATAAAATCCATATGGACACGAATCTGGTGCGTGCGCCCAGTCTCTAATTTTAACTCGACCACCGTAAACTTCTCCAGTCGTTCCAACACTTGGAAATGGGTGATCGCCTCCCGACCACCATCACGGATGACCGCCATCTGCTGGCGGTGGACCGGATGCCTGCCGATCGGTGCATCCACCGTGCCGAGATCATGTTCGATGACGCCGTGCACGACAGCGATATATTTACGAGTCACCGAGTGCTCCTTGAGCTGAGCGGACAGATGACGGTGTGCATGATCATTTTTGGCTGACATCAGCAGCCCAGACGTGTCCTTGTCAATACGGTGCACGATGCCTGGACGCACCTCTCCGTTGATGCCGGACAGGTCCTTGCAATGAAAGAGCAGTGCATTGACCAGCGTACCGCTTGTATGCCCAGCAGCCGGATGAACGACCATGCCTCGCGGTTTGTTGACGACGATTACATCATGATCCTCATAGTACACATCGAGAGGGATGTCTTCGCCTACGAGCGTCACTTCGGCCGGCTCTGGCAGATCAAGCGTGATCTCATCACCCAAGCGCACTTTGTAATTCGATTTCGACTTGCTACCGTTGACCAGAATGGCTTCCTGATCGATTAAATCCTGGACTTGGGTGCGGGACAGCTCGCTCATCCAGCCCGACAAAAGCTTGTCGATGCGCTCGCCCGCCTCAGATTCGATCGTCCAAGATCGAATCTCCCGTTCTTCCAACTCTCCGTCAACCTCGTGGTTAAGTAGCGTTTGCACGTTCTCTTCCATCAGGCTTCCTCCTCTCGACTGACGCTCTTTCTCGTCTGCAGCCACTCGATCAGCATCGACAGAATCATCAGTCCCACCCCGATGTTGATCGCCACATCGGCGATATTAAAGATCGCAAACGAAACAAACTGCAGATCAAAAAAGTCGGTCACAACGCCAAACAGAACGCGGTCGATCGCATTGCCGATCGCGCCACCCATCAAAAGGGCAAGTCCAATCTCCATCAGCGGACGGCCTTTCAGTTCGCCTTTCGCCCGGAAATAGATCACGCCGACGACCACCGCTGCTGTGCTCAAAATGAAGAACCACTGCTGCCCTTCCAAAATTCCGAAAGCAGCACCCGGATTGCGATGCGAGGTCAGGTTGATCACACCTTCCCAAAGCGGAACCGATTCGGTCACATCCATATTCGCGCGTATGTAATATTTCATCACTTGATCGAGGACCACCACAAGAGCGATCAGCAGATAAAACAGCATCTTGTCACCTCTGAAGGCAAAAAAGCCCGTTTTTTGCTTGCCCATTGTAGCATATTCCCTTACTCTTTACCATGCTCACAGCGAACACATTTCAATCAAAATTATTTTTCAGACAATATGGAATATCGAACCGAGTGCGATTATAAAATATCACCGAATGAAAATTAATTATTTTTGTCGTTAAAAAAGAAAGGGTGGTCATCAAATGAAGAAGAAATCATGGGCGGTCCTCGCACTTTCCGCCGCATTGACCGTCACATCGGCGACAAGTTTTGCAGCGTCCGACACGGTGACAAAAAAGGTGGTCGATCCGCAAGACAGCACCAAAATTGCCAAGATGGTTGACGCTGACAAGAACAAAATTTTCGATGATCTTGAGGCGATGTTGCTAAGTAAAACGGCAGACGACGAAGTTCGTGTCATCGTCCGTTTGAACGAGAAATTTGCCAATCAAAAACTGCAAAAAATCAAAAGTGACATCGGAAGCGAGTTCCAAACGAAGCATACGTTCGAACACTCCTACCAGGGATTCGCAGCAACGATGAAAAAATCGCAGATCGAAAGGTTGCAGAAACACCCGATGGTCGAATCGATTCAATATGATGCTCCAGTGCACAAGACGATGAACACGGCTGGCGACTCTTTTGGCTCCACAAAGGCTGCGACCGACTTCCTCTTAGATGGCGACCGTGATGGCAACCCGACCTCCTTCTCCAGCACGGACGTTGTCGTGGCGGTCATCGACACCGGAATCGACGGTAACCATGTCGATCTCGATGGTGGAAAAGTCCTCGCCTTCCGAGATTTCGTCGGCCCGACCCCCAATCCAGCTCCTTATGACGACGACGGCCACGGCACGCACGTATCTGGCATTATCGCCGGCACGGGAGACGGAAACGCCTCCTACAAAGGCGTGGCGCCCGGTGCTGCACTTGTCGGCATTAAAGTACTCGACGGCACTGGAAGCGGCTACATGTCGGACGTCGATGCGGGGATCAACTGGGCCATCGCCAACAAAAGCACATATGGCATCAAAGTGATCAACCTGTCGCTGGGTACGTCCGGCTCCTCGGACGGTAATGACTCCACGTCGCTCGCGATCGATAACGCGGTTGCAAATGGACTGGTAGCGGTAGTTGCGGCAGGCAACTCCGGTCCTCGAAAATCGACGATCGGCTCACCTGGCGCTGCTCGTCAAGCGATCACCGTCGGCGCGTTTGCCGATGTCGGTGAAAAAGGGTTCAACCTGACCTCTTTCTCCTCGCGCGGTCCAACGGCGGACGGTCGAATCAAACCTGACTTGGTAGCTCCGGGCTACAACATCACGGCGCCCCGAGCAAACTCGAGCAATCAGTACATTTCCTACAGCGGCACCTCGATGGCCACACCGTTCACCGCGGGCGTCATTGCGTTGATGCTGGACGCCAATTACTCGCTGACCCCTGCCGACATCAAAAACAAACTGACCAGCACGGCACAGGACTGGGGAGTAGCCGGTCAGGATATCGACTACGGCTGGGGACGCCTGCAAGCGTATGAAGCGATCAAGTCGGCTGGTGGCTATAGTGGAACCGGTCCGAGCGTCCCGAACCACCAATTCTGGTCCGGCTCCTTGACCGCAGCGGGTCAGTCACAATCCTACACCTTCTCCGTCACCTCGACAACGACACCGATCGCTCTGACGTTGCTGATGCCTAACTGGACCAGTTCCTCCGCGCCCGACTTCGACCTCTATCTCACCAATCCGTCCGGCACTCAGGTCGCTTCCTCACTCGGTACCAGCCGCCAAGAAACGATCACGTTCCAGCCGACAGTTACCGGCACCTACACCGTTCGCGTGTACTCCTATAGTGGAACAGGTGCTTATCACCTCGACGGTTCGTTTAAGTAAAGAAAAGCTCTGTGCCTTTCCTGGCACAGAGCTTTTTTCTACCACTGTTCTTCAGCCTCTCTCCACGCCCTGCGATATGCATCGTTGTGAACATATTGGGGATCTTTCACCGGATTTCCTTCAATATCGGTGATGGTGAAGCCTTCAATATCTTCCACATAGCCAAGGCGTTCATCGGCGTGAAGATAAAATTCGTTAGGGTGGAGCGCATCTGGATTTTCATCATTGGTAGCCGCAGTCCCATAACGGGCCACCGCTTGCCAAGCGTCTTCACCATCAAATCCGTTGTAATCCTCATCATTATGATCCATAAACGAACGCCCAAAACCAGGAAATAGAAAGTTCTCTTCCACTGGCCGATTCCCCGAAATCTCCTGCGCATCTAGCTCCTCTTGGCAGTCCACGCATTGTTTGGCGGCTGGGTTCGCTTCCAAGCGCACAAAGGGAATGTTTCGTCCACATTGTGCACAGATGCCATACGTGTCATCCTCCATACTTTCAAGCGCTTCGTCAATCTCCTCGATACGCAAACTATCGGCGTCCCGCAAGGCGAGGTCTTTCCCCCTTTCAAACACCTCAGAACCGATGTCAGCCGGATGGTTATCATAAAGTGACAGCTCGCCGGTCGTATCCATTAACGAATTTCTCATTTGGTAAGCATCGTCTTCGTCTAAGCGCTGGAGAATGTCAGACATCTCATCTTCAAGTTTAGAACGCAGCTGTCTCAGTTGTTCGGTGGTGAGATTCATGATGGGAGCCCCTCCTGTTCTAACAGATCTTACGACTTCCTACCGTTACCGTACGTACGGATTACCTAGATTTGATTGCACAATGCGCACGAGTTCAGCTATATAGTCCCCGATTAACGGCAAGCCCAACAGTTGCAATTTCTGTAACAGGTACACCAAAGTCGCACCGAGAACGGAAAAGCCAATACCGAGCCCGACACCGCGTGCAATACCGCCCACCAGACTATAGAAAATCATCCGCCTTGGCCGATTGAGCAGTTGCACATAGTCAGCAAAATTCGCCTTCTCCATATGAATGGCGAGCCGCTCCACCTGTTCGCTCAACACGCTCACCCGATCGTCCAGCGTGATTTGCTGATTGTCTTGCACTACGCGTTCTGTGCGGCGTGTCTTGCCCTGCGCATGTTTGTTCTCCATGCTCAATCCCTCCCGCATATCCCTACTATTCCCGTTCGCCTATCTCTTCATGTTGAGTGATAGATGGTAAGAAATGCAGCAGGCACAGAATTGTCAAAGATTAAGACGATGACGTATTGAGGTTGCACTTTTATCAGGTGTATGATGAAAAATAGAATTGATGATCGTATGTCCATCTGTTTGGATAAAGAGAGGAGTCTGTCAGGTGCGCCGACAAACCATACGTTCCCTGGCATCCATCATGATCTGGGTCGGGGGAGTAGAACTTTTCGCAAGTTTTTTAACAAAAATGCTTTTTGACTATGTGATACCCTATTCGCAAGTATTTATCGCCTTGCTCTTGATCGGATTTGTTACTTGGATCGTTTCCATAGTCTTTCATTGGAAATAAGGAAAGGGCCTTGCTTGACGACAAGGCCTTTTCCTTATTTTTTTCTACTTCCATGCAAAAAGCCCGCTCCAAAAGGAGCGGGCTTTTTAGTCTGGTGCGGTCAAGAGGACTTGAACCTCCACAGGGTTGCCCCCACAAGAACCTGAATCTTGCGCGTCTGCCAATTCCGCCATGACCGCATTGGTAACTGGTGCCGATGACAGGACTCAAACCTGCGACCTATCGATTACGAATCGATTGCTCTATCAACTGAGCTACATCGGCAAAGGATGTTCCCTGAAAACTGGATGCGAAAATAATTGTGAGTGTTGGACATACTTAGGATAAGCCCTCGACCGATTAGTACTGGTCAGCTACACGCCTCACGGCGCTTCCACCTCCAGCCTATCAACCTTGTCTTCTACAAGGGGTCTTACCACGTTGACCGTGTGGGAAGTCTTATCTTGAGGTGGGC